>SCKQ01000053.1 GCA_004124535.1 Fidelibacterota bacterium
ACTTGATGATCCGATCAAAGGATTATCACTACGACAACATCCAACAGTTCAGTCAGGCACTACACTCCAATCTGTTATAGATACATTACGGGATGAAAAAGTTGGCTGTGTCATGGTAGAAAAAGATGACCAGATCATTGGCGTTATGACCGAGCGTGATTTTTTGCTCCGTGCTATCGCCAAAGGATTGGATATGACCGCTGAAATTATTGATGATTATATGACCCAAAATCCAGAGACTTTGCATCCGGATGATCCGATATCCTATGCTTTAAATAAAATGCATGTCTTTGGAATCCGCCATATACCGATTACAAATGAAGATGGTGCAATTCAGGGTATGATTTCTGTCAAAGACATTATTGCTCATATGGGGAACTATTTTGGCGAAGAAATTCTCAATCTGCCGCCAGAACCGGCTCGAAAAGCACTCGACCGTCCCGAAGGCGGGTAATATAATATACTCCATTGAGCCAGGGGTTTAATTATATCCTCTAACCCTTGACTTTGATTTAATATTTAAACGACTTTACAATATGGTTCGGGTTGCATCTACACTGTTAATCGCTGTTATTTTAAGTGGTTGCGCATCCCACCCACGGATTGGTTCTCAACGGATGGCAGAGGGTGATGTTGAATATGGATATGCCTTTTCAATAGAAAATGTTTTCCCTTACCTATGGTATCGTAAAGGGATCAGCAAACGTTCAGATATTGGTGTTCGAGTTGGTTTACCAATTTATGGCAGTGGTCTTGATTATAGCCGCTTACTGTATGAAAAAGAGAATAAATGGGATATGCTGAACCTTGCCTGGAGTTTAAACCCAAATTACAATTTTGATTTTACGTATTACAAATTTAGACAGCGCCAGAATAAAAAAACCGGTGAACTTGGAGCTACAGCCTGGACAGGCTTAAGATTCATGCACATACCCAAAGGCATAAGTGATAAAACTAGTACACGCATTGGTATTTTAATTGGTGGAAAACCAGGATCAAAATTGAGTTATGAAGTAGGCTATTTCCATGATTTTTCCAGCATGCCGTTAGGGAAGGACTTATTCAGCTCCACTTATGAACCAGAAGACCGTTTTATTGAAGTGCCTCATACTACTGAATTTGGTTTTCCCTCAGAGAACTCGCGCATCGTTGGCTTTTCATTGCAAATATTTTTCAACCTTGGATATAATCGTGCCGAAAAGAAAGAACTAGAGGACATTGTGCCTGAAACAAAGCAGTAATCTTCTTTTATAAAATTTTACTATTCAAGTTGTGTCGGAATCAGGCCCACTCAATAATCCCAAACCAGCTGGTTCTCTGAAAAAGAACTTAGCAACTCTCTTGCTTCAATCGGCAACAACTGTTTATAATGATGATCCAATCGTTCATCCAGTTGTCTGTATGAATGCTGTAAAGAATATCTTGGGCGATGTACGGGATAGTCCTTCGGAAATACTCTTGACATATGCTGGCAATTATATCGCAGGATTAAAACAGCGGGAAAAAGACCGGAAAGTTTTGGAGGATATGTCAAAAGAAAGCATTGGGCTGACAATTTTTATTAGCGATCTGGAAGATGCTTGTCAACAAGGTGATGCTGCGCAAGTGCAAGAGGAAGCTGCGCGGTTCTATCTCGTTGCTGATGGGAGTCCAGCCATTTTGGAAAATTTGGCTGAACTGGCGCTGCAAAATGTAGAAGGTTACGGTGGATTTATTTATCATTGTTTGCGGGCCTTTGCGTTTAAACCGGAAAAGGAACACGTTTGGTCATTTGTACAATGTATTTTACAAACAATTAAAAAACAGCCACTGCCTGAACCTCATAAATGTACGGATAATGGGTTCAACGACTTGGAACCCATCTTTCTGAATTGTGAACAGCCAATAGACTGGATTACTGTAGCTGCTGTCTGGAGATTATGGGAATCAGAATACACACGCCTGCCCGGTTTCAAAAGAGAAATATCCCATTGGATCAGCAATCAGAATACCACACAAAATAGAAATCCAGATGGATCAAATCCTGATAACATGGTAAAATTCAGGAAAGAAGGCGGCAATTATTTTGTGAAACTGGCTGAAAATATAATTCAATCAAAAAATCAGGTTGTGGAAAGACTTGCTGCATTGGAGGCCTTACGTTTTTTCGTAAAAAAGATGCCGATAGATTGTTTACCAATAGTTGCCAAAAAGATTAATTTCCTGATGGATAACAATGAAAGTCGGTAAATATACGCTGTATAGTATTGAAACCAGCCGGTTTCGTTTGGATGGCGGTGCCATGTTTGGCATCATACCAAAAATATTATGGGAAAAAGAAACACCCGCTGATGAGTATAATCGAATTCAGATGGTGACCCGGTCTCTTTTGCTGGTTAGCGATGATCGTAAAATTATCATTGATACAGGAAATGGTGACAAATGGGATGATAAGGCCAGAGCCAGATATAATATTGATCTGGATGACATAAATTTGTCGTTATCCCTGGAAAAATATGGTTTTACACCTGCTGACATTACAGATGTCTTCTGCACACATTTGCATTTTGACCATGCCGGTGGTAACACAACCATTGAGGACGGTAAAATTGTACCAACCTTTCCCAACGCTACTTACTGGATTCATCAGGACAATTGGGCTCTGGCCAATTCCCCCAGTGAAAAGGATCGGGGAAGTTACTTGCCGGAGAACTGGTCGGTTCTTGCCGAGAATGGCATGATCGAATGTGTAAAGGATAGAGAGGGATTCATTCCTGGAATTGAAATAATGCTGACGTATGGACATACGACTGGTATGATGCATCCCTTGATAAAGGATGGGGACAACACTGTTTTTTATGCAGCGGATATTTTTCCCATGGCCGCCCATGTGCCCTTAACTTGGGTAATGGCCTATGATTTAAACCCGGTGCAAACCATAAAAGAAAAACGATCACTGTTATCAAGAATGGTAGATGAAAACTGGACGGTATTTTTTGAACATGATCCTTTAAGACAGGCTGGAAGGGTTACCATGGATGGGAAACATTACCGTTTGAAGGAAGCGGTAATTATCAGTGAATGAAGAGGAGAAAAAAGAGCAGTTATTTCTCGATGGACTGCGGGCCTATGAAGAAAAAGATTTTTTCGAAGCACATGAACTTTGGGAAGAACTGTGGTCAGAATATTACCTGGCGGACAGAACCTTTATCCAGGGCCTAATTCAGTTGGCTGTAAGTTTTGTGCATTTAGGAAATGGCAACCTAAATGGAGCCAAAAGTTTACTGAAAAAGTCTGCAGATAAATTTAGCAGTTTTTCTGGTGTTCACCGCGGTATAAATATCGATAATCTGAAACAGCAGATTGTAGAAATAACAAATGAATATGAACAATTAATGACTGTTGATGGATTTGACTGGACCCATATACCCGATCTGAAAATCTTATGAGTAATATTTATCTTTATACCAACGATATAGAACTTGGCACCAAGCTTACAGATAGATTACTGCAGTTAGATCACTCTATCAAATTTCTTGATTCCCTCGCTGCTCTAGCTGATGAAAATGGTCTAATGGTAGTCGATTTAGATGACTCTGAAGCTACTCCTAATGCAATACAAGCGCTAAAATTGAAATATCCCGATCTACGTTTAATTGGTTTTATGACCCAAATACAAAAACAACTGCGGGATGATTATCGTCAATCTGGATGTGACATGGTCTATTTGAGATCTGCGCTTATAAATAATCCGGAATCAATATTACTCGAAGATGATCGAAAATAAAGTAGTTATAAGTGCCCGTGCCGAAGAGGTCGTTCGCTTACTAAAAAAAGAATATCCCGATTCAAAATGTTCGCTTAACTACAGTAATCCCCATGAATTATTGGTAGCAACTATTTTATCTGCCCAATGCACTGATCATCGCGTTAATCAGGTCCTGCCGGGGTTATTTAAGACATACCCTTCCGTTAAGGCGTTCGCCTTTACCGATCTAAATAAACTTTCCCAAGAAATACACCCTTGCGGGTACCACAACCAAAAAGCAAAAAGTATTCAGGGATCATCTTTGGCAATCATGAATGACCATGGCGGGAAAGTCCCGCAAACAATGGAAGAATTGATAAAGTTACCGGGAGTAGGGAGAAAAACTGCTAACTGTATTTTGGGTGAGTGTTTTGGATACCCCTCTATGGTGATCGACACACACATGATTCGGATTATGAACCTGTTGCAATTCGCAACATCCAAGGACCCGAAGAAGATCGAATTAGAACTGATGGAAGTATTCAATAAGCGGGATTGGGTTAAGCTGACCCATATGGTAATTGATCATGGCAGAGCCGTATGTATTGCCAGGAGGCCGCAGTGTGATCAATGTGTATTGCAAGATCTGTGTCCTTCCGTATTACGATAATAAAGTTTGCTAGACTATAAAAGTGGTCAGAAATGTTTTTAATGCCAACACTAGCCAACCTAAATTTGATTAACTAAATAATTTGTAGGATACAAATAAATGAGTAACCCATTTTTAACAAAAATCTTTCATTTTAGTGCCGCCCATCAATATGGGCATGATGATTGGAGTGCAGAAAAAAACTGGGAAGTATTCGGGCCAGATTCGAAAGTTCATGGTCATAATTATACCCTAGAAGTAATGGTAACCGCTGCTGTGAGTCCTGAGACTGGGTTTATTGTGGATCTTAGTGAGTTAATGGTTATTGTCCAAAAATATGTAATCGATATACTTGATCACAGTCAGTTTGACAAAGATGTGGAATGGTTCAAGGATAAGCAGCCGAGTACGGAAAATCTGGTAAAATTTATCTGGGACCAGATAAAACCCCGGCTCACCCATGTTGCACTACACCGCATTAGATTACATGAGACCCCTACTATCTTTACCGACTATTATGGATAAATTACACCATGACCGAATATTGGGAATCCAGGAATTCAGAGATAGCCAAACGCCGGGAAAGAGTCTTCTTAATTTTGGCAGGTATATTTCTGGGAACGCTGGCAATGTTGAATATCTTGGGTATTTCCCGTTTTATCAATCTGTTCACTATTGGGGAAACGACATTTTCTGTGGCAGTAGGCGTCCTGCCTTATCCAGTTACTTTCCTATGCACGGACCTGATAAGTGAATTGTACGGAAAAAAACGAGCGCAGTTTGTGGTATGGGTTGGCGTCTTACTGAATTTTTGGGTAGTGTTTATCCTGTGGCTGGGTGGGGTGTTGCCGGGATCTGATGCGCCTGAATTCTTTTATATTCGTTCCCTAACTTTTGGAGCGGTGACAGCTTCCATGATCGCATATATTACGGCACAGTTTACGGATGTTTACATGTTTCATTTCTGGAAAAGACTTACCAAAGGTAAACATCTATGGCTCCGGAATAATGGTTCAACGCTGGTCAGTCAAATGGTTGATACCGTAGCCGTTATTTTAATTACACATTATTTTGCTGGTGCATTGCCCGTTGAGGAAGGAAGGCCGATCATACCACAACTATTGACCTTTATAGGTTCTGGCTATGTATTCAAGCTTGTAGTTGCTTTACTGGATACGGGTCCGGTTTATTTAGCGGTCCACTATTTATCAAATTATTTAGAATTGGACCCCATGGAGGGTTATAATGATGTTAATGTAACAAATTAGTAATGGAGAACTGAAATGAACACTGATAATAGCAAAAAAATTATAAAATTGATCGGAAAACTGCTGGAGGAAGTAGGCGAAGATCCAACAAGGGAAGGATTGCTCAAAACACCAGCACGGGTGGCCAAGTCCTGGGTATATTTTTCCCGTGGTTATAATCAGGATCTGGATGATACAGTAAATAACGCTATTTTTCATGAAGCATCCAAAGACATGATCGTTGTTAGAGATGTGGAATTTTTTAGTCTTTGCGAACACCATTTGCTACCCTTTTTCGGCAAGGTACATGTAGGGTATATCCCCAATGAAAAGGTGATCGGGTTATCAAAGATACCGCGGATCATTGATATGTATGCGCGCCGCCTCCAGGTTCAGGAACGTCTCACCCATCAGGTCGCAGATGCAATTCAGGATGTTCTGAAACCCAATGGTGTGGCAGTTGTAATGGAAGGTCGGCATATGTGCATGCAAATGCGTGGTGTGGAAAAACAGAACAGTTTGGCCACTACGTCTACCATGCTGGGCAGGTTTCGTGAATCAGTACGGACCAGGAATGAATTTATGTATTTAATAAACAGACCTAATATTTGAGCAATCCATTGGCAAAGAAAAAATTAATATTCCTATATATGGTATAATGAGTTTTACACTTATACCGGAGCCACCCTATTATGCCGTTATTTTCACCACAATGCGTGTAAATGATCCCAATGATGGTTACGCTGAAATGAGCGAAGGACTGGAAAAGATAGTTTGCGATCAACCTGGTTATATTGGCATGGAATCTGTTAGGGAGAAGGACGGGTTTGGAATTACAGTATGTTACTGAATAGATAAAGCGTCAATAACAAATTGGAAAAACAATCTGGAACACCAGGATGCACAAGAGAAGGGTATGGCCGATTGGTATAAAAATTATTTTTTACGTGTAGCCAAAGTGGAGCGAGACAATGAAACAATATGATCTGGCAATATTGGGTGGGGGCCCTGGCGGTTACGTGGCTGCGATTCGTGCGGCACAGCTTGGTTTAACGACAGCTATAATTGATCAAGACAAGCTCGGGGGTATTTGCCTGAATTGGGGTTGTATTCCCACGAAAGCATTACTGAAGAATGCGGAGGTGTTGGATACCGTGAAGAATGCGAAAAACTTTGGAATCAACATCCCTTCTTACAAGGTAGATTTTGCAAAAACAATTAGACGTAGCCGACAGATCTCCGAACGGCTCTCCAAGGGGATTGATTTTTTGATGAAGAAAAACAATATTACCCATATAATTGGCAGAGGGTCGTTTATTGCGAAGAATAAAATTGAAGTAAAAAATGGTAGGAAATGGGTTGCGGTGCAGGCGAAACATTTCATTATTGCTACTGGTGGCAGACCAAAGGTTTATCCGGGCATGGATTTTGATGACAAACAGGTGATCAGTTCAAAGGAAGCGATGATCCTTAACCAGCCACCAGAAGAAATGGTTATTGTAGGTGCGGGAGCTATCGGTGCAGAATTCGCATATTTTTATAACAGTTATGGTACCAAAGTAACGTTGCTGGAAATGATGGATCGAGTTCTACCAATGGAGGATGAAGAAGTTTCCAAGGAATTAGAGGAGAATTTTATAAAAATTGGTATAGCAGTACACACCAGTACAACGGTAGAAAGGATTGAAACTTTAAAGACCAAGGTAAAGGTCCATATTAAGCACGGTAACAAAAAAGAATTAATAGAAGGCAGTGTAGCACTTTTAGCTGTGGGTATTACGGGAAATACTGAAGATCTAGGTCTTGAAAAAATTGGTATCAAGACAGAAAAAGGTGCGGTGTTGATTGATGATTATGGACAAACGACTGTTCCGAATATTTTTGCCATCGGTGATGTCACTGGTCCGCCATGGTTGGCCCATGTAGCTTCTGCCCAGGGACATGTAGCAGCAGAAAAAATTGCAGGTCATCCTACGTTTCCGGTTGATTACAGCAACATACCTGCCTGTACTTATTGTCAGCCGCAAGTGGCTTCACTGGGCTTAACAGAGGCTCAAGCGCGGGATGCAGGACATGATGTAAAGGTTGGGAAATTCAATTTCCGCTCCAGTGGCAAGGCCATGGCTATGGGTTACATGGCTGGTTTTGTAAAGATCGTTTTTGATGCTAAATATGGCGAATTACTGGGCTGTCATATTATCGGTGCTGAAGCTACAGAACTGATCGCAGAATTAGCCATGGCAAAAGGACTTGAAGCCACTTGGCAGGACCTGGCTAGAACCGTACATGCTCACCCAACGCTATCAGAAGCCATTATGGAAGCGGCCCTGGATGCTTTTGGTAGGGCGATTCATCAATGATCACGGAACCAGATAATATAGCGATGAGAAAAATAGACATCCTGGATCTCGGTGCTAGACCTTATAAAGAAGTCTGGGACCTGCAAAAAGAATTGGTGGAAAAGAGACGGAACGGTCAAATAAACGATACATTGATTCTGGTAGAGCATGAACCGGTTTATACCCTAGGGAAAAGTGCGGATGAAAATCATATTCTGCAGCACACACCTAGGGAGGTGAAAACTTACCGTATTGAACGAGGCGGGGATGTAACCTTTCATGGTCCGGGACAATTGGTTGGGTATCCTATTTTGGATTTGCATAATTATAAAAAAAGTATTAGCGGGTACATGCGAAGTCTGGAACAGCTCATCATTGACACGCTGGCTGAATATGAGATTACAGCAGAGCGGAAAGATGGATTAACGGGTGTTTGGGTTGGTGATGAAAAAATCGCAGCTTTAGGTGTGCGTGTGACTCGGTGGATAACAATGCATGGTTTTGCACTGAATGTAACACCTGACCTGACCTATTACAGCGGCATTATACCATGTGGAATATTTGAATACGGGGTAACCAGTATGGCTAGGCTTTTAACTGATGAGGTAACAGTCGATTCAGTAAAGCAGGTGCTTATTGAAAAATTTATGAACCAGTTTCAGACTGCTGAATCAATGATTGGATAAAGATGGCCCGCCTATATGGATTTCAAAAAAAGGACCTGATCCATGTCTATGAGAATATGGTTTTGGCACGCAAGTTGGATGAAAAAATGATGATCCTTTTGCGGCAGGGAAAAGGGTTCTTTCATACGGCCTGTTCTGGTCATGAAGCGGCACAGACAGCTGCCGCACATACGTTAAAACCTGGTAAAGATTGGTTCTATCCTTATTATCGTGATGGTGCGTTTACTACTGGATTGGGTATGACAGCAAAGGATCAACTACTGGCCTTCTTTGCAAAAGCAGATGATCCTTCTTCTGGAGGTCGGCAAATGCCGCATCACTTTGGCAAACGTGAACTGAATATTGTAACACAATCTAGTCCTACTGGAACCCAGTATTTGCAAGCAGTTGGCTGTGGCATGGCCTGTAAGCTAAATAAGGAAAAAGAAGTGGTATATGTTTCATCGGGAGAAGGGACAACAAGCCAGGGTGATTTTCATGAAGCACTCAATTGGGCCAGCAGGGAAAAATTACCGGTCATATTTCACATTCAGGATAACGAATATGCCATCAGTGTACATATTTCAGAACAAACCTCTGGCGGGTCTGTCTTTTCAATGGTATCCGGCTACCAGAATCTTGGGCGATTCGATGTGGATGGTTCTGATTATTTTGAGACACACCTGGCGTTTAAAAAGGCTGTAGATAGAGCGCGGAAAGGGAAAGGACCTGCAGTTATAGTTTCCCATGTGGATCGATTAAAACCACACTCATCATCGGATGATCATTTAAAATACCGTACGAAAGATGAAATAGAAGAAATGGAAAAAAATGATCCAATTCTGAAATTTAGAGATGAGTGTATTGCCAACAAGGTCATCAAAAAGGAAGAATTTGAAAAGATAGAAATTAAGCTTAAAGACCAAGTGGACCAGGATGCTGATTGGGCGGAAGCGCAAGATCATCCTGAATCATCCACAGCTACTGATCATGTTTACAGTGGCAAACTTCCTGATGGTAGCCTAACAATGAAAACGATCAATGAAAAGATTGTAATTGTTGACGCGATAAATCACGCTCTTGCAGAAGAAATGGAGCGAAATGATAAAATGATTATTTATGGACAGGATATTGCTGATCCTAAAGGGGGAGTATTTACCGCTACAAAAGGATTAACAGATAAATACGGGCATGACCGTGTATTTAACGGTCCTTTAGCCGAATCTTCAATAGTTGGGTCAGCAATCGGTTTAGCAACTGCTGGGTATAAGCCGGTAGTGGAAATACAGTTTGGAGATTATATCTGGACCGCAATGATGCAAATCCGCAATGAATTAGCTACAATACGGTACCGTTCTAACAATGCCTGGTCATGCCCTGCCGTCATCCGCGTTCCAGTTGGTGGTTACATTCATGGGGGTTTATGCCATAGCCAATCAATTGATGGTTATTTTATCCATATGCCCGGGATTTACATTGCTTATCCATCCAACGCGGCAGATGCGAAGGGGCTATTAAAGATGGCCTGTCGGATGGACGATCCAGTGATATTTATGGAGCACAAAGGTATCTATCGCCAGGGTTATGCGGTAAGTCCAGAACCTGATGAAAATTATTTATTGCCATTTGGTGAAGCCAATTTAGTAAAAGAAGGTACAGATATCTCTATAATCACTTGGGGTGCAATGGTTCAGCAATCCATTGATGCAGTAAATTCCCTTTCCCTTGATGATGGTGTTGTAGAGATAATTGATTTACGTACATTGAATCCACTGGATTTTTCAACGATAAACAAATCTATTCAAAAGACGGGTAAAGCCCTGGTAGTGTACGAAGATAATCTAACCAATGGGCCTGGAGCTGAAATATCTGCGTTGATTAGTGATCGTTGTTTTGAAATGCTGGATGGTCCCATTCGCAGAGTTGCATCTAAAGACAGTCCGGTGCCCTATAACATGTATCTGGAAGCGGGTGTGTTACCACAGGTAAGTGATATTGAAGAAGCATTAATCGAACTATTGGAGTATTGATGTTAGTAGATATTATAATGCCCAAAATGGGAGAATCCATCACGGAGGGAACGATAATTGAGTGGCGTAAGAAAATTGGTGATAATGTGGAAAAAGACGAGATATTCCTGGAGATCGGAACTGACAAGGTCGACTCCGAAATCCCAGCATCGGTGTCCGGTACCTTGGTTGAAATACTGGCCGAACCAAACGATGTGGTTGATGTGGGTAAAGTGATCGGCAGAATAAATACCGATACAGAAGCTGCAATAGAGACACCAGTTCAAGATCAACCTGAACCTATTGTACCAAAGGAAGCTGAAGCACTCCAAATGGAAAAGCCGGTACGAAAATCTACTGCAAAAAAGTTGGCTGGTAAAAGAAAGTCATTTTTCACGCCAGTGGTTATGAAAATTGCCAATGAGAAAAACGTACCTATGACAGAACTGGATACGGTTCAAGGCACAGGTAGGGGTGGTCGTGTTACCAAAAAAGATTTACTGGCTTATCTGGATGATCGCAGTGAGCCCGTGACGTCATCTAAACTAAGCATGTCCGATAATATTGAAGAGATGGAATACATGCGCAAGAAGATAGCAGACCATATGCGTTCCAGTCTAGATACTGCTGCTCATGTTCATGTGATGACTGAAGTCGATATGACAACGATTGTAGATTATGTAACGGCGAAAGAAGAATCGTTTTCCAGTAGAGAAGGTTTTAGCCTGACCTATACTCCATTTATTGTAACTGCTGCGGTAAAAGCAATTCAGCGATTCCCATTGATGAATTGTTCGCTAGAGGGCGGTAATATTGTGCACAAGAAAAATATAAATATTGGTATGGCTGTTTCAATAGAGAATGGGTTGATGGTACCGGTGATTGAAAAATGCGAAGAGGCTAATTTTCTTGGTTTATGCCGCCGTGTCCGGGATATAACGGTAAGAACACGGGATAAAAAGCTAAGTCCTGATGAGTTGCAGGGATCCACATTCTCCATTTCAAATTTCGGTGTATTTAACGTAACCATGGGTACGCCTATTATCAATCAGCCAAATGTGGGTATCCTTGGTGTGGGCGCAATAAAAAAACGACCGGTTGTTATCGAAACAGAAGCCGGGGACACGATCGGTATCCGTAGCATGATGATACTCACCCTGGGTTTTGATCATCGAATCATTGATGGTGCCGGCGGCAGTCAGTTCATCGATACTGTGCGAAAAGAACTGGAAACCGTAGATCTGGAGCGACTCTTTTAATGGCAATTGACCACGTATTAAAACTGTATGCGGAAACGATCCGATCACCCTATCTGCATTATGGTTTCTGGGACGAACCGGAAAAAGTCAATGCGGATTCATTATCCATTGATGATATTGCTGAGGCCCAGGGGCGCTATATCGAACATTTAACCTCATTCATACCGGACGATGTGCGATCTATTCTGGACGTGGGCTGCGGCGTGGGTGGCAATGCAGCATATTTACAGGAGCGTGGCTTCGATATAGATGTGCTGTCCCCTGATCCTTATCAGGAGGAAGTGATCAAAAAAATATTTAACGGCGCATTGGAGTTCTTCAAATCAAAATTTGAGAATTTTAAAGCAGATCGCACCTATGACCTCATCCTAGAAAGTGAGAGTGCCTGTTATATTAAGATTGAACAGGGATTCACCTCAGCAAGACGGGCATTACGAGTTGGTGGGTATTTACTGGCAGCCGATTATTTTGTCTATTTTCGTGATGACAGAGGTAGTCCCCATTTAAAATCGTCCCACCTGATGAAAGCGTATCTGGAGGCTGCTGAAACAGCAGGTTTCAAATTATTGAAAGAATATGATCAAACTGAGAATACCATGCCTACTTTGGACGCGGCCCATCATTTTATCGAGCGATTTATCCTGCCTACAGCGGAATATGCTCAGGTTTCATTGCAACGCAAAAAACCGCTCACATACCGATTGATGAAATCACTATTTGGAAAGAACATATCCAGTAAAATGGATCAACTGGATTTAGTGAAGAGTCAAGAGTTTAGAAAATACCGTAAATACATGATCTATTTATTCCAGAAGGTATAACCGAAGTGACAACAGCATTAAAGAATCCCTATAAACCAAAGATCCGGCTGCAGATGGGTAGGGGATACCGTTTCGTAGATCAGGTCGTCAAAACAAATAATCTACATACAGTTTGTGAAGAAGCCCGTTGTCCCAATATCTATGAATGCTGGAATCGAGGTACGGCGACCATCATGATTCTGGGAGATGTGTGCACCAGGGCTTGCGGATTCTGTTCTGTGAAAACTGGGAAGCCGACTTTTGATGATCCGCTGGAACCGGTACGAACTGCCTTGGCGGTGAAGAAAATGGATCTGCGCCATGTGGTGATCACATCAGTGGATCGGGACGACATCAAAAACGACTATGGTGCGGCAATCTGGGCGGCTACAATTCGCCAAGTTCACCATCATGTTCCTGATTGTACAGTGGAAGTATTAACACCGGATTTCAAAGGATATCAGCCAGCACTATTAAAAGTTTTTGCAGCAGCACCTGAGATATTCAGCCATAATGTCGAATGTGTTGAAAGGATCAGTAAACAGGTTCGCAGTCAGGCCAATTGGCAGCGTAGCCTGGATGTACTGAAATTTTCAGTAAAAAATGGATTTCAGACAAAGACCGGGATGATGGTCGGTCTGGGGGAATCGACTACAGAAGTAATGGAAACAATGAAACAAGTGGTTGATACAGGTGTTTCAATATTTACAATCGGGCAATATTTACAACCGACTGGTGATCACCTGCCAGTAGAAAGATATGTTACTGATCAGGAATTTGAAGATTATAAATGTATCGGTTTGGAATTAGGATTTTCAGTAGTGGAAGCAGGGGCTCTGGTACGGAGTTCATACCACGCTGATGAACAAGCTAGGCAGGTACATGCCGCTGTGTAACTATAAAGATGAATAGCAGAAATACTGTTGTTATCATGACTCTCGTTGCTGGGGTAATCCTGGTACAATTGGTGTCACGCGGCCAGCCAGAACCTGGCACCGCAGAAGAAAAAAAGACCGTGATCAAAAATGAGGTCACCCCGAATAGTACCAGAATCGGAAATCTATCAGCCAATGTACCGGATAACTGGTCGGCTGTTAGGCCTTCCAGTTCCATGCGCTTAATGCAATTTCGTCTGGGTGCACCGGCAGATGATGCCACCCTGGCAATATTTAAAAATATTGGGGGAACAATAGATAATAACCTGGCAAGGTGGTCCAGTCAATTCGGTTATTCATTATCAGATTCTGAAGTAAACATACGGGCCGAGGTTATCAACGGAATGCAGGTCAATATTATAAGTATACTGGGGACCTACACAAATACGATGGCATTTCCCGGTGCTGCCCAGCCAAAGCTAAATTACCGTCTTTTGGCTGCCATCGCGAATACACCAGATGGTTTGTATTATTTCAAATTGACGGGACCAAATACCGTGATCACAGGTAGATTAGAGGAGTTTTCGCGTTTCATAAAATCATTGCGGTATGATGAAATTGGTAAAAAATCTTAAAAAGAACGTATTTATGGCAAATAATCTGGGAAAAAACTTGAAAAACATGACAGATATACATATTAATATTTATGGTACGTTATTTGCCTCGAATAGGTGAAAATTCATTGAGGAATTGTTATGCCTGAAAGATTTGACAAAGAATTAGAATCAACACCGCCTGCCGATGACCGTGATTATCCGGTAATGCCGTTGCGCAATACGGTACTTTTTCCGCAACAGGTTATCCCGATCTATATCGGTCGGAAAAAATCTCTGAAACTTATTGAAGATCTGGGTCCAGGTGATAAACACATTGTAGTTGTCGCCCAGGAGGATGGCTCCATTGAAGATCCCAAACCGGAAGACCTTTATGCATATGGCACCCTTGGTGTTGTGCTGAAAGTTTTTGATATGCCAGACAATAGCAAATCAGCTATTGTCCAGGGCGTAGAACGGGTCAAACTTCTCAGTTTTGGAGATGCCGAACCTTACTACACGGCAGTTGTTGACCGGGTCAAGGATAAACCCATCGGCGATGACCTGGAACTGGACGCACTAGCCAAAAATCTCAGGAATACCTTCACGGAACTCATCCAGGTAGCGCCAAACCTAACCGAGGAACATTCCGGAATGCTTTCCAATATCCAGAAACCCTCCCGTTTGGCGGATCGTGCTGTTTCCCTGCTCACCGTACCTAACCAGGAAAAACAAGAGGTCTTGGAAGAGCTGGATGTAAAGAAG
>SCKQ01000009.1 GCA_004124535.1 Fidelibacterota bacterium
CCCTTCGGGTTATGAGCCCGACATCTCTTCTATTATAAATTGGCTTGTTGTTTTATAATTGCTACTTAAATGAATGAATTTCACAATCCTTATGCCACAGCACTTGATGGATTAGTGCTGGATGACCCTGTATCCGC
Organism: Fidelibacterota bacterium; assembly: GCA_004124535.1. The sequence continues at coordinate 138 of SCKQ01000009.1, forward strand.
TTTTTTTTATTTTTGCCGGGAACGAGAAAATATTCGGTTAGAAAGAGGAATGGGTTCTCCTAAACCATGGACTGATGACCCTATTTTTCAAAAGGGACGATTCTTGAATGTATTTCGCGAAGACGACCGCGGCAGCAAGGCTATCCTGCGTTTCGCCAGAAGCTTAGATAAAGATCTATCTGCTTTGATTCATGCCCTGTTTTTCGCTCGCTGGTGCAATAGGCAAGAGACTCTAGACAAATTATCGATAAAAATTCTTTCCAAGCCCAAAGAATTACGTGAAAAACTGGAAACTCTTGAGCCTTGGTGTAATGTTACGGCTTACCCTGTTGAACCGGTGAATTGGGAAGGGATACAATACTCACGGTTCGATGCAGCCACTATACTTTTTGGAGAAATCAAAGAATCATTAACTGAGACTATCACCGGAGCTCAACGTGATGTGATCAAAGCTACCAATGCGGTGAACGCTCTATTTAGAATGCAAAACGACTTCCCTATTTTTATGGCCATCATTGATTTGGCCTGGTTTCGCCCAGATATAATTGATCCTGGAAGCCATGTTCCCACAGGCATTGGTGCTGTTGCTTACCTAGATCGACTTCAGACACATTTTGACTTAGACGATCATCAGAAAACATGCGACCGAATGATCGCGCTGCAAAAAGAATACTGGCCAGAAGCCAAACGAGCATTTCAACCCATCGATATTGAATATCTTTCCTGCGAGTGCAGAAAATATTACAGCTACGTCAATGGGACAAAACAGTTTGAAGGGAAAAACGTCTTTCGCCCTAAATTGCCTATAGATAAATAAATATCCACCCATCGGGTTAGGATCCCGACGGAAGTTCAAATTAAATAAGTTTACATTTGCCGGTGTCGTCGGAGCATGCAATCGTTCATCACCACCAGCAAACCGGCCTTTTCCGCTAACGCGGCCCCATCTTCGTTGATCACCCCGTCCTGCAGCCACAGGGCCTTCGCGCCGACCGTAACTGCGCTTTCTGCTATTGGCAGAACGTATTCTGAACGGCGAAAGACATCTACCACATCTATTGTTTGTGGAATGTCCAGTAAAGAAGGGTAGGACTTCATGCCGGCAATTTCATTATGGCCGGGATTAACAGGAATAATGTTATAACCATGCTCTTCCAAGTACATCGCCACATAATGACTGGGCCGCTCAGGCTTAGGACTCATCCCCACCACAGCGATGGTCTCCAATTGGAAGATCTTTTTTATTTCTTCTAAAGAATTCATCGTTTGAACAAGTTACCTAAAACATAAGACATAATTTTGGGGTTTTCTTTTAATCGGCGTAGAGAGTAGTCAAACCATTCTGGACCGAAAGGTACATATTGTCTAACGGTGTAACCCTTATCCAGTAAACGTTCCAGACGCCCACCCATTGGCACACCGTATAATACCTGAAATTCAAACCGATCAGATGGGACCTGGGTAGATTCGATCCAGTCTTCGATGCGATCAATTAATGGAATATCATGAGTAGCTATGGCAGCAAAACCGTTACCTGAAATAATTTCTTTAGTGATATGAAAATAATTATCCTGTATCGCAGCCCTGTCTTTAAAGGCTATGGTTTCCGGTTCATCGTAAATCCCTTTGCACACCCTGGTGTTGAAGCCAGGCCCGTTTAATGTGCGGACATCTTCCAAAGACCGTTTCAGGTAAGCTTGCAGAACGATCCCCATATTTGGGTAATCAGAGACATAATCCTGATACAGGTTGATCGTATCCTGCGTATAAGACGAATTCTCCATATCAATCCGTAAGAAATTATTATGTTTTTTTACTTGCTTAAGTATTCGTTCTAGATTATTAACTGCAATAGTTTCATCCAGCGAAAGACCGATATGAGTCAGTTTTATGGAAATATTGCAATCCAGATTCTCACTGGCAATTACATCATACAGGTCACAGTATTCCCGGGTAATATTTTCCGCTTCTGTGGCAGATTGAACGTGTTCTCCCAGTATATCCAGTGTACACGTAAAACCGAGGTCATTTACCTTTTTAACCACTAGCACTGTTTCTTCCACAGACTCACCAGCGACGTATGTTTTTGCAAAAGGGTGAATAGACCAGCGCGGCAGTATGCGGAGCATGGAAACGATACTAGAATTTATCCAAGACATGGTCTCTTAATTTAGGCTATTGGCTGGAATGTTGCCAATCGCTTTACAGAAGGAAATTACGGGTAACTTTGGCTTGACTACCGAAAAAGCATTCCGCTAAATTCATTGCTTACTTTGAGCTATTAGATTAATGTATCGAGACTTTGGAACCGTTCTGATTTTTGCACTGCTGGGCATTGTTTTGGTATATGTACCCTTATTGATTCAAAAACTTGTAGCGCCCAGCCAAAAAACTCCGGATAAACTAGCTAATTACGAATGCGGTGAAGAGCCGGAAGGTTCCGCCTGGGTGCAATTCAATATTCGGTTTTACATTATTGCGCTGATATTTTTGATTTTTGATGTGGAAGTGGTTTTTCTTTTCCCCTGGGCGATGGTATTCAAGGATTTGGGTCTATTGGCATTTGTAGAAATGGGAATTTTTCTCGTTGTGTTGCTTGTCGGGTTAGCCTACGTCTGGAAAAAAGGTGATCTCGACTGGGTGAAATACAACGTTAAATATGGTCGTGGCCGTTACCGTAGAAAAGTGCCGCAACCGGAAGGAGAAACAATTGGGAGTATTTGAAAATAAATTTCATGATAATGTAGTCATCGCCTCCTTGGATAAGCTATTGGGCTGGGCTAGATCAACATCGCCATGGTTTTTTCAATTTGGATTAGCATGCTGTGCGATTGAAATGATGGCCACGGCTGCCAGCCGCCATGACCTGATGCGGATTGGTATGATTCCCAGATCATCGCCCCGCCAGGCCGATGTAATGATCGTAGCCGGCACGGTAACCTTGAAAATGGCTTTGCGGGTCAAAAAATTGTATGAGCAGATGGCCAATCCAAAATACGTTATTTCCATGGGTAGTTGTGCCACGAGCGGTGGTCCCTACTGGCAGCATGGCTACCATGTGTTAAAAGGTGTGGATCTGGTTGTTCCAGTTGATGTATACATCCCTGGCTGTCCGCCCCGTCCCGAATCATTAATTGAAGGCCTGTTAAAACTACAGGAAAAGATACAGAGTGAACGACCGCTTACCCGGAAGACTGCATGACAGATAATCAAGAACAGCTGATACAAGAAGCTGTTGAAAAAGCGCTGCAGGGGGATATGGATGCGGTGAACAATATTGAAGATCGCGTCACCCGTTCCAAGGCCAAGGCCGCCCTCGTAAAAGCCAAGCGCGAAGCAGCAAAAACTTCTGCTGAACCAAGTTCTGAAGATAAATCTGAGGAATCCGCTACAGAATCAAAACCGGCGCCTCTATCTCTTAATCAAAAAATTGCTGGAATTATTGCCAGCCAATTCCCTGGAACCGTTGATGAAGAATCATCATCAGAAACGCATATACAATTGCAACCGGCAAAGTGGTTTGATGTTGCCCAATATTTGCGCGATGATCCAGCCTGTTTATTTGATTCGCTGCAGTGTGTTACTGGAGTGGATCTGGGCGAAGAATCTGAGCTGGAAGTTCGGTATAACCTGCATTCCATGACCCATCGTCACGCTGTTGAGATCAGGATCGCGTGTGCACGCAACAATCCAAAGGTGCCTTCAGTGGAAACGGTTTGGCATATCGGCGATTGGTTCGAACGGGAAACGTACGATATGTTTGGCATTGAATTTGAAGGTCACCGTGATCTACGCCGTATCCTGCTGCCTGACGACTGGGAAGGTTGGCCATTGCGCAAGGATTATGAGGTCCAGGAAACATACCACGGTATTGTGGTACCGAAAGTGAAAGAAGGATGGGAGTAGTACAAGGCGACCAGATGGTCCTGAATATTGGGCCCCAGCATCCTAGTACGCACGGTGTACTGAGGCTGAAGGTGGTAACCGATGGAGAAATTGTTTCTGATATCACCCCGATCATTGGTTATCTGCATCGCTGCTTTGAGAAACATTGTGAGAACTCAACCTATGAACAAGTAATTCCATACACCGACCGGTGCGACTATATCGCGTCGATGAACAATAATTTTGGTTACGTGGTTGCCATGGAAGAATTGATGGAAATCAAGGTACCAGAACGGGTAGAATACATCCGTGTTATCATGGCCGAACTGAATCGCATCGCCAGTCATCTCCTGGCACTAGGAACATACGGTCTGGACGTGGGGGCTTTTACACCGTTTTTATACATGTTTCGCGATCGTGAGCGTATTCTGGATATTTTTGAACTAACCTGCGGCGCAAGGCTCCTTTATAACTACATGTGGATTGGCGGCGTATCCCATGACCTGCCCGTTGGTTTCGTTGAAACAGTATATAATTTTTTGGATTATTTTGAGCCAAAAGTCCAAGAATACAATGATATTCTTACCTATAATAAAATTTTTATTGAACGTACGGCCGATGTAGGTGTTCTCCTGCCGGAAGTGGCAATCAGTTTTGGTGTGAGCGGTCCAAATCTTCGTGGCTCGGGAGTTAAATGGGACATTCGCAAGGACGAACCGTACTCGATCTATGAACGCTTTGATTTTGACGTACCGGTAGGGCAAGGCCTGGTAGGTACCAAGGGTGACTGTTGGGATCGCTTTTATGTTCGCGTACTAGAAATGATAGAAAGTACAAAAATTCTTCGGCAGGCATTAAAAGATATACCTGCTAATGGCGATGTTCATCAGGCGCTTCCGAAAAAAATTCGTCCGCCAAAAGGTTCTATCTACCGACGCACTGAAAGTCCACGAGGTGATTTGGGGTATTATATTATTAGTGATGGTTCGCCGCAGCCATACCGCCTAAAAATGCGCTCGCCAGCATTTACAGCGCTCAGTGTATTAAATGAAATATCCCGCGGATGGATGCTATCAGATGTGATCGCAGTATTAGGCAGTCTCGATATTGTTCTGGGAGAAATAGATCGATGACTGTAGATCAATTAATTGATTGGTTCCCAATAAGCGCTACATGGCCTGGCCTTACTTTTCTATTGGCTGTTCTTATTTGTGCTGTCCCTGTCTTTTTATTTATTGCGGTGTATGCTTTGGTAGTTATTTATGGTGAATTGAAGATTTCTTCATTTATGCAGGATAAAGTAGGACCGATGGGTCAAGGTGTGGGACTTCATGCTTGGCGATGGGGATTACTGCAACCAGTTGCTGATGCATTAAAATTGATTTTAAAAGAAGATATCATTCCGGCCTCAGCCGATAAAAAGCTCTTTATCCTGGCACCTTTCATTGTTTTTATTGGTGCATTTATTGCTTTTTCAGCACTGCCATTCAGCCAGACTTTGATCATTGCAGACATGAATATTGGCGTTTTTTACATTTTGGCAGTCAGTTCCCTGGGAGTGATTGGTTTGATTATGGCAGGGTGGAGTTCAAATAATAAGTGGTCCCTGTATGGTGCCATGCGCTCGGCCGCGCAAATTATTAGTTATGAAATTCCTGCTGCACTATCAATAATTGCGGTGATCATGCTGACCAGTACAATGAGTATGCAGGGCATTATACAATACCAGAGCGGTTTCATCTGGGGGTTTTTACCCAACTGGTTAATATTTAACAATCCCTTTACGTTTGTAGCTTTTTTTATTTTTTTTATTAGCGGAGTAGCTGAATGTAATCGGACACCTTTCGATATACCGGAAGCAGAATCAGAACTAGTGGCTGGTGCATTTACGGAATACTCAGGCATGCGCTATGCATTCTTTTTTTTAAGTGAGTATGCAAATATGTTTGTGGTAGCTGGTGTAGCTGCAACTGCGTTTCTCGGTGGATGGCAAAGTCCCATACCTGGGATTTTCAATAGTCCTGCCTGGGGCTTGTGGTGGTTCATGAGTAAGACCATGTTTTTGATATTCGTGATGATTTGGTTTCGCTGGACATTTCCAAGATTACGGGTGGATCAGCTAATGAGTGCTTGCTGGAAAGGGTTTACTCCGATCGCATTAGTGAACATCTTTGGTGTTGGTATTTGGTATTTAACTTTAGGATAGAACTATGATTAAATATTTAGCAACTATTTGGGAAACGGTCACTACCCTGCTGACTGGCATGGGTGTTACCTGGCGCCATATGGTGGCCATTCGCCGTGACAACGTAACCTTGCAATACCCAGAAGAGCGTTGGCCCCGCCCAGAACGTGATATCGGGTTTGACCATAATAAATACAATGTTATCAGGTCCCGTCTGCACGTGGACATAGATGATTGTATTGGTTGCCTAAAATGTGAGCGTGTCTGTCCGGTAGATTGCATCAAGATTGATACAGTGAAGGTACTTAATAGAGGTGCAGATATACCAAATATCCGGCACAAGGGAATCACCTCCTTTGGGACGAAAAAGGCGTTGGTCGTTACCCGGTTTGATATTGATATGACAGAGTGCTGCTATTGCAACCTTTGTGTGTACCCTTGTCCAGAAGAGTGTATTTATATGACCGGTGGCCCCAACGCAGAAAAGCACGATATTGATTATGAGTTTTCTGAGTACGATCGTAACGATCTGATCTATCGCTTCGCAAAAAAAGTTTCCGATGAAGACGTTACGAACGCAACGACTGAAACACAAGAGGTGACGGACTAATTGGAAGATCTTGCCTTTGGCTTGATCGTAGCGATCACGCTCGGTTCTGCCTTTATGGTAGTGCAGGGTAAGCAGTTGCTCTATTCCGCCATTGCATTATTGTTCACCTTATTTGGTGTGGCCGGTCTGTACATATTTATGTGGGCGGATTTTATGGCTGGCGTCCAGATCGTGATCTACATTGGCGGCATCCTGGTCTTGTTGATTTTTGGTATCATGCTGACCAACAAAATAACTTCGGTGAATATCTCCCACACCAGTCTACAGCGTGGTGCTGGTGTTTTAGTTGCTTTAAGCGTTTTAAGTTTTCTGGTGGTTATGATTGGCCGAACACCGTGGCTGGAAAAAACGGCCCTTGAACCAGCCCAAACCGCCGATGGTATCGGTATGCTGTTGATGATGGAATACCTACTGCCCTTTGAAGTTGCGTCCTTACTACTGTTGGGTGCGTTGATTGGCGCTGCTATGCTTTCGAGAAGTGTGGATTGATGGATAGTCTGCAAACGTATTTATTTATCAGTGCCATCCTTTTTTCTCTAGGTCTATACGGCGTAATTACCCGGCGTAACGGTATTGCCGTTTTGATGGGCATTGAACTGATATTGAACTCGGCGAATATCAATTTTATCGCCTTTGCCCGTTTTGGGGGCATGAACCTATCTGGACAAGTTTTTGCTCTTTTCGTGATCATTATGGCCGCAGCAGAAGCAGCTGTTGCCCTCGCTATTATTATAAACATATTCAATAATTTGCAGACGGTGAATATTGATGAAGCGCAGCAGTTAAAATTGTGACCGGTGATATGTTGATCAATTACGCGCTGGCGATCCTGTTTTTACCGCTATTGTCATTCATTATTTTGATCTTAGCCGGTAAGCGTTTGCCACGACAAGGTGACTGGGTAGCAATAGGTTCAGTCCTCATCACCTTAGTCTTATCACTGGCTATGTTTGGCAGTATGCTGCTTTCCCATGACCCCGGATTTAGCCATGAAGCTTCAATTGACTGGATGGATCTGGGTGCTTTCCGAATTGAGATGGGTTTCCTGATCGATAATATCACGATAGTGATGTTACTGGTTGTAGCCCTTATCTCCACAATGACCCATGTATTTTCAATCAAATACATGGAAGGGGATATAAGGTATTCAAGATATTATGCCTATCTGGGCTTGTTCACCTTTAGTATGAACGGCATTGTCCTGGCCAATAACCTTTTTTCACTTTACATTTGTTGGGAACTTGTCGGTGTCAGTTCTTATTTGCTCATTGGTCACTGGTTTGAAAAAGATTCCGCTGCTGATGCCGGCAAGAAAGCCTTCCTGACAAACCGGGTCGGCGATATAGGATTATTTATCGGCGTCATGCTGATCTTTACTGCTCTGGGTACGTTTAATTATGGAGAGATTTTTCAGGGCGTGGCCCAGGGCGATATTGCCGGCACACTGCTCACCCTGGCCGGCATTGGTCTTTTCATAGGTGCCATTGGGAAATCAGCTCAGTTTCCACTACACATCTGGTTACCGGATGCCATGGAAGGCCCCACACCGGTTTCTGCCCTGATGCACGCGGCAACAATGGTGGCAGCCGGGGTCTTTCTCTCGGTACGGCTATTTCCAATATTTACATCAGAGGTACTTCTGTTCATTGCGTATGTTGGCGGGTTCACGGCTATTTTTGCGGCCACAATTGCTATTACGCAAAACGATATTAAAAAGGTATTGGCTTATTCCACGGTCAGTCAGCTAGGATATATGATATTAGCCGTGGGAACGGGTGCTTACATCGCTGGATTTTTTCACCTGGTGACACACGCTATGTTTAAAGCGTGCCTTTTCTATGGTTCCGGCAGTGTGATCCATGCCATGCATCACACCCTGCAGAAAAAACATGATCATGATACCGATCCGCAGGATATGCGCAATATGGGCGGCTTAAAATCAAAAATGCCGGTGACCCATTGGACCATGGTAGTAGCCGCCTTAGCAATATCCGGTGTACCCTTATTCTCAGGTTTTCTATCAAAAGACGCGATCCTGGCAGGCACACTGGCATTTGGGGCCCATCATCCACAGCATTTTCTGTTACCAATTTTTGGCTTTGGGGCCGCGCTGATCACTGCTTTTTACATGTTTAGACTGATTTTTATGACCTTTCACAATGAACCCAAATTTCCGGAACTTTATGATGATATTCATGAATCACCCAAAGAAATGACTTTTCCCCTGGTCCTGCTGAGTACGCTCAGCATCTTCATATTCTATACGCTGCCATATTTCAATCCCTTGTCTGACCATGGCTGGTTCATGGAATTGGTTAAGGCCAAAGATTCAATGGTACCTGGGAATCCTAGCGCCCATGAAATAGCGGAGGGGATGCATCACAGCCACACAGCGACGATGATCCTGTCAGTCCTGTTAGCAGCGCTTGGTATTTTCCTTTCCTGGTCCGTTTACCTGAAGAAACGGATATCAGCTGACGCCTGGGCAGAAAAACTCACGCCATATTATAATCTATCCTTGAACAAATATTTCTTTGATGAAAATTATGATAAATACCTCTATCAGCCATTATTGCGCCTTGCGGAACGGATCTCATTCATTGACTGGGATTTGTATGACAAGTACTTCATTAACGGCTTTGGCCATGTGACTAAGTGGCTTTCATTCCTTACCGGACGCACAGACTACGATGGGCTGGATCAAACCATTGTTGATGGGTTAGGAAGATCCATTAGCAAAGCGGGGTCATCACTGAAAGAGGTCCAAACTGGCCGTTTGCAAAACTATATGCTGTTTGCCCTGTTTGGCGTGGTCATTATATTAATTTTTCAATCATTTTAACAATGAAACGATTAGGAAACGCGAATGGATAACATTTTAAGCTGGATTATCTGGATTCCAATCATCGGGATGATTGCTATTGGATTTGTTCCCAGGGGTCAGCAGGACCTCATAAAAAAAATAGCAGCAGGTGCAACCGGGATCCAATTACTTGTTGCAGTAATGCTGTGGATGACATTTGACGCGACCGACGGTGCATTTCAATTTATGGAACGTGCTGAGTGGATCCCATCATTGGGCATCGCTTACATTCTTGGCGTGGATGGGCTCAGCTTGCCAATGGTGGCCTTGAATGCATTAATAGCCTTTCTAGGCGTCTTCGTGAGCTGGAAAATCGACCGCGCTGTAAAAGGGTATTTTGCGTTATTTCTATTACTAGATACGGGTATAATGGGCGTATTCCTGTCCCTGGATTTTTTCCTGTTCTATGTTTTCTGGGAAGTAATGTTATTGCCCATGTATTTCCTGATTGGCATGTGGGGTGGACCGCAAAGAGAATATGCGGCGATTAAATTTTTCCTGTATACCTTATTTGGCTCTGTCCTCATACTAATTGCCTTACTGGCACTCTATTTTGCATGTGGAAAAACATTTGATATGCTGCTCATGATGGAACGGGCACCTTTTGCCCTGGATGGTGTTCTCTGGTGGGGTATGAGTGCCATCAAGGTGATTTGGGTGTTACTGTTTATTGGTTTTGCCATTAAAGTACCTGTTTTTCCATTCCACACCTGGCTTCCGTTGGTCCACGTTGAGGCGCCCACAGCTATTTCAGTCGTGCTGGCCGGTATCCTGTTAAAATTGGGTGTCTATGGTATGCTGCGGATTAATTACACTATGTTGCCGGACGCAGTCTGGTGGTTTGCCGGTGCTTTTGCAGTTCTGGGTATGATCAATGTGTTGTGGGGTGCCATGTGTGCTCTGGCGCAAAAAGACCTGAAGAAAATGGTCGCCTATTCCAGTATTAGTCATATGGGTTACCTCTTGCTGGGTATGGCGGCAGTCATTGCCGGCGGTGCTGCGAATGGCTCAAATTTGATGGCCGCACAGGCCGGTATCAATGGGGCGGTATTTCAGATGTTCAATCATGGTACCATCTCGGCCATGCTCTTTATTCTGGTTGGTGTGATCTATGACCAGGCGCACCATCGCGACATTGAGGGATTCGGCGGACTGGCGGCACAAATGCCGGTTTACACCGGAATTGTTGCCTTGGCATTTTTTGCAGGATTAGGTTTACCTGGTTTGTCTGGGTTTGTCAGCGAAGCCATGTGTTTCATCGGTGCTTTCCCTGTATTCCGCACCATCGTAATAATTTCAACAATTGGTATCTTGCTGAATGCAGCCTATTTCCTGTGGGCCTTCCAACGGGTGTTTTTTGGAAAATTGAATGAAAAGTATACAGAACTGGTAGATATTAATCAGCGCGAACTTTTCACAGTGGTACCCTTACTGGTGATCACAATTTTTCTCGGTATTTACCCCAGGCCGTTTCTGGATATGATCAAAGAGACCATGAATGTATTGATCGATCAAGTTGTTATAGTTGGAGGTATTTCCGGCATTTTCTAGCATGCTTCTCGTACTATGAGTAACCTGCAAAGTCTCTCTCTTTACTGGCCTGAATTGATCCTTTCAGGCACGATATTGCTGGCAATTATTATCGATATATTTTCTGAATCGCAGCAATCAAAAAAGGTTAGTAACTTGGTCGCGCTGGGACTAATGCTGACCTTAATTGCAGTGGCTCTCACCAAGCATTCTCCCACCACGTTATTTATGGATGCACTGGCTTTTGATCCCTTTGCTAGTTTTATTAAATCAATTGTTATTGTGGCCACCTTACTCATTATTGTGATCAGCCGTAATAGCAATGAGTTTGAGGGCTATCATACCGGAGAATATTATGTACTGCTAGCAGTGATGGTATTTGGTATGTTTCTCATGGCCAGTGCCATTGACCTAGTCATGGTTTATTTGTCCATAGAAGTTGTGTCGATCATGTCATTTATACTAGCCGGCTATTTGAAGGAAAATCCCCGTTCCAATGAGGCCTCGCTGAAATATGTTATTTATGGTGCATTTTCATCCGGCATTATGTTGTACGGTCTCAGCATCATTTTTGGCTTAACGGGTACCACGAAATTCTTTGAGATCAGGGATGCTGTCAACGCCCTGGATGGTTCAGCTAATTTGGCCTTAACACTGGCCAGTGTTTTTGTGCTAGCTGGTTTTGGCTACAAGATATCTGCGGTTCCCTTTCATTTTTGGACACCTGATGTTTATGAAGGTTCACCTACTCCGGTTACGGCCTATTTATCTGTGGCGCCCAAGGCAGCAGGATTTGCCCTGATGATTCGCTTCTTTAATCAAGTGTTTGTTGATGACACTTCATTGAGTGGGCTGGGCTGGTCTTCTACCGTTAGTTTCTCCTGGCCACAATTGTTGGGCGTTATATCCGTAATTACCATGACCATGGGGAATTTGGTTGCAATCCAGCAATCCAGCGTAAAAAGAATGTTGGCCTATTCCAGTATTGCCCATACTGGTTATATGCTCATGGCCCTGCCTACAGTATCTTCGGAAGGCGTTTTTGCTACTATGATATATCTGGTGATGTATCTGTTTATGAATTTGGGCGCATTTTTTGTGCTGATTTACGTGGTCGAGAAGGAGGGTGGAGAAACTTTCGAACACTTTAACGGGTTAGGATGGCGCATGCCTATTGTTGGGCTTGTTATGACCATTTTCATGTTTTCGCTTACTGGTCTGCCGCCAACGGTTGGGTTCATTGGTAAATTTTATCTCTTTGCCGCTGTGATTAATGCTGGACCAGCATTTTATTGGCTGGCATTTTTTGGTGCACTTAATACGGTTGTATCACTGTACTATTATATGCGTGTTGTGAAAGCAATGTATCTCAGTGGTGAACCAAGTGATGTTATAGCAGTACCATCCTTTTCCATGACCATGATATTTCTACTATTAGCAATACCATCGGTGTTTTTTGGTATTTATTGGGTGCCAATATTGGGATGGGTAAAAGATAGTTTATTGTTATTTTCGCAGGTACTGTAATATGGCCCCAATTTTTAGGATATAATTAACAAACTTATCAATCACTAAAAGCCAAGATTTACGTGCACTTTAATTATTGTTGGCACTTATTATTATGGGTATTACATGATATTCGACTCTTTGTTGTCTAAAGGATACAAATGTAAATTTAGGGCTGCTATTAATATTTCTTATTATGGTTGAAAACTATTTCCCTATTATAATTGTATTTGTTGTTGCTGCGGGCTTCGCATTTGTGAGTCTCATTTTAACTCATCTTCTAGGTCCACGCGTACCAAGCGCAGTAAAAATGATGCCCTATGAATCCGGTGTAGATCAAGTAGGAGACACGAGGATTCGATTTTCAATTCATTTTTTTCTGATCGCCTTACTGTTTATAATTTTTGATATTGAGATTGTTTTTCTTTATCCGTGGGCAGTGGTATTCAAAGATTTCCTTTCAGCAGGTCCCTTCATTTTTTTTGAAATGGTTGTTTTCCTGGCTATCCTTGCGTTCGGTTTTGTTTATGTTTGGCGGAACGGAGCTTTGGAATGGGAATAAAAGGAATTGTGAGCAGAACAAAATGTTATTTAATCGTGAAGATGGGTTATCATTTCTAGATAACCTTTGTTAAACTAAGATATTTCCATGAATCATGATGATATTAAATCTAATGTATTGACCACAACCATTGAACGTGCTATAAACTGGGGTAGAAAGAACTCACTTTGGCCTATGCCGTTTGGCACTGCCTGTTGTGGGATCGAGTTTATGGCAGTATTGGCGGCGCGTACTGATATATCCCGCTTTGGTGCAGAAGCGATCCGTTTTTCACCGCGACAGTCAGACCTATTAATTGTTGCTGGTAGGATTTCCATCAAAATGATGCCAGTACTTATTCGCATATACGAACAGATGCCGGAACCAAAATGGGTGATTTCTATGGGAGCCTGCGCATCCACTGGAGGTGTATTCGATACCTATAGTGTGATACAGGGTATAGATAATTTTATTCCAGTTGATGTATATATACCTGGCTGCCCACCAAGACCGGAAGGTGTCGTTGAAAGTCTAATGAAGCTCCAGAATTTGGTAGACAAAGAGAAACTGTCTGACTACGCACTTTCATCTTCCAAATAGATGTCGTTAGAAAAAACGCTTTCCCAGATAAAAGGTTCATTTTCCGATTATGTTCTTGGCTTGACGGAGTATGCCGGTGAACAAATTATTCATATAAAAGGCCAGGGTGTTATAGATGTGCTAAAAACATTCAAGGATGCGGGATTTAATTTTTTAGCTGATCTTACAGCGATTGATAACTTAACACTTGGTGGCTTTGAACGTTTTGCTGTTGTGTACCACCTGCTTTCTCATGGATCCGCAGAACGCGTGACAATAAAGGCATATGTGCCTGAAGATAATCCAGTGTTACCTTCTATAGAGTCACTTTGGAAAACAGCAGACTGGCAGGAACGAGAAGTATTTGATTTATTTGGCATAGAGTTCGAAGGACATCCCAATTTGACCCGCATTATGAATCCCGATGACTATGAGGGGCACCCCTTGAGGAAGGACTATCCTAGATTGGGTCGCAAAGAAAGATACGATTTTCCTGTGATTGATCGGGGCATACAAAAACAAAAACGAACAGAATGACTAGAGTAACAGAAAAGCAACTTGAAACTGATAGAATGATCCTCAATTTTGGGCCGCATCACCCCTCGACACATGGAACACTACGGATAATTATGGAACTAGATGGTGAAACTGTAACGAAGGCTACACCAGAAATCGGTTATCTCCATTCTGGGTTCGAAAAGCTGGGTGAAGACTTGGATTTCAACCAGTATATTACTATCACAGACAGAATGAATTATCTGTCGCCCCTGTGTAACAATGTGGCTTATGCCTTAGCAGCAGAAAAATTGATGGAATTGGAAGTTTCCAAACGAACGGAGTATATCCGTGTTCTAATGTGTGAATTGAGCCGGATTGCTGATCATGTATTAAATGTGGGTATGCTGGCAGTGGATTTAGGTGCAATGACAGCGTTTCTTTATGGATTCAGAGCGAGAGAGAACATATATGATCTTTTTGAAATAGCCACTGGGACTCGCCTTACCACCAGTTATACTCTTGTGGGAGGTCTGATGAGGGATATTCCGGAGGGCTTCGACAAGGCTGTCCTAAAAGTTCTCGATGAAGTAGATGAAGTTGTCAATGATATCGAAACCTTATTAAATAAGAATCGAATATGGCAAAATCGGACTAAAAACATTGGTATCATCTCAAAAGAGAATGCTATTTCTTACGGTATATCTGGACCCATGGCAAGAGCATCCGGTATAGATTGGGATATCAGAGTGAATGAACCATATTCCAGTTATGAAGATTTTGATTTTGATGTCGCCATTGCTTTGAATGGTGATGTGTTTGATCGGTATCTAGTGCGGATGGAGGAAGTTCGCCAAAGTATAAAGATATGCAAGCAGTCGCTGGATAAAATGCCAACTGGAGATGTGAGCATTGATCCGGATTTGGGATTTAACCTACCTCCAAAAGATGAAGTATACAA
This sequence comes from Fidelibacterota bacterium, assembly GCA_004124535.1. The sequence continues at coordinate 15,293 of SCKQ01000009.1, forward strand.
CTCTATCGAGGGCCTGATCTATCATTTTGAAGTGACCATGCCAAACAGGGGAATGACACCACCAGTCGGTGAAGCCTACGTACCTACCGAATCGCCCAATGGTGAGCTAGCTTTTTATATTATAAGTGATGGAAACCGTACACCCTATCGCGTTCGCACAAGGCCACCATCGCTGATCAACTATTCAATTTTTTCAAAACTGATAGAAGGACATATGCTTTCAGATGCACCAGCTATTATTGGAAGTATAAATGTTATCGCAGGAGAATTGGATCGATGAAATCCAATGGTAAATTGAAGCAAAGATTTACTTTTTCAGACCCGGAAAGAGTGGAACAAATTTTTTCCCAATATTCAGATAAAAAATCTGCTACCCTACCACTGCTACATTTGGCGCAGTCACAGGAGGGATACATTTCTAACAGTGTAATTGAAAATATCGCTGATTTGGTTGATTGCCATTCGGCCGTTGTGATGGACTGCGTATCTTTTTATACCATGCTATATACGAAACCTCAAGGGCGCCATATCATTCAAGTTTGCCAGACACTTTCCTGTAGTCTAAATGGCGCCGATGCCCTGGTAGACCACGTAACAGATAAATACGAAATCAAACCTGGTGAAACAATGGCTAATGATCGATTCACGCTCATGAAAGTAGAATGCTTAGGCTCTTGTGGGACTGCCCCGGTTGTACAAATAAATAAAGAATATCATGAAGGTTTATCTACACAAAAATTTGACAAATTACTAGAGTCTTTTGAATGAATACATTTAAACCAGTCCTGACAGAGTATATTGATCAACAAGACTGCCATACGCTTCCATTTTACAAAAGGGTTGGCGGATACACTGCTCTTGATAAAGTGTTAAAAATGAATCCTGAGGATGTTACTCAAGAAGTAAAGGATTCAAATCTTCGCGGCAGGGGAGGAGCAGGTTTTCCAACCGGTGTGAAATGGGGATTTATCCCAAAAGATTCCAATAAACCAAAATATCTGATCAACAATGCAGATGAAAGTGAACCTGGAACCTTTAAGGATAGGTTACTGATGAATAAAGCACCTCATCAAATGCTGGAAGGTATGGTCATTGCTGCCTATGCTATCGGTTGTCATACATCCTTCATTTACATTCGTGGAGAATTTTACAAAGAATATAAATTACTGGAAAAGGTAGTAACTGAAGCGTATGAGAATAACCTTCTGGGTGATAATATACTCGGTTCAAATTACAGTCTGGATGTTGTTATACATCGCGGAGCAGGAGCCTATATTTGCGGTGAAGAGACTGGGTTGATAGAATCTCTTGAAGGCAAACGAGGCTGGCCAAGGATTAAGCCACCCTTCCCTGCGATCGAAGGTTATCTTAAAAGCCCTACAATAGTGAATAACGTTGAGACCCTTTCCTGCCTTCCTCATATAGTCAATCGTGGTGCCGGTTGGTTTAAATCCATCGGTCCTGAAAAAGGGCCAGGCCCGAGACTGTTTTGTATTTCAGGATGCGTTAATAATCCCGGTGTTTTTGAAGAACCTATGGGCGTCTCTTTAAAAGAATTGATTTTTGATAGGGCAGGTGGTATACCGGATGGCAAACAATTGAAAGCTGTTTTCCCTGGCGGTTCATCATCAGCGATTCTAACGGCTAATGAAGCTATAGATGTAATGATGGATTTTGAGGAACTGGTAGAAAAGAAAAGCATGCTTGGATCTGCGGGGGTCATTGTTATGGATGAAACAGTAAATATGGTGCAGGCTTGTCTCAATATTGCTCGGTTTTATGCTCATGAATCTTGTGGTCAATGTACCCCGTGCAGAGAAGGTACTGCATGGCTGGTAAAAATGCTGACACGGTTAGTTAATGGTGGGGGTAAACCAAACGATATTGACATGCTTTTTGAGATTACGGATAACATCGGCGGTCTTATCGATTTTTCAAAAGGCAGTTTTGGCAAGACCATCTGTCCATTTGGTGAAGCAGTGGCCTGGCCAGTGAGAAGTTTTGTGGAAAAGTTCAAAAACGAATTCATGGAATATTTAATCCAAGAAAAGGTAGTTGCCTAATGCCCTTATTGAAAATAGACAGTAAGGAAATTGAGATAAAAAGTGGTACCACAGTGCTGCAAGCAGCTGAGGCCAATGGTATAGAGATACCTTATTACTGTTACCATCCTGCTCTGGAGATTGTTGGCAGTTGCCGCATGTGCCTTGTACAGGTAGAAGGGATGCCTAAACTACAAGTGTCATGCAACACTTTTGTAGGGGATGTTCCTCCTGAACGCAAAGTAGACGGTAAATATGATATGGTGGTGGATACGCAGAATGATCTCGTGGTCCAAGAGAGAAAAAATATACTGGAATTTCTTTTGCTAAATCATCCGCTCGATTGTCCCGTATGTGACCAGGCCGGTGAATGTTATCTTCAAGACTATTCTTTCAAATTTGGCAACGCCCATAGCCGTTTCGATGAAGCGAAAAGAGTGCGTCCCAATGAATATCTTGGTTCGCAGATTGTCATCAATCACAATCGCTGTATTTTATGCAGTCGTTGTGTTCGTTTCACGCAGGAAATTTCGGGTACCAGTGAACTATTTGTTGAAGCCCGTGGATATAATTCAAAAATAGCAGCCCTGGAAGACAAGCCCCTTGATAATCTATTAGCAGGCAATGTGGCAGATATTTGTCCGGTAGGTGCGCTTTTAAGTACTGACTATATCCATAAGAATCGTATTTGGAACCTTAAAGAACAACCTTCTGTGTGCCAGGATTGCAGTGTTGGCTGCAACGTTGATGTATTTTCTCAAAGAGACCAGATTTTACGATTAACCCCTAGGGAGAATCACGACGTGAATGGCTACTTCATGTGTGACATAGGACGCTACGGTTTCCACCGCTTTGAGGAAATCGAGCGGGTTACCCAACCCATGGTGCGAAATGGCGAATCTTTTGATGCACTCAATTGGGACAAAGCGATCGAAAAGACAGCAGATCTGATCAAAAAATCAAATGGTAAAACTGCTGGTATTGTTTCACCCTTTCACACCAATGAATCAAATTTTTTATTAGGCCTAATGATGAATGGTGTTCTGGGTTCGCTACCACCAATAACGAAGAAAGAAATAACTTATCAATCGGGATTTCGGATTAGCGCTGACCGTTCACCAAACCGGAGGGGTATGAATAATATCTGTGGAGAAATAGTGGCAGATTTGCCTTCTGAAATAAAAGCACAGGCCATTCATGGTTTATACATTTTGGATGACGGTGTAGATAGGGAATCTGATGATGTCTGGAAAGAGATTTTAGCGAAAATGGATTTTGTAGTTGTGCAAACCTATGCCATGACGGCGTTGGCAAGATCAGCCAACATCATTTTACCCGGTCTGGCACCCTTTGAGCGGGAGGGAACTATCACCAATGATAGGGACCGTGTGCAATGGTTGCGGTCGTCCTTGCCCAAGAAAGGAGAATCCCGTGCTGATTGGGAAATCCTGATGATGGTGATGAAAGCACTGGATAAAGAGGAACAGACCTTTGCAGATGTAGGTCAGGTAATAAAGGTGATGGGTGAAAAGTTTCCAGCTTATAAAGGTCTGTCTTTCTTCCGGTTAGGGCCACATGGTATGTCATTAAATGGGAAAGCCAGCGGGTAATGGACCTTTTGGGCTTTATTATTATTTGTGTAAAGGTTCTGGTAGTTTTTGCAGCTACTATGCTTACTGTGCTAATGATGATCTATGCAGAAAGACGAGTATCCGCTTTTATACAGGGTCGGCTAGGGCCAAACCGCGTTGGGCCACAGGGACTTCTCCAGCCAATTGCTGATGGTATCAAATTCCTTATGAAGGAGGACATTATACCGGATGGGGTGAATAAACCTATTTACCTGCTGGCGCCAGTAATTATGCTTATACCCGCTTTGATGACATTTGCGGTGATTCCATTTGGGTCAGATATCACACTTTTTGGTAGGCAGATTCCCTTGCAAGTAGCTGATGTGAATGTTGGAATTCTTTATGTTCTTGCTCTCACCAGTATTGGTGTCTATGGTATTGTATTAGCAGGGTGGTCTTCAAATAGCAAATATTCCCTTCTTGGTGGACTCCGTTCAGCGGCGCAGCTTATCAGTTATGAATTAGCAATGGGGCTCGCCGTAGTAAGTATAATTTTACTATCAGGATCATTGAAACTAAATGATATTGTTGCTGATCAACAGGGATATCTTTTTTCATGGAACGTATTTAAGCAACCTTTGGCTTTTATCATTTTTTTGATCGCTGTTTATGCAGAAACCAATCGGCTTCCTTTTGATCTTTCAGAAGCGGAACAGGAATTAGTGGGAGGGTATCATACTGAATACAGCAGTATGAAATTTGCCATGTTCTTTATGGCTGAGTATGCCAACATGATCACCGCTGCGGCCTTAACAGTGACCCTGTTTTTTGGAGGTTGGGATGTCCCCTTAATTAATGAAACTTCACTGGGCATATGGGGGACGGTGCTATCTGTCTTGTCTTTTATTCTGAAGATGGGTTTTTTCCTATTTCTCTTTATCTGGGTACGATGGACGTTTCCACGTTTCCGCTATGATCAATTGATGAAAATCGGATGGAAGGTTATGCTTCCAATAGCACTTTTGAACATATTTGTCACGGCTGGGTATCTCACTCTTACTGCATCGATATAATGGCCACGATTATTAAATCATACGAACCGACTTTTTGGGATAAGCTCTACATCCCTGCTTTGGTAAAGGGGTTGATGGTGACGATCAAGCATTTCTTCAGGAGAAAAGTAACGGTTCAATATCCAGACGAACATCATATCCCACCGCAAGGATACCGTGGTCTCCACCGCTTGAATAAGTTTCCGGAAGGTCGGATCAAGTGCGTAGCCTGTGAAATGTGTTCTGCCGCTTGTCCTGCGGACTGCATTCACATAATTCCTGGTCCTTCACCATGGGATGAAGGAAAAGAAAGATACCCTGTTCGGTTTGATATCGATTTGTTGCGGTGCATTTTCTGCGGCTTTTGTGAAATGGCATGTCCAGAGGAGGCAATTGAGTTAACGGAGATTTATGATTTTTCTGATTATACGAGGGAAGACCTCATAATTGACAAAGATGGGTTATTAGAGGTTTACGAATTAACCAAAGACCAGAACTATTATTCGCGAAAAAACGATAGCCAAGAGTCCCAGACATAGACATCAGACAGATCTAATTCCAGAATAAAATGTCGCTTGCACTCCTATTTTATCTAACTGCTTCAATAGCCGTAGGATCAGCGATCTTTGTGGTATTGAATAGGAATGCTGTTTACAGTGCCATATTGCTCGTACTCTGTTTTTTCGCTCTTGCGGTTCTTTATCTACTGTTAGAGGCTTATTTTCTCGCTGTCCTTGAGGTATTCATCTATGCTGGCGCAATTATGGTTCTTTTCTTATTTGTTATTATGCTGCTCAACTTAGGACGCGAGGATGCTCTACCACGCTTTATACAATTACAGCGCGCTTTATCCCTGCTGATGGTTGTTCTTTTCTTTTTCGGGATTTTCCTGATCATGTTGAATGGACCTGGGGTATTGCATCAGCCGGTTGAGAAATTTTCAGCTGGAGGTATTTATTCGCTCGGAGAAGCTCTTTTTACTAAGTATCTGTTTCCCTTTGAAGTTGCTTCACTGTTGCTACTTGTTGCGCTGATTGGAACTGTGTATTTGGCTAAAAAGAAGATCTGATGGTCGTACCTCTCGAACATGTCATTGTTTTGAGCATGATTCTTTTTTCAATTGGTGTGTTAGGTGTTCTATTCCGACGTAATGCTATAACGATTTTTATGTCTATCGAATTGATGCTGAACGCGGTTAATCTAGCGCTGGTCGGTTTCTCTCGTTACTATAACAGTGTCGATGGCCAAGTCTTTGTTTTTCTAGTAATGACATTGGCTGCTGCTGAGGTGGCAGTGGGTCTGGCGATCATTATCGCTCTCTATCGAAATCGCCAGACAGTGAATATTGATGAAATCAATTTGATGAAGAATTAACAAACACTTATGGAAACTATTGTATCCATAAAACCTTTACTTGCGGTTCTCGTTTCTGCTGTAGGTGCGTTATTCATCATTTTTTTCGGGAAAAAACCGAATATTAGAGAATCCTGGTCCTTAATTGCAGGCGTGTTAAAACTGGTTATTGTACTATCCATGATACCCGCAGTGGTTTATGATAAAACGATAATTTCCTATTCCCTGTTCACAATCCTGCCTGGCATTGAGATTGGTTTCAGGGTTGACGCATTTGGTCTTTTGTTCGCCATGGGTGCTTCCTTACTTTGGATTGCAACTTCTTTTTATTCAATTGGGTATATGCGGTCTACTAATGAGCACTCGCAGACACGTTATTTTGCCTGTTTTGCAGTATCGCTTTCCGCTACAATCGGTGTTGCATTCTCAGCGAACCTGTTTACCATGTTTCTTTTCTATGAAATTTTGACGATCATTACTTATCCACTTGTGGCTCACAAGGGTACTTTAGAAGCGAAGGCGGGTGGCAGAAAATATGCTATTTACCTGCTCGGAGCGGCCAAGGCTTTTTTAGTCGCAGCTATAATTCTAACCTACAATCTGACAGGTACACTTGAATTTTCAAAAACTGGGATCTTTCCGGCAGTAGTTCAATCAGTAAATCCCGAATTGCTATATATAATATTTGTGCTTTTCTTTTTTGGGTTTGCCAAGAGTGCTGTAATGCCTTTCCACAGTTGGCTTCCAGCCGCAATGGTTGCTCCCACGCCGGTCAGCGCACTGCTCCATGCTGTTGCAGTAGTCAAAACAGGGGTTTTTACTGTACTTCGCATTATATTTTTTGTCTTTGGTGCAGACTTAATGATGGATATTGGTGTGGATGTGTTCGTAATCACATTTGCATCGTTCACCATCATTACCGCTTCTCTCCTGGCCCTGAGCAGAGATAACCTGAAGGCGCGGCTGGCATTTTCAACCATCAGCCAGCTTTCTTATATTATTTTGGGTGCTGCTCTGCTTACACCAAGTGCAATGGTCGGTGGTATAATTCATATTACAAATCACGCCTTTTCAAAGATTACCCTCTTTTTCTGTGCCGGTTCAATTTATGTTTCAACTTATAAGACTAAAGTTAGCCAGTTAAACGGTATCGGGAAAAAAATGCCCTGGACAATGGCTGCCTTTGCAATTGCTACTTTGAGCATGATCGGTATTCCGCCTGTATCTGGATTTATTACAAAATGGTATCTTGTTATTGGTTCTTTAGAGCGCCATAGTTTGGTTGTACTTACTGTGTTGCTGGTGAGCTCGTTTCTGAATGCGGCATACTTTGTTCCAATTCTGTATAGGGCGTTTTTTAAAGAGGAAAATTCAAATTCCAAACACATTGATTCATCTGACGATGGCAGTCTAAAAGAAAACCCGTTTTTAGTGGTGCCACTCACGTTAACTGCGATAATAAGTGTTGTGCTGGGACTATATCCTGACTTTATAGTGCAATTAGCTGAAATGGTAGTCAAATGAAATTATTAGATATAATAGAAGTTCTTAGGACGAAGGCAGCTAAGAGAATTGCCTACGGTGCACTGATTTTACTCATTGTAGTGGATTTTATTATTCCTCGCCACGAGGTTCATTTTTTTGGAGATAATATACGTGGATTCTGGTCTTTATTCGGCTTTATCGCCTGTGTGCTCATTATTATTATATCCAAATGGATAGGTCACCTCGGTCTTATGCAGGATGAGAGTTATTATGATGAGTGAGATTTTTAACATTCAATTTTTACATCCCTCTGCATTTTATCTCCTAGGAGGACTATTTATCCCACTGTTCAAGGGTAAAATCAAGCAGGGTTACATGCTTTTTGTTTCTCTTATGGCCTTTTTTGCCGTAGTCGTTATGCCGCATGGTACATATGGTGTCTATGAATTTCTCAGCTGGAAGTTGACTTTTGGAGATGTGGATAAACTGAGTAAGGTCTTTGCTTATATTTTCACTATCATGGGTGTGATAGGAATAATCTATTCTATTCATGTAAAGAATGATGGTGAACATTTCGCTGTCTTTTACTACGTTGGCGGATCTTTGGGTGTAACATTTGCAGGGGATTTTCTCACTTTATTCTTATTCTGGGAAGTGATGGCCTTTTCTTCGGTTTTTCTGGTATGGTTTCGAAAGTCGCCATCTTCCGTTGATTCCGGATTCAGATATCTTTTATGGCATGTTGCCGGCGGCCTGATATTGTTGGCTGGAATAATACTACAGTACTCGATAAGTGGTGATTTATCAATCCAGTATTTGCCCTTTCACGGTTGGTGGCCTACAGATCTCCAGAGTTTGGCATCATTTCTCATTGTAATAGGATTTATTGTTAATGCGGCTGTTCCTCCGTTTGGCGCATGGCTTCCTGATGCCTACCCCGCTGCTACGGTTACAGGTGCCGTTTTCATGAGTGCCTTTACGACTAAAACCGCAGTCTATGCACTGATCCGGATCTGTGCGGGCTCTGAAATGTTAATCATCATGGGCGTTATTATGGCGATCTATGGTGTTGTCTATGCGGTGCTTGAGAATGATGCTCGCCGGCTCCTCGCATATCATATTATCAGCCAGGTGGGTTATATGGTAGCTGGTGTTGGTCTGGGAACCCAAATGGCTATAAACGGGGTTGTAGCACATGCCTTTTGTCACATCCTTTATAAATCCCTTTTATTTATGGGTACAGGTTCTGTTTTGTATATGGCAGGTACAGCGAAGTTGACAGAATTGGGCGGTTTATATAAAACTATGCCGCGAACGATGATTTATACAATAATTGGTGGTCTTTCCATATCTGCATTTCCATTTTTCAGCGGTTTTGTGAGTAAATCTATTACAGTTGCTGCTTTCGGTGAAGCACATTTGACTTGGGCATTTATGGCGCTAATGCTCGCCTCTGCAGGGACATTTCTACACACAGGTCTCAAGGTACCCTATTTTATCTGGTTTGGTAAAGATCGAGGTCTTAAGGCTAAAGAACCACCCTGGAATATGGAACTGGCCATGATAATAGGTTCACTTTTCTGCGTAGGACTTGGGGTATTTTATAAATCTCTTTATGCATTACTACCCTATCCCGTTCATTTTGAACCTTATACAGCATATCATATTTGGGAGACCTTGCAGGTATTGTTTTTTACTCAGCTTGGGTTTTTTCTGTTACTTAAAAAACTTTGGTGTGAAGATACGATCAGTCTGGATACAGATTGGTTTCTCCGCAAAGGGGCAGACGCCTTTTTGCGTTTTACAAAACCGCTAGCAAATATCGAATACAACTTCATCGGTGAGATTTATGAATATATTATTCAGAAACCAGTAATGGGTGTCGCTAAGATTTTTAAAATGGTAGATACGGTTATTGTGGATGGATCTCTCAATGGACTGGGCAAATTGACACTGGCCTGCAGCAGGAAGATGCAGAATGTTCAAAGTGGTCAGATTCAACACTATGCAATGGTTATGGTTGCAGGATTCATTGTATTGATAGTGATCATTATGGTGTTACCGTAAAAAGGTAAAAGATGGAAGGTATTATAATTAATAATCTTGATTATCCTGTATTGACGGTATGTACTTTTCTTCCGCTGGCCGGAGCCCTCATTATGCTTTTCCTAAAAAGAGGGCCTTTCATCAAATGGTTTGCGCTGACGATAACAGTTGCAACATTTATCATTTCGCTGCCTATTTACAAACATTTTGATAAAACAACCTACAAGATGCAGTTTGTTGAAATCCGTACCTGGATACCGGCATGGAATATAAACTACAAGGTAGGAGTGGATGGTATCAGTGTATTATTTATAATTCTAGTCGCAATTTTAAGCATCCTTTGTGTATCGGTATCATGGAAGGCAATCCAGGAAAAAACAAAAGAGTTTTATATTTCCCTTTTGGTAATAGAAACTGCAATGATTGGAATTTTTGTATCGCTGAATGTATTTCTTTTCTACCTTTTTTGGGAACTCACACTCATACCGATGTTCCTTCTGATAGGTGTGTGGGGAGGATCTCAAAGGATATACGCCGCAGTAAAGTTTGTTCTTTTTATGCTGGCTGGAAGCGTTCTTATGCTGGTTGGAATAATTGTACTTTACTATGCAGGTGGTAAGACATTTGATATACTAGAACTCTCTAGGGTGAGTTACCCCATAGAACTTCAATTATGGTTGTTCCTTGCCTTTTTTGCAGCCTTTGCAGTCAAAATGCCCATGTTTCCAATACATACCTGGCTCCCAGATGCCCATACGGAAGCGCCAACAGCCGGTAGTGTTATCTTAGCAGGCATTCTGCTTAAAATGGGCGCATACGGTTTTTTAAGGTTTTCTTTTCCCATGTTTCCCCATGCGGTAAAAGTACTTTTTATACCACTACTTGTTTTATCTGTCACTGCAATAATCTACGGGGCCTATGTCACTTTGATGCAAAAGGACATGAAGAGGCTGATCGCCTACTCCAGTGTCAGTCATATGGGTTTTGTAACGCTTGGTCTTTTCACTTTAAACCAGAACGGTGTCGAGGGTGGCATCCTTCAAATGATTAACCATGGTGTTATAACGGGTGCACTATTCTTGTGTGTCGGGATGATTTATGAGAGAACCCATTCAAGGATGATTAAAGATTACGGAGGACTTTCAAAGACCGTTCCAGTGTATACTGTGTTTTTTACGATTTTTACTCTGGCAGCGATCGGTCTTCCGGGCATGAACGCTTTTGTTGGGGAATTCCTTATCATTAGCGGTGCTTTCAAAGCAAATATGATCATTGCGGCCCTTTCTATAATTGGTGTAGTTCTGGGTGTGTGTTACATGGTTTGGTTGTATTACCGGGTTGCTCTTAATGAAATAAATACCACTACGCAGTCCTCTCTTATTGATTTGGATTCGCGGGAAATTGCAACCCTTGCACCTTTGGTTATAATTGTTTTTTTAATCGGACTTCAACCGAATATATTATTGAGTTATATGCATGTTTCAGTTGAACACCTGCTTGAGCAAGTTCATAACTCTATACAACTTGAAAGTATTAACGCTTATGATCTTGTCAATTTAATTTCTGAAAATATTAAGGCTTTATTCAAATGGGTCTAACAAGCTTATCCAATCGTCTTTTTAGGAATTATTTAATGGTTTTTTATTCGGAATAATCCTGTTGAATTCATGGACATAAGTCAATTCTTCACAGCGGCTGATTTTATAGGGATTACCCCTGAAATTATTCTGACGGTTACAGCATTATTTGTCCTGACGCTGGAGATGGCTCATGTTTCCAGCCCTAGAATTTTATTAACGGTGGCAGCACTCGGATTACTTTTGGCCGGCGTTGTTGTTATTAATACCAGCGGCGATGAACAGATTCTTTTCGGAGGGATGCTGACCCTCAATCAATTTTCAATGTTTTTTGATTTTCTCTATATTTCCATCGGAATTGTAACGCTCATTTTCTCACAAGGATACTTGGAAAAAAGAGGGAGCACATCCCGAGGAGAATACCCAGCACTTATTCTTTTTGCGATTATCGGTATGATGTTGATGACGCGAGCCAATGACTTGGTAATCGTTTTTCTTGGGTTAGAACTCCTTTCGCTCTCACTATATGTTTTGGTTGGATTTCTGCGCCACGATCGACTTAGTAATGAATCAGGGTTGAAGTACTTGTTACTTGGCGCCTTTGCCACTGGTTTTTTTCTATTTGGTGCGGCGCTTACTTATGGCGCAACAGGCACAACTAACTATAATGGGATCGTTTTGGCGATTGCTAACGATACCATCCTGTCCAATGTGTATCTTTCACTAGGGATTGGGTTGTTGCTTATTGGCTTCGCATTCAAGGTTGCATTGGCGCCTTTCCACATGTGGTCTCCTGATGTGTATCAAGGAGCTCCAACCACGGTAACTGGGTTTCTGTGTACAGCACCTAAGGCTGCCGGATTTGGTGCATTATTGATTTTGTTTAAAAATGCTTTCGTGGAAATCCACTATCAATGGCAGGATATTTTCTGGATTTTGTCTGTTCTAACCATGACCGTAGGTAATCTTTCCGCATTGGTGCAGCACAATGTGAAGCGAATGCTTGCTTTTTCTAGCGTTTCCCACGCTGGGTTTTTGGTGATGGGAATATTAGTACTAAATGAGACTAGCATTTCAGCAGTACTCTTTTACCTGGTTGTTTACTCAGTTGTAAATCTGGGTACCTTCGCCATCGTTTCAGCGGCCGAGAAAGAAGAAAGAGGATTAAAGTTTGAGGATTACCGCGGAATGGCAGTTCAGCACCCATGGCTTTCCGCAACTATGACTATTTTTATGTTAACTTTGGCCGGGTTCCCGCCAACAGCTGGGTTTATCGCCAAATATGGACTATTTTCTGCTGCTGTGTCGCAAGGTTACATATGGCTTGTGATTATTGGTGTTATAAATACATTGATCTCAGTCTATTATTATCTCCGATTGGTTGTAAATATGTATATGCAAAAAGAAGAAGGTGCTTTAATTCCATCTTATAATATGTTAGCAATCGGTCTTATCGGATTAATGGCAATTATGCTGATCATTCTCGGAATTACACCAGGTTACCTTTTAGAAATTGCTGCTGAAGCAGCATCGACTGTTTCCTAATTTTTCAGTGGTTGCTGAATAATCAACTTTGCCCTATTTTCAAGGTGAAGTACATTAAGATGAAGCAAATACTTTTTTATTATTCTATCCTTTGTTTGCCAGGGTTGGCTTTTTCTGGAGGACAAGAAGCACCGCATTTAATTGGTGCAGACCTTTCCATTCTCTGGGTGATCCCTTTTGTTGGAATTTTGCTTTCTATAGCAATATTTCCCTTGGTTGCCCCGAATTTCTGGCATAAAAATTTTGGTAAAGTATCATTATTTTGGGCTGTGGCCTTACTTATACCTCTATTGATCAATCATAATGTTGGTGTTTCTATCACTTTATATGAGGTATTGCACGTAGGATTATTGGAATACATACCGTTTATTATTTTGCTATTGGCCCTCTTTACTATTTCTGGTGGTGTTCAACTTACAGGTACGCTCGTGGGTAAACCAATAATCAACGTAATTATAATTTTAATAGGAACACTGCTCGCTAGTTGGATGGGTACTACTGGTGCTGCTATGCTATTGATCCGGCCATTGATTCGTGCTAATAAAGACCGTAAGTATAAAGTTCATACAATTGTTTTCTTCATATTTCTTGTTGCAAATATAGGCGGTTCCTTAACACCGTTGGGAGATCCTCCATTATTTCTTGGTTTCTTAAAAGGTGTTTCTTTTTTCTGGACTACCAGTGCAATGCTGATGCCCATGATCATGGTAGTGTGTTATCTGATCATTGTTTACTTCCTAATGGATAGTTATTACTATAATAAGGAAGATTTGCCAGTTATCAGGCCTCAAGAAGATGGAAAAGATCAAAAACTAGGCGTAAAAGGTTCTTTCAATTTGTTACTGCTATTAGGCGTAATAAGCTCTGTTCTGCTAAGTGGATTTTGGCGACCGCATATTCACTATACAGTGCATTATGTAGATGTAGAACTGCAGAACTTAACCAGGGATATTCTACTGCTTCTTTTGGTATTTGTAAGCTGGAAATTAACACCGCAGAAAATTCGGCAAGCAAACGAGTACACTTGGTTTCCAATTGTGGAAGTGGCCAAGTTATTTGCCTGTATCTTTATCACAATTATACCAGCGATTGCCATACTCAAAGCAGGTACAAATGGTGCACTTGCAGGTATCATTCAGTCCGTATCCGATGATGCCGGTCCAGTAAATTATATGTATTTTTGGTTGACGGGTATTTTGTCCAGTTTTTTAGATAATGCACCAACATATCTTGTTTTCTTCAATACGGCAGGTGGCGATCCCGCTATGCTTATGGGTAAATATTATGATACCTTACTTGCTATTTCTGCTGGCGCTGTATTTATGGGCGCGAATACCTATATTGGTAATGCTCCGAATTTCATGGTAAAATCAATTTCCGAATCTGCGGGAATTGATATGCCTAGTTTCTTTGGTTACTTAGTTAAATATTCTTTACCAATTTTGATTCCAATATTCGTTTTGGTTAGCCTTGTGTTCTTTTAATGCGAATAACTAAGGTCACAACGAAAACTGGCGATCAGGGCTATACAACGCTCGGTGATGGATCGCACGTATCCAAGGATAATGACCGTATACATTGCCTGGGTTCAATTGATGAACTGAATGCCTCAATAGGTTTCGCTCGAGTTACATTATCAGAAAATCATGCAGCAGACTTGGAATCAATCCAAAATGACCTTTTCAATATTGGGGGTGAAATATCAATCCCCGCGGTGGAAAAACCATTGCTTCATAGGGAACGTATCGATTTCCTTGAAAAAAGGATCAAATCGATAAATAAGCAATTACTGCCACTGGAGGAGTTTATCATTCCTGGTGGTAGTGAAACTGGTGCAAGATTGCATGTAGCAAGGTCGATCTGCCGCCGTGCAGAGTTAGACCTTGTTTCGTTGAATAACACCGATCAGTTATCAACTGATATTCTTAAATATGTTAACCGGTTATCTGATTATTTATTTGTTTTGGCCAGGTTAGTAATCGATATATCAGGTGGCAAAGAAACACAATGGGATCGCAGCGATTAGCCTACGGCTCTTTGTTGGTTTATTTGTCGCTATTACTCCTAAATTCCCAGGTTGATCAAGCATACTTATGATTGATTGGAATCAGATAAATAATTATATCAGCGAAGCAAAAACTATTTTGCTTACCATGCATGAGAATCCTGATGGTGATGGTCTAGGGAGCGCGACCGCTATGTATCATTATTTGAAGGAAATTGATAAAGATTGTCGAATTATAAGTGTTTCAACATTACCTTTTGAATATCATTATTTGAACGATGGTGATATTATTGAAACATATGATCTGGACCGGCACGGTAAATGGATAGCCCAGGTAGATTTAGTTGTTATATTTGATGTTGGTGATTTCAAACGGATCCGCGGAATCAAAGATCAAATTGAACGCCACAATATAGCTACACTTAATATTGATCATCACCCACACCCTGAAGACCATCCCTTTACACACAATGTGGTAGATTTACAGGCCGCATCCACAGGCGATATGGTTTATGATTATATCAAAACAGTGCGTGATGGTAAAATAACCAAAGCCATGGCGGAAGGGATATATACTGCAGTAATGACTGATACGGGTTGTTTCCGTCATTCGAATACGGATTCTCACTGTCACAATATTGCTATTGAGTGTATTGAGGTCGGAGTGGATATTTCTAGTCTTTACCAACGAATATACGAATCAAGTTCACACGCGAGAGTTGCCTTACTGGGCAAGATATTGCAGGATATTCATTATGAGCTGGATGGTGAATTCGCTTGGTTTGTTATTGATCAGAAAATGTTGGATGACGCTAAGGCAACAAATGCTGATATAGATGGATTCAGTGATTTCGTGCGCACAATTCGGGGAGTAGAGGTCGCCATGATGGTCCTGGAAAATGCTGATGGCAGTTGTCGCTTGAATTTCCGGTCGAAGGGGAGATATGTAATTAATGGCGTAGCTTCCGAACTTGGTGGTGGTGGCCATCAATTTGCTGCAGGTGCGATCGTAAATGAATCAATTGGGACATTATTATCAATCGCTGTGGAAAAAACAAAGTCCGCAATAATGACCCAAAGCGGACAAGCATAATGAAGATCTTATTAGCGAAAGATGCCGGATATTGTTTTGGCGTTAGAGACGCTGTGAACCTGGCTTATGAAACGGCTGAGAAGGAAGGTGAAGTATACATGCTGGGTCATATCGTCCATAATGAAAATGTAGTATCAGAGCTCGAAAAAGTAGGCACGAAAGTTATACATGACTTGAATGAAGTCCCTGATAATAAACCAATATTATTTCGCGCCCATGGTACTGTACCAAAGGTTTGGGATGAAGCGGGAAAAAAAGGCATAAATATTGTCGATGCTACTTGCCCATTAGTTACTGAAATTCATGAAGAAGTACGAAAATTAGCTGCTGAAAATCGGCGCATAATCATAATTGGGGATCACGGGCATGATGAGGTCAATGGTATAATGGAACAGGTACAGGATCCAATGGTAGTAGCCAACGCAGAAGAGGCTAAAAGGCTGAGAAAAATGAAAAAAGCAGGGGTAGTTTCGCAATCTACCCAAATGATTGAAAATGTTCAGGAGATAATCAATATACTCATAACCAAGGTTTTTGATTTAAGATTCGTAAATACAATCTGTTTTCCAACTCGCAGAAATCACGAACAGATAAAAAGTTTAGCAGAACTTTCTGATATCATGATAGTTATTGGCTCATTCACCAGTGCCAACTCAAAACGTTTGACAGAGTTGGCTAAAGAGAGAAATGAAAGAACTTATCAAGTCACTTGCGCTAATGACTTGGATTCAGATTGGTTCCAACAATCCGATACAGTGGGAGTATCAGCTGGCGCATCAACTCCGGATAATATTATCGAAAATGTAGTAACAGCAATTAAATTATTCGGAAAAGTAAAAGAGGAGGAATTGATATATGAGTAAGGGATCATATGAAGTAAAGGTTGGCCTTGCAGAAATGCTAAAAGGCGGCGTTATCATGGATGTAACAAACGCCAAGCAAGCTAAGATCGCAGAAGATGCTGGTGCGGTAGCTGTAATGGCCTTGGAACGAATTCCAGCAGATATTCGTGTTGATGGCGGTATTGCACGCATGAGTGATCCTGCCATGATCCAAGATATTCAAAAAACTGTATCCATACCGGTTATGGCCAAGTGCAGAATTGGCCATTTCGCAGAAGCTCAGATCTTAGAGGCCATAGAAATTGATTTTATTGATGAGAGCGAAGTATTAACACCGGCTGATGAAGCAAACCATATCTGGAAGCATTCCTTTAAGGTGCCATTTGTTTGTGGTTGTAGGAACCTGGGTGAAGCCTTACGCCGCATTGGCGAAGGTGCTGCCCTGATTCGGACAAAAGGGGAAGCGGGCAGCGGCAATATTGTCGAGGCTGTTCGCCATATGCGAGAAGTTCAATCCAAAATAAGGCAATTAACCAAAATGGATGACGATGAATTGATGGCTGCAGCAAAGGATATGGGTGCCCCTTTTAGCCTGGTGCAGCAAGTATCTAATCTGGGGAAATTACCGGTACCGAATTTTGCAGCTGGGGGTATAGCCACTCCAGCGGATGCATCCCTAATGATGCAGCTGGGAGCAGAAACTGTATTTGTGGGATCCGGAATATTCAAATCAGAAGATCCGGCAAGTCGTGCCCAGGCGATAGTAGAAGCAGTGACGTATTATCAGGATGCAAACAAACTGCTTAAGGTCTCGACAGGACTTAAATCAGCCATGAAAGGACTTGATATTTCGGAGATCCCAGAAGATCAATTACTGCAGGAACGCGGTTGGTAATGAAAATTGGCATCTTAGCCCTGCAAGGCGATTTTGATAAACATCGCTTGATTCTTGAGGAACTGGACTTGGAATCATCTTTGGTACGGGATCCAAGTGATTTGAACCATGTCAGTGGATTAATAATTCCGGGTGGAGAATCAACCACAATGACAAACTTAATGGACCGCGCTGGTTTTTATGAGTATATAACTCCCTTTGCCAACACGAATCCTGTCTTGGGCACTTGTGCCGGGTTGATTATGATGTCCAGCCAGGCGAAAGATAAACGAATAAAGACACTGGGATTGCTTGATCTAGATGTAGAAAGGAATGCCTGCGGTAGACAAATACATTCTATTTGTGTACCATTGAATGTCGATATTAATGGTAACTCACAGCCAACGGAGGCAACATTTATTCGGGCACCAAAAATCGTATGGTGTGGGCCCAATGTAAATGTATTGGCAACATTCAATGATTCGCCATGCGCCGTGCAGTCAGGTCTACACATAGGCTTATCTTTTCATCCTGAACTTAATGGCGTTACTATTTTCCACGAATTTGCATTTAAAAAATCAGTGGCTTTAAAAGAGGAAAGGATCCATGCAGCTTAAGTATCTACCGATGATTAAATCACCGCAGGATATTCGCAATTACTCCGATAGTGAATTAAGAGAATTGTGTGCTGAGATTCGTCAATATACAATCGACACAGTGACGGAGATAGGCGGTCATCTAGCATCGACACTTGGAGCTGTGGAAATAACAGTAGCATTACATCATGTGTATAATACTCCGGAAGATAAATTAATATGGGATGTGGGTCACCAGGCTTACGCGCATAAGATATTGACGGGACGTTTTGAAGAGATAAAAACAATTCGTCAGTATGGAGGATTAAGTGGTTTTCTAAAAAGAACTGAAAGTGAATACGATGTTTTTGGCGCAGGTCATGCATCTACTTCAATATCAGCAGCCCTTGGGGTTGCCACTGCACGAAATCAAAAAAATGAAAATTTTAAGGTTATTGCTGTAATTGGAGATGGTGGATTAACAGGAGGACTCGCTTTTGAAGGATTGAATAACTCGGGCAATCTAAATACTCAAATTCTTGTGGTCTTAAATGATAATGAAATGTCAATCAGCCCAAATGTTGGCGCAATTAGTAAATATTTAACACGTATCACAACTAATCCACTTTATAATAGAATTCGAGATGAGATTTGGAAAATCACTGAATCTTTGCCGTGGGGAAAGAGTATTTCCAAGCGGTTCCTGCATAAAATAGATGAAAGTTTAAAAGCACTTTTGGTCCCTGGTGTATTATTTGATGAACTTGGATTTCGGTATTTTGGACCTATTGATGGTCATGACATAAGTGAACTTGTCAATACATTAAGGAATATCAAGGATATCAATCAGCCAGTTTTATTACACACTATCACCAGAAAAGGCAAGGGAATGGATGTTGCGGAACAAGATCCAGTAAAATACCATGGGGTTAAGGGTAATGGATCGAATGGTCAATTAAAAAAGCCTGCAAAACCTACAGTCCAACCTTTTCAGAATGTGTTTGGACATTTGGCCTGTGAAATTGCTCGGAATCGTAAGGATACGATTTGTATAACCGCAGCGATGCGAGAAGGCACTGGATTGGTACCCTATGCAAAGGAATTTCCTGAAAGGTTTTTTGACGTCGGGATAGCTGAAGGTCATGGAGTTACATTTGCAGCAGGTGTTGCAACAGAGAATGTTCGACCAATAGTAGCAATATACTCTACTTTTCTTCAGCGCGCGTACGATCACATTGTCCATGATGTCGCTATTCAGCATTTGCCGGTTGTTTTCTGTATGGATAGAGCAGGCATCGCTGGTGAGGATGGCCCCACCCACCATGGTGCGCTGGATATAGCATATCTGCGCTGCGTGCAAAATATGATTGTAGCAGCGCCAAAAAATGGACAGGAATTCCGACATTTGTTATATACTGCGCTGAATCAGAAAAAATTACCGTTTACTATCCGTTACCCCAAAGCCAGTGCGGTTGAATTTGATCCTGATGGTCAGGCAGAATTTCTGCCTATTGGCAGCTGGGATGTAGTGCGCACTGGCGAGGACATTGTTGTTTTAGCTGTTGGGCCACTGGTTTATAATGCCGAAAAAGCGGCCCAAGCACTTCATGAAAAAGGTGTATCTATTGAAGTGGTGAATTGTCGTTTCCTAAAACCAATGGATGAATCATACCTGCAATCAATGAAACAGCGCTTTAATACTGTCATCACTATTGAAGAAGGTGTTGTTACTGGTGGGTTTGGTGATGGTGTTTCTGCTTGGCTGCTGGAGAATGGTTTTCAAGGTAATATACGTCGCCTGGGTCTGCCAGACGAATTCGTTCAGCATGGTCCCAGGGACCGTATTCTCAATGACCTTGGTCTGGATGATAAAGGAATAGTAAATACAGTAACTTCCTTAATTGACGTTGCAGCAGCAATAGTCTAGGACTGAATGAGTTCAGTTTTTCTGGTCCTTTTTGGGTTAGGAATATTCTTCTTAGGATATCGGTTTTATTCTCATTTTATTGGGAACCGGATTTATGAAATCAATGATCTTGATTTAATTACACCAGCTCATGAATTTGAAGATGGTGTTGATTATCTACCTACCAAACGACACATTCTTTTTGGTCATCATTTTACCTCTATAGCTGGCGCAGCACCCATTATAGGACCATGTGTTGCTGCATATTGGGGGTGGCTGCCAGCATTTGTTTGGGTAGTACTGGGAACGGTATTTATGGGTGCTGTTCACGATTTTGGTGCTTTGGTGATCAGCATTAAGGAAAAAGGACGTAGTATTGCTGATATTACCGCAAGTGTAATTAGTAGACGTACAAGGATTATGTTCCTCATATTTGTAATGATGTTGATATGGTTGGTACTGGCGGTGTTCGCTATGGCAATCGCTGATCTTTTCGTAAGTATCCCCTCTTCTGTACTACCAATTAATATTCAAATTATTGTCGCATTAATTATTGGTTGGATAATATATAAGAAAGGCATGAATACATTTATTCCTTCCATTATTGCACTTGGAGTTCTTTACTTTTTTGTTTGGTTAGGTACCCAGATTCCATTGAGTTTTTCATCATTTGGATGGGTAAAAGACCAACAAGCTTCGGTCTGGATCATTATATTATTTATTTATTCTGGAATTGCCAGCCTTTTACCAGTCTGGTTGCTTTTACAGCCGAGAGATTATATCAATAGCCATCAGCTATTAGTTGGACTTGGTCTAATATTTCTTGGGATCGCAGTAGCCAATCCAATTATAGAAGCTCCACTAATCAGAACCAGTTTTGAAGCATCTGCGCCATCAATTTTTCCTTTATTATTCGTGACCATCGCCTGCGGTGCAATTAGCGGATTTCACGGATTAGTATCTTCAGGCACGACCTCCAAACAAATTAACAGTATCACAGACGCCAGGCTGATCGGTTATGGTGGTATGATTGGAGAGGGGACATTAGCATTGGCTTCTACTATATGTGCCGTAGCGGGGATAGGATTAGTGTCTACTTGTAATTTACCAGCAATAGGTGCTGTATCAGATTTAACCTGGTCTGTTTATTATGATTCTTGGGCGCATGCTAGCGCAAATAAAGCTACTGCCTTCGTACTTGGTGGAGGTGCACTGCTCGAATCCATAGGTATCTCACCTGAGTTTGCCAAAACGCTTATGGCGGTGCTTGTTATTGCTTTTGCAGCTACTACACTAGATACTGCCACTAGAATACAGAGATTTATAATAACTGAGCTTGGAATTGTCCTGCGGTTTAAGTTATTAACCAATAGATATGCAGCTACCATCGCTGCTATTTTGCCGGCAATATTACTGGTTTTTCTAAATGTATCCCTGCCCAACTCCACTGAGGCTAAACAAGTAGCATGGGTGCTTTGGCCCATATTTGGTGCAAGCAACCAGATGCTAGCTGCGTTGACATTGATGGTATTAACTTTATATTTCTGGCAGAAAAATAAGCCAGTGCTAGCACTACTTATACCAATGATCCTTGTTATGCTGGTCACGATTGTAACACTGTGTTTGAAAGCCATGGAATTTTATAATCAGAATACCACACTATTCGTAATTGACCTTTTTCTGATTGGGCTGGTTCTGTGGATGATCGTGGAAGGTATTATTGTCTTTCAAAAGAAACGAAAGATAACTGCCATTAGTTGAGCATGAGTCTTTATAAAGAATTTGTAGAAATCCTGATCCCTACTGAATTAATCAAAATAGCCGAATTTCACTCAGAACAGCGTACAAAGTATATAAAGCGTCAGTTTTCACCTAGTCAGGCTCCATTAACCCATCTAGAGAGTAATTATATAGGTGTGCTTGGTGAATTAGCCGCAAGGCAATACCTTGAACTTGAAATTGAGTTGAAAGATAGCTATAAAAATAATGAGGTTGATTTTGGTGATTTAGATGTAAACGGACTTATATATGATGTAAAAAACAGAGGGTATTCCTGCAGAATATTACGATTTATTACGGTGCGGGGAAATAAAACCATGGAATCCATATGGATGCAGAGTTTGGACAGCCAAACATATGCACCATTTGCCGAAGTATACCGGTGGACTAATATTTTGCGCAGTGCAAATACCAGCCGATACAAAAATATTGATAAAAAGTTTTGGAATTCGCACAATATTAATTGCGAATCAGACCGTATTAATTGTAGGGTTTGCTAATCAAAGTGCAATTAAGGAAAAAAGCCTACTTGGCACACTCCAGAATCACCATCTGGAAAAAGAAGAAAATACAATTCAGAGAATTTTATTTTTCATCATTCAGAAATCACATCCATAAAAGAATTAATCTGATTGATATTGTTTTAATCGTTTTTTTCCTAGCTTTATATAGTTCTTGTTCAATTCATAACCTAAAAAGTGTCTTTTCACCATTTTTGCTGCCAGCGCAGTAGTTCCTGACCCTATGAATGGATCAAGAATGATATCACCCGTAAATGAAAATAATTTAATTAATCGTAGCGGTAATTCTACAGGAAATGGCGCTGGATGAGCACGATCGTGTTCTGGATGAAATTTCCAGATACTGCTTATATACTCACGCCAGTCATTTTTGTCAAGTTTACTGTTGGTTTTTGTTTTTTTGTCCATCTTTTCAGGTAATCCATCTTTAACAAAGATATTTATAAATTCTATTGTATTGAGACCGTAGAAGTTTGGAGGATGGGGATACGACCCCATCATCAATTGGTCTGTACTTCCTTTGTCCCAAATAATTAAATCATAACGAAAAAATTCAGTATTATTGAGAATTTTGTATTCAATATCATTATTGATATTGAGATAATCTCGATTATGATGAGTGTTCATTGTTTTTTTATCCATGGGTAATATTGGTGTATTGATACACAGTTTTCCATTTGGTTTTAAAACTCGAAAACATTCTTTCCAGACGGGATTCATACTCGATATATAATCTTCATAGGAATTACTGCTTCGCCCAATTTGATCCTGATGATCGTAATTCTTTGCATTAAAATATGGGGGACTAGTAACGATCAAACGGATTGATTCATCAGGTATTTCATCCATTAAAACGCAGGATTTAGTGTAAATGATATCTTTTTCCATTGGAAGAAATTTGGTGTATCAATTAATCTTTGCAATTGCTAAATACTATGTTTTCTAAAAGCATCCAATTAATGATCAAAGTGTATTAATTTCTAAATAACGTAGATTAAAATTGCATACTGACCGTGGGTAAAAGAAAAAAAGCACAAAGAAAAGAACTCAAAAAATGGCAGGCTGATGCAAAATTTTCACCCGCCCGAGATTACAATTTTGACAGCATAAGTGGTAGGTCTCTCGATCTATTATACTATCCCCAAAATATTAATGATGAGTACGTCGAAAAACTTGGTTTCCCGGGACAATATCCTTACACACGAGGTGTTCATGCAAATATGTATCGCGGAAAACTTTGGACGATGCGCCAATTTTCGGGATTTGGTACACCTGAGGAGTCTAATGAACGCTACCATTACCTACTAAAGCAGGGACAAACTGGGTTATCCATTGCCTATGACATGCCTACCCTAATGGGGTATGATCCGGATCATCCAATCTCACTGGGTGAAGTAGGTAAATGCGGAGTGAATGTAGCAACGCTAAGAGATATGGAAATTCTGTTGAAAGATATTGATTTAGGTAAGATTTCCATATCGCAAACCATAAATGGCCCGGCCATGATTCTTTTGGCTTTTTATGTTGCTCTTGCCGAAAACCAGGGTGTCGCCTTGGATACGCTTCGTGGTACGTTACAGAATGATATTTTAAAAGAATTTACTGCCCAGAAAGAATGGATTTTTCCTCCGGAACCTTCCATGCGTATTATCACTGATATGTTGTCCTTTTGTACGGAAAATATGCCGCAGTACAACACTATTTCTGTTTCGGGTTACCATATTCGCGAAGCCGGTTCTACAGCAGGTCAAGAACTCGCTTTTACATTAGCAGATGGATTCACCTATATCGATTATGCTTTAAATGCAGGATTACAGATTGACGACTTTGCACCAAGATTATCCTTTTTTTTCAATTCCCATCTTGACTTTTTTGAAGAAATTGCAAAGTTCCGTGCTGCTCGCCGTATTTGGGCTCGCCATTTAAAAGAAAAATATGGTGCAAAAAATGAGCGGTCCTGGAAATTACGATTTCATGCTCAAACTGCAGGATGTTCTTTGACTGCCCAGCAACCGGAAAACAATATTTCCAGAACGGCCTTTCAAGCAATTGCTGCAGTATTTGGCGGTGCACAATCACTGCATACAAATTCAATGGATGAAACATTAGCACTTCCTTCTGAAAAAGCAGCAGAGATCGCACTCCGAACTCAGCAACTCATCGCTTATGAGACGGGTGTGGCTAATGTTGCGGATCCCCTAGGAGGCAGCTGGCTGATTGAATCATTAACTGATCAGCTTGAACAGGAAGCGGAGGAATATTTCGAAGAGATTGAACGGCTTGGAGGCGTTATCCAGGCAATAGAAAAGAGTTATTTTCAAAGAGAGATCGCCCGTTCTGCAAAGAACTACCAAAAACTTATTGATGAAAAACAGCTTTTTATTGTGGGAGTGAACCAGTTTGATAAAGATGATGAAAACATTGATATCCCTATACTTGAAATTGGACCAGAGGCGGAACAAATTCAGGTAAAAGCTGTAAATGAATTGAAAAATACTCGTAATGAAACTGCTGTTCAACAAGCTCTTTACAAAATCCGGGAAACTTGTGCAAATGGTGGTAATATTATGCCACCAATCATTGAAGCATCAAAAGTTTATGTTACACTTGGTGAGATTGTGACTGCAATGAAAGCTGAATTTGGAGAATGGCAGGAAGTTGCAGTTTTTTAATTCTTACAGATTTAATTATTATATATGGCACCGAAAAATAAAATAGTAATTACAGTTACTGGTTTTACTCTGGTCGCCCTGTTCTGGATTTATTGGGTCTCAGTCAATCCGATTGATGAAAAAGCCATGGTAAAATTCATTTCGGTCCAAGAAATATTGCAGACCGAGGACAATGAACGAGTTCGAATTGGTGGAGTCGTCGCGGACGGATCCATTACTTTATCATCTACTAATAAACTTGAAGTGGCTTTTACATTAAAAGAGGGCGATTCATTTTTACCAGTAGAATTTATTGGTACGCGACCAGATCTCTTTAAAAATGGTGCTGAGGTGATTGTTGAAGGATTATATCAGGAAGGTTCGTTTCATGCTGATATCTTGCAGACAAAGTGTGCTTCTCGTTATGAAGGAGATCTAAGAGATGCCTCGTCTTATAATCTTGATGAAATAGAAATATGACCCCAGTTCTAGGTAGTGTTTCCCTTAGCCTCGCTGCTGGTTTTGGGATTTTGTCTGTTATATTATTATCATTATACATTAGGTCTGGAGATTACCGGCTTTTCCTTGCGGGGAGACGAATGGCGATTATCGTCTCAGCACTCGTCATAATTGCAACGTTGTTGCTAGTCAAGGAACTCATTACAAGTAATTTCGACGTTGATTATGTCGCACATTATACCAGTATAGAGACGCCTACTATCTATAAGTTTACTGCTCTTTGGGCTGGCCAATCAGGATCACTTCTGTTCTGGGTATTCATTCTTTCCATTTATAGTCTGATTATGATTTTTCAAAACAGAAATCGATATCACCGAATGATGCCTTGGGTTTTATGTGTAATATTGACAGTTCAGCTATTTTTTTTGATATTAACAAATTTTATCACAAATCCTTTTGAACCTACAAATGCTGATTTTGTTATTGCTAATGGATTAGGCCTAAATCCGCTACTACAAAATCTAACAATGGCCATTCATCCTCCTGTGCTTTACTTGGGGTTTGTAGGATTTACCATCCCTTTTGCATTTACTTTCGCAGCGCTTTTGACCAATGAAAAGGGATCATTATGGGTTAGATCAATACGCCGCTGGTCGTTGGTTACATGGTTGGCCCTCAGTTGCGGTATTATTCTCGGTGGATGGTGGGCATATCAGGAACTAGGCTGGGGGGGCTATTGGGCCTGGGATCCGGTTGAAAATGCATCATTTATGCCTTGGCTAACTGGCACTGCGTTTTTGCATTCCATTATCATCCAAGAAAAGAAGAATATGCTTCGTGTATGGAACACGATCCTCATTATGCTCACATTTGCATTAACTATTTTTGGCACTTTTCTTACTCGTAGCGGTGTCATGTCATCTGTTCATTCTTTTACTGAATCACCGCTTGGACCAATTTTCCTTGCTTTCGTTGCAATTATTGTAACCGTTTGTGCGATATTAGTTTTCCAAGGTTTACCGAAAATGAAATCTGACAAACATATAGAATCACTTACATCGAGAGAGAGCGGATTTTTATTTAATAATGTTGTCTTTGTAACCATGTGTTTCGCCGTGTTTTGGGGTACTATTTTTCCAGTAATATCCGAGGCGGTAAGGGGCACCAAGATTACTGTAGGCCCACCTTTCTTTAATCAGGTTAATGTACCAATTGGTCTATTATTGTTAATGTTAACAGGTGTCGGTCCATTACTTGCCTGGCGTAGAACTTCCAGAAGTAACTTTATAAAATATTTTTCAATTCCGGTTGGACTTGCGTTAATCGCGGCAATCGTCTTTTTATTATTTGGTTTCCGGGACTATGTGGTTATTTCGCTAACGCTTTCTGTTTTTGTTGTGGTAGCAATCATTACTGAGTTTAAACGTGGAATTCAAGCGCGAGTGAACCGTTTTGGTGAATCTTCTTTCGTAGCATTTCGCACGATGGTCAGGAAAAATCGTAGCAGATATGGCGGTTACTTTGTACACCTAGGAATTGTACTAATGTTTATCGGTTTTACTGGCCAGGCTTTTAATTTAAAGAAAGAATTCGGGTTAGGCATTAATGACCGTGAACATGTTGGAGATATTAATTTTGAGCTTAAACAATTGCGGGAGGAGGAAAGGCCCAATCACTTTGCTTGGATAGCTGAGTTGCTAGTAACAGGAAAGGATGGTAACAGCATAACAACCTTACTACCTGAAAAAAGAATCTATTTTCATCGTGATCCTAATCCTGACCGCAGACAACCGCATAGTGAACTCGATATACATACAACATTAAAAGGAGACATTTATTCAGTGTTTTCAAGTATCGATACTGATAATGGTATTGCTTTTTTTCAAATCATGATTAATCCCCTGGTTCAGTTTGTCTGGTATGGTGGATATATACTTGTGCTGGGTACGTTGATTGCACTCTGGCCCTCCAAACGAGAAAAATTATTGACCTAATGTTTTCGATTTCAATGTTGATGCTCTTTTGTCTTTTTTCGTTGGTTTTCCTATACTCGATATGGCCGCTATTCAAGGGAATAATATTTAACCCATCGAATAGTCAGGATACACTGGATGCCCTAGAGCGTAGGAAAACGATACTATACAGAGAAATTCAATATATAGATGCAGAATATGACATTGGTAACTTGAATAAAGAAGATTACAACCTTACGAGAACAGAATTAGTTCAGGAAACCTCCGATATTATAGCTGAAATCAAATTAATCTCATCGAATTAAAGCGGTTAAATAATGTTATCTGTAGCTAATATTTCTAAGAGTTTCTATCATAACCCGGTTTTGAAAAATCTTTCGTTCAGAGTGGATGATGGGGATGTTATAGCACTGACAGGGAAAAATGGAGTAGGTAAGTCAACCTTACTACGGATTTTAGCGAGGATCAGCCATCCTGACGGCGGAACTGTAATCTATAATGGTGTTGATATATTCAAGGGTCAGGCGTCCGCAAGAAGCGGAATTCTATATCTAGGCCACGAACCAGGGTTATATCCTTCGCTGTCGGCGATTGAAAATATAGAATTTGCGTGCAGAATTCATGGCAATTATCCAATAGAAGAAAATATCATCACTTCCCTGAAAAATATCGGCCTATCTAAACAGATTAAAGACCCTATAAAAATTTATTCAAAAGGCATGCTTCAGCGACTTAAATACGCATTAGCAAACTTATTACCTTGGTCTATGCTATTTTTTGACGAACCGTTTTCCGGATTAGATATAGAAGGTAGAAATTTAGCACTGGGTTATTTAAATGCTTGGAAAGCAAATGATCGTGCGATGATATTTGTGACTCATGATGTAGAATGGGGATTATCGTTTTGCAACCGTTTATTATTATTAGAAGCAGGTTCTTTTAAAATTGATCAAAATGCTGATAGTATTGATGTGAAAACAATTATGAGTGGATTGCAATAAAGATGTTTTGGTCATTAGTACGTAAGGATTTGCTTCTGGAATTGCGTACGAAGGAAATCACGATTTCGATGCTTGCATTTGGACTGGCGACTATTTTGATTTACGCTCTGGCCTTTAGTGTGTCTCCAGCAATGTATCGTTCATTTGCCCCAGGTCTGTTTTGGGTAATTATTCTTTTTGCGAGTGCGTTAGGATTAAACAGAATGTTTGTTCTTGAAAAAGAATTTGATGCTTTTAGCCTTTCTATATCAGCCCCGGTTGATAGAGGTATAATATTTTTAGCTAAATGGATTAGTGGAACCATTTTACTGATTATTTCTGAAATCGTTATTATCCCACCATTTGTTGTGTTCATGGGCTTATCTTTACCTAATAATTGGTTAATCATGATTATGATAATTATCATAGGAAATCTAGGCATCATGGCTATAGGTAGTTTAGTTAGCGGGTTAGCCATGCGGGCAAAAATGAGTGAAATCCTTTTACCGATTCTTCTTTTTCCTCTTGTTTCCCCGCTGCTCATTGGTTCTGTAAAAGCTACCAACGGTTGGTTTCAGGGCATACCATTTATGAATTGGCAATTTTGGGTTCTCTTAATGATAACTTTTGTAGTAGTATTTGCACTGCTTGGCTATACCATCTTCGACCACATTACTGAAGAATAATGCAGCGGTTTTTTTCTTACAAAATCAATTTCCTCTCTGGGGCAGTTGTTTTAGTCGCAATGGTTTGGAATATTTATAATATTTTTACCAATACACCTATGGTTCCTGATCAGCATTGGGCACAGAAAATATTTTATATTCACGTACCAGTTGCGTGGACAGGATTTTTATCCTATTTCATTGTTATGTTAGCAGGAATATTATATTTGATTAATAAAGAACAAAAATGGGACCGACTTGGCCTTGCAGCTGCAGAAATAGGGACATTGTTCGTAACACTGGTATTAATTACAGGACCAATCTGGGCCAAACCAATTTGGGGTACGTGGTGGACCTGGGAGCCACGACTCACAACCACACTTATTTTGTTTTTAATATATGTGGGGTATTTCATGTTACGCTCATTTGGAGGGCACCCTGAGCGGACTTCAAGGTATGCCGCAGTTCTAGGTATTATTGCCTTCATTGATGTGCCAATTATTTTTTATTCTGTCCGATTTTGGGAAGAACAATTTCAATCCCACCCGCAGGTTGAAATAACGCAGCAAATTCCAGACATTGTTATCCCTTTCCTGGTTTCGCTGATGATTTTTACAATGCTATTTTCATTTATGCTACGCTTCAGAATGCATGTATTAAAAATCATTGACCCCAGAAATAGATTATAATGAAATATTATTTTTTTGGTAATTTCATTTCTGCAATCGTGATAGTAATAGTTTTTATAGCCGCTTGGTTTATAAGACAAATATTCACTGAAAAAAAACACTTCGAAAAGCAATCCAATAAAAGTTAAAGATATATAAGAGGTAGGTTTTCATGGGAAAGAGAAAAATTATACATGTTGTAGGTACTGGAACTATTGGCGAGCCCCTTATTGGTCTATTAACGGACTATAGGGATAAATTGGGCATCGATGAGATAACATTTCATAAAAACAGTGCATTACTTGGAGATTATACAAAAGTACTTGATCTACAGAATCGCGGTGCTCGCCTAGCAGTCGATAAAACAAAAGTAGATGAATTCTGTGCTCTTGATATGGAACCAGATTTCGAAACGGAAGAAGCGATTGGTCGAGCTACTATAATAATCGACTGTACACCAAAAGGGATAGGTCATCGCAATAAAGAAAGGTACTATTCTAAATTCGCTGGTAAGGTAAAAGGTTTCTTAGCGCAAGGTAGTGAGTCTGATTTTGGGAAAAAATATGCGGTTGGTATCAATGACGAAGCGCTATTGGTTGAAAGTGACCAATTCATACAAATAGTATCCTGTAATACGCACAATATTTCTTGCATTACTAAAACAATTGCATTGGATGGTTTGGGATCTGAAAATTTTGTTGCGGGGAAATATGTCTGTATTAGACGGGCTAACGATATGCATCAGGAAAGTGGTTATATACCATCGCCGCAAGTCAATGTGCATCAGTCAGACCAGTATGGCTCACACCATGCTGGCGATGCTGCCGCAGTATTCAAGACATTAGACATGGATTTGAACATGTTTTCATCAGCAATGAAGGTCAATAGCCAATATATGCATGTATTGTGGTTTAATTTGAGAGTAAATGAATCAATATCATTGAATGAAGTGAAGGATAAACTGAATGCAAACAAATATGTGGCACTCACTGCAAAAGATATGACAAGCACAGTTTTTTCGTTTGGTAGAGATCATGGACATTATGGCAGGATATTGAATCAAACTGTAGTTGTTGAGCAGACACTGAACGTGAGAAATGGGAATGAAATCAATGGGTTTTGCTTCACTCCTCAGGATGGTAATTCGCTGTTGAGTAGTTTATCTGCTACTTTATGGTTTCTTTATCCCCATTCCTATAAAGACAAGCTTGGTTCTTTGTCTGATTTGTTTTTTGATCATATTTGAAACTAGTAGTCCAAAGTATTGTCACGGGTCCATTCCAAGAAAATACATACATAGTAGGCGATCAGTTAAGTAGTCAATGTGTATTGATTGATCCTGGTGATGAGGACCAAAAAATTATTCAGGTCCTGGAAGAAAATAATCTACAGCCAATTGCGATTATTAATACCCATGCACACCTAGATCACATCGGTGCAGTTGCTGAAATCAAAGAAAGATATATGATACCTTTTTATTTGCATATTGCGGAAAAACCTGTTCTGGAATCTTACCCAATTGCCACCAGAATGTTTGGACTGCAGGAAAAGGAAATCCCATCCGTTGATAAATGGATTGAATCGGGAGGTCCTCTAAAAATTGGGCCATTTGTGTTCTCTATTATTGAGACACCAGGGCATACACCTGGAGGCTGCAGTTATGTAATTGAAGATTGTGTCTTTGTTGGAGATACACTATTTCAAGGTTCAATCGGGCGAACAGACCTTCCGGGTGGGGATTGGCCCACCCTTGAGAATTCTTTGGTAAACCTGATGACAAGTTTGGATCTGGATATTACAGTATATTCTGGGCATGGACCCGTTACTTCACTACGAATCGAAAAAGAACAAAACCCCTTTTTAATTCCGCTGAAAAATCGAGTAAATTAGCGGTTAAAATGATTAATAGGTGTTTTTGAACATTAATGTTCAATTCAACAGAAGGTTTATATGAAAATTTCAGACAAATTAGAGGATTTTAAGACCCAAGGTAAAACTTATTACAGCTTTGAGTTTTTCCCGCCCAAGACGGACTTTGGCCTAGATAATCTTTATAGCAGAATTGATAGAATGGCATCTCTGCAACCAGCTTATATCGATATAACCTGGGGAGCAGGTGGATCCACTGCTGATAGAACTTTGGAAATGAGTAAAACAATCCAGAAATATTTTGGATTAGAAGTAATGATGCATCTTACTTGTACAAACATGCCCGTATCATCAATAAATAAGGTTCTCGTAGATGTGCAGGAGAATGGTCTTTCAAATATTCTGGCGCTTAGAGGAGATCCGCCGGAGGGAAACGTAGAATGGGAAAAACATGAGCAGGGATTTAAATATGGAATTG
Organism: Fidelibacterota bacterium; assembly: GCA_004124535.1. Next base: position 47,302 of record SCKQ01000009.1, read on the forward strand.
ACCTTGTTCGCTTTATAAGGAAGGAGTTTGGTGATGACTTTTTCTTGGGTGTCGCCGGTTATCCAGACAGCCATCAAGAACAAAGTGATATTGATTTAGACATATCGTATTTAAAGGAAAAAGTTGATGCAGGTTCAGACATTGTTGTAACTCAGTTATTCTATGATGTGGATAAATTTTTGATTTTCAGAGATAAATGCTCCACCATAGGTATACATGTTCCGATAATTCCTGGAATCATGCCCATACATAACTATGCCAGGTTTATAAAATTTACTCAATTCTGTAAGATTAGTATTCCTAATTCAGTTACCAAAACGATTGAGTCTTTAAAAAATGATGATTCCAGCGTGATTAATTATGGCATTGACCAGGCAACTTCAATGTGTGAAAAACTCATTGCAGAAGGTGTACCTGGTTTGCATTTCTATACACTTAACCTCGAACATTCTGTTTCAGGAATATTAGAATTACTTGGCCTAACCTCAACTCAAAGGTCTGTAAGGGAATTACCATGGCGCCAGTCAACAGCGGAAAATCGAAAAACTACGGAGGATGTGCGGCCAATATATTGGAGTAATCGTCCGGTGAGTTATTTAACACGTACGGAAACTTGGGATGATTTTCCTAATGGTCGTTGGGGTGATATAACAAGTCCCACTTTTGGAGAACTTAATCAGTATCATGCTATAAGAGCAGGGTCAAAAAGTGATAAAGTTAAAGCCCGAAGGAGAAAGCTCTGGGGTGAACCAAAATCAATCAGGGACATAACGAAAGTTTTTGTATCCTTTTGTGAAGGTAAAATAAAAAGCTTGCCGTGGTGTGAAATACCACTTGCCATTGAAAGTGGACAAATCTCGAAAGAATTGGTTAAACTAAATGAGTTGGGCTTTTTAACAATCAATTCCCAACCAAAAGTCAATGGTGTGCTCTCAGAGGACCCTGATGTTGGATGGGGCGCTCCAGGAGGAAGAGTGTATCAAAAAGCCTACCTGGAATTTTTCACTACAAAGGATAAACTAGATACATTGTTAGAGTCTATTGACTCTTTAGATAGTATATCATATCAAGCCATAAATATTAGCGGTGATTTTATTTCGAATTTGCCTAAAAATAGTGTTAATGCCGTAACGTGGGGTGTTTTCCCTGGGCAAGAAATAGTGCAGCCTACCATTGTGGATACACGGTCATTTTTAATTTGGAAGGATGAAGCGTTCAGTTTGTGGATTGATGATTGGGCCAATATTTATGATGCGGAATCAGAATCCTATAAATTATTAAATGAAGTTTATAACACTTATTACTTGGTAAACATTGTAGATAACGATTTTGTTGATGGCGATATACTTAAACATATACTAGGCTCATGAAAAACTCTGTATTCAACCAGTTTGAAAAATCATTATATGAAGCGCTCTCAAACGGTGATCAAATTAGGCAGGGCCAGCAGATAATTATAGCTGTATCTGGTGGGAAGGATTCCATGACTTTGCTCTACTCCATGTTCAAGATCGCCGACGGATTGAATTTAAAAATTAATGCGGTACATATAAATCATCATCTCCGTGATAATTCCAATAATGATCAAATCTTAATGGAGAAATTTTGTAAGCAGTTGAAAATCAATTTCACCCTTGATCATCTGAACCCGGCGACTAAACTAAAGGGAGAAAGTCCAGAAGCATGGGCCAGAAACCACAGGTATGCTTCATTGGAACGAATCCGCAAAGAAATTGGTGCAGATTGGATTTTTACTGCACATCATGGAAATGATCAAATTGAAACCATTCTCTTTCATCTATCACAAGGTACCGGCATAAGTGGTTTGCGAGGGATCCATGATTATCAAGGACATATTTTACGCCCCATGCTTTGTTTTTCCCGTAGTGATATAGATCAATATGCGGCAGAAATGAATATCCCATGGGTAGATGACAGTTCAAATCTTGATGAATCAATTCCTCGAAATAATTTGCGACATAATGTGATCAAGCCATGGGAAAGATCAAATCCTGATTTGGTCAGCGCCTTTCATGAAATTAGTGAACACGCTAAGGATGCAAATGAAGCACTGCAATTCGCAGCAAATTTGTTAATTCCTGATATCATAAAACAAAAAAATGACAATTTATTTAGTTTGGATGAGGAACAACTAAGGGCAATACCACCATTATTGCGTACAATATTGTTGCGCGAATTAATTGGTACCACTGAACCCTGGAGAAGATTTACCCATAATGGGTTACGAACTTTTGTCACTAATGCAAAAATTGGACAAATTTATCGGCTGCCAAATAATTGGCAATTGCTAAAAGACCGCAGGCAATTCATCCTCAATAAAACAAAAGTTAAACAGAAAAAACCAATTGTCGTTTATCCCAATATTAAGGTGAATAACGGTGATTTCATGTTTATCTGGAAAACAGATATTCGCCTCGAATCAGTTAGTGATAACCGGGATACTGAATTGATTGACGCAAATAAGATTAATTGTCAAACTCTTACACTACGACCATGGATACCTGGCGATCGATTTCACCCGTTTGGTATGATCGGAACAAAAAAAATAAGTGATTACTTGATTGATGAGAAAGTTGATCTATTTAGTAAGGAAAATCAGTGGGTTTTATTAGATGGAGGGGAAATAATTTGGCTCTGTGGACATAGAATCAGCGATGAGGTAAAGATTACCGATAAGTCAACGTATTATGCGAAACTTATATTTAAACATTAAGTACCCTAAATATGAAATATAATAGTTATACACTGAAGAAGATTATTAGTGAAGATAGGATTCAAAAACGTGTCAAAGAACTGGCTAGTGAGTTATCAAAAAAGTTCACCAATGAAATACCCATATTTATTGGCGTATTAAATGGTAGTTTTATGTTTATGGCTGATCTTCTCAGATACCTCAAAATTGACTGTGAAATGGATTTTATCAAAATATCCAGCTATAAAGGGAAAGGATCCACAGGAACAGTAAGATTACTTAAAGATATATCTGCTGATATAACGGATAGACACGTAGTTATTATTGAAGATATTATTGATTCAGGGTTAACGATTGAGTTTTTAAAAGAAAGGCTGCACGGAGCCTCGCCTAGATCTGTCACAATTACGACGTTGTTATTTAAACCAGACGTTGCAAAATTAAGTTTCCCACTTGATCTTATAGGGTTTGAAATTCCACCGCATTTTGTTGTAGGATACGGGTTAGATTATAATCAGAAATTACGTCACTTACCGGCGATATATAGGTTGGAACAATAAATTATGCCAAAGGAAAACGGTCAGATGAAACCGCAGAAGCGCAGTCCGAAAGGACAAAGACTAGGAGGAGAAGATAAAGATAAGAAAAATACTGAATTTCAGTGGAAGCGAGCCGGTAAAACATCTTTCATCTGGGTTTTTATCCTTATCACAACAATATTTCTCTCAGGATTATTTACTTCTGGGAACCAAAAAGTTGTCGAAATTCAATATTACCAGTATAGAGAATTTCTTGAACAAAAACTTATAGAAAAAGCTACGATAGTTGAGGATGTATTTACAGGTCAACTGCAGACTCCACAAACGGTAATTGCAGAAATAGGGCCAATTGAAAATGTAACACGCTTCAAAGTTATTCTACCCTTTATAGATCGAGAAGCGATGACGGAATGGAGTCAGTTTGGCGTGGATTATAGTTTTAAACAGCAGTCTATAGATTGGACGGGATATTTTCTGAATATGCTTCCGTGGTTGCTAATTATTGGAGTATGGATATTTATTCTCAGGCGTATGCAAACGGGCGCTGGTGGAATGAAAGGTATTTTCAATTTTGGCAAAAGTCGTGCAAAAATTTGGACACCTGATATGCACCGAGTGACATTTGATGATGTTGCTGGATGTGTAGAGGCGAAGGAAGAATTAAAAGAAGTAATAGATTTCTTAAAATATCCTAAACGATTTCAGAAACTTGGTGCGAAGATTCCGAAGGGAGCGTTGCTCATCGGGTCGCCTGGAACTGGAAAGACTTTGCTTGCAAGGGCAATCGCTGGCGAAGCGGACGTACCATTTTTTAACCTCAGCGGAGCAGACTTCGTAGAAATGTTCGTTGGTGTTGGTGCGTCGCGAGTTCGTGACTTATTTGAACAAGGTAAAACAAATTCTCCATGTATAATATTTATTGATGAATTGGATGCAGTTGGTCGACAACGGGGAGCTGGTATTGGTGGAGGTCATGATGAAAGAGAACAAACTTTAAATGCACTACTTGTTGAAATGGATGGTTTTAATTCTGAACAGTCTGTAATTATTCTTGCCGCTACAAATAGACCTGATATTCTAGATCCAGCATTACTAAGGCCTGGTAGATTTGATCGCCAAATAATAGTAGATGCACCTGACTACAAGGGTCGGCTGGGTATTCTTAAAGTCCATACCAAGAAGATTATACTTAATAAGCGCAAGGTTAAATTGGAAGTGCTGGCAAAAGGTACGCCTGGTCTTGTGGGAGCCGATTTAGCTAATTTGGTCAATGAAGCAGCGTTACTTGCAGCACGTAAAAAGAAAAAAGCTGTTGATATGGACGATTTTGAAGATGCGAAAGATAAAGTGATGATCGGGATTCAACGTAAAAGTGTCATTTTAACTGATGATGAAAAGAAAGTGACTGCGTACCATGAATCTGGGCACGCACTTGTAGCTGCATTAACGCCAGGCGCAGATCCGATCCATAAAGTTACAATTATACCCCGTGGTAGGGCACTTGGCGTTACAACACAGCTACCTATAGATGAAAAGCATACCTATTCCAAAGATTTCATAGAAGGGCGCTTAGCGATTCTACTTGGCGGTCGCGCTGCGGAGAGTATGATCTTTAATGAACTTACAACTGGTGCTGGAGATGATATAGAACAGGCCACAAAGCTTGCTAGAAAAATGGTATGTGAGTGGGGAATGAGTGAAAATTTAGGACCTATGACTTTTGGAAAGAAAAATGAAGAAATTTTCCTTGGTCGTGAAATCCAATCCCACCATGATTATAGTGAAACCACTGCAAAACTTATCGATGCTGAAGTGGTTAAAATAATTCGCAAGGCTGAGAAATCTGCCAAACAGATATTGAAGAAGAATGATAAAATACTGCATGCTATGGCCAGCGCACTGCTTAAGCATGAAACGATTGATAACAATGATGTGAAAAATATACTGGATGGGAAGATACTGCGTCGTAGAAAAGTTAACGGAGTGGCCAAAACAATACGCAAAAAGAAAAAAACTACTACTACACAGAAAGCTGCCGCCAAAAAATCGACAAAATCCTGATCGTACAGGTATTTCAAGTGGCGGTTTATTAACTGCAAACTAGTTCCAAAATCATAACTTGGATACCACTGATTTCCAACACCGGCTTACTAACAATAATACCCCGACCTTGGTAATGGGTATTCTGAATGTAACACCTGATTCGTTTAGCGATGGTGGGCAGTTTCTAGATACAAAAAGTGCTGTTTGCCATGCACTAAGAATGGCTGACCAGGGCGCTGATATTATTGATATAGGAGGCGAATCAACGCGACCAGGTTCTGATCCTGTGTCTACTTATGATGAACTGGCACGCGTTATTCCAGTTATCGAAAAAATTCGTAATCGATCTTCTATCCTAATTTCAATTGATACTTATAAAGCTGAAGTTGCCAGAGAAGCAGTAGCAGCCGGTGCGAACATTATTAATGATATAAGTGGTCTTAATTTCGATCCTGAAATGGTAAATATCGTAAGGGACCATAGAGTACCTATTGTTATAATGCATATAAAGGGAACGCCAAAAAATATGCAAGTCGACCCGCAATATGATGATTTAATTCAGGAAATAATTGATTATTTTCAAAAACAGATTGATTTTTGCAGGGATAATGGTGTTCCAAAATCAAAAATTATACTAGATCCTGGGATCGGATTTGGTAAAAGGTTGAATGATAATTTTATCTTGATCAGGGAACTAAAGCGTTTCACTGAATTGGGTTATCCAGTTTTAATTGGACCTTCTAGAAAATCATTTATCGGATTAACCCTTGATCTGCCAGTAGAACAGCTCTTTGAAGGTACAGCTGCTGCCATTACCGCAGGTATAATTAATGGTGCCCGTATTATTCGCGTACATGACGTATTGGAAATGAAACGCGTTCAGATCATCAGTGACCAAATCAGAAGAGCGATCGCTTAGATGTACTTGTTTGATTTATGGTTTATCCGGGTAACGCTGATTGATGTAATTGATCTTATACTTGTAACATGGTTGTTCTATAGGGTATATAAATACTTTCACGAGACCCGAGCCGGACAAATGCTTCTAGGACTCGTAATTTTACTCATTGCTTCTGTTTTATTTAATACGGTTGGTTTAAGTGCATCATCGTGGGTTGTAAATCAATTTCAAACAGTCTGGGTTGTTGCTTTTGTTATTCTTTTCCAGCCGGAAATACGGCGTTTACTCATCTATGTGGGTCAGACTCGTTTTTTCCGTCGTATTTTCCAAATAGGGTCTTCGCGCACTATTGAAGCTATTGTGGAAGCTTCCATTCAATTAACAGAAAATAAATGGGGCGCTCTAATAGTAATCCAGAGAGAAACAGGACTTCGTACTTATAAAGATGCAGGTACAGAATTAAAAGCAGAGGTGACAGCGCCGTTATTATTGTCAATATTTAACCCGGGATCACCGTTACATGATGGCGCTGTGATTATTCAAAATGATATTATTGACGCAGCTGCTTGTATTTTACCATTAACTGAGAGTACTATGGTCGATCCTGGGATGGGTACCCGACACCGGGCAGCTCTGGGAATCTCAGAAGAAACAGATTCAATAGTATTAGTTATATCTGAAGAAACAGCCAAGATTTCTCTCGCGGAAAATGGTCGGTTTATAAAAATTGGCATGGATGAAATGGATCTTCGTCGGCATCTTAATGAACGCATGTTTATCTCATCTGGGGATTAATATTGTACACCAATATTTGAATTTGTTGCATTGATTTGATATGTAAATTATTCTCATGGATTTAGCAGAACTGAAAGATAGATTTACTGCATCCGAGTCAAAACACTTTGAACTTCGGGGGTATCTTTGACCTAAAATCACAAGAGACACAATTAAAGTCTCTGCACAAAGAATCCCTGGATCCGTTGTTTTGGAATGATAAAGAAAATGCAAGTAAAATTCTGAGGAATATCAGCCGATTGGAAAATAATATTAAACTTTGGGCGGATTTAGAGCAACGGCATAGTGATATCTCTGTATTGTTTGAATTCGCGGAAAGCGGAGAGATTCAAGATGACGAAATTCTCAGTGAAATCAAAGCATACGCGGGGATTATCCGAGATCTTGAATTAAAATTGATGTTGGGTGAAAGTCAAGATATGCAGGATGCAATAATAACCATCCACCCAGGAGCTGGTGGTACGGAAAGCCAAGACTGGGCGGATATGCTTTTCCGGATGTATTCCCGCTGGATTGAACGAAAGGGCTTCCAAAAAAGTATTATGGATTACCAACCTGGTGATGAAGCGGGTATCAAGGATATAACTATCGAAGTAAGCGGTGATTATGCCTATGGTTTGTTAAAAGCTGAGGCTGGTATCCATCGTTTGGTCAGGATATCTCCATTTGATTCAAATAGTCGACGTCACACAAGTTTCGCATCTGTTTTTGTTTACCCATCCGTAACCGAAGATATTGAAATTGATATTAATCCGAATGATCTACGAATTGATACATATCGTGCCAGTGGCGCTGGTGGGCAACATGTTAATAAGACTGATTCTGCGATAAGAATTACACATTTGCCATCAAGTATTGTTGTTCAATGTCAAAATGAACGTTCCCAACACAAAAACAAGTCGCAAGCCATGAAAGTTTTGAAGGCAAGATTATACCAAGCTGAGCTTGAGAAAGAAAAAGAAGCTCATCGTGAATTAGAAGACCAAAAGAAAGATATAGGGTGGGGCAGTCAAATTCGGTCTTATGTATTTCATCCTTATAATATGGTAAAAGACCACCGCACAAAAGTTGAGACAGGTAATGTCCAAGCTGTTATGGATGGTGATTTAGATGAATTTATAAGGGGTTATTTAATGGTAAATATTTCAGACGGTGCAATCCAAAGTTAGAATTTAGAGGACTTATGTCAGAAGAGCAGCGCAGTTTAAAGGATATTATCAATTTTCGAATGCAGAAATTGGGAAAATTACGGGAGAGTGGTCTTGACCCATACCCACATAACTTTACACCGACAAACAAAAGTGTTGAATTGACACAAAATTTTAAAGAGTTTGATAACAAAGATGTAGTAATTGCTGGCCGCATCATGGCGGTCAGGAAAATGGGTAGAGCATCATTCTTTCACATTCAGGATACAGCGGGAAGAATCCAAATTTATATTAAACGTGATAAGGTAGGTGAAGAGCAATACAAACAATTTAAATTATTGGATATTGGTGATTTTGTAGGGGTTTCAGGATTTGTATTTAAAACAAAAACAGGTGAAATATCTGTACATGCTAAATCAATAACATTATTAGCAAAGAGCATACGTCCTTTACCAATCGTAAAAGAAAAGGAAGGTAAAACGTTTGATGCATTTAAAGATAAGGATCAGCGTTATCGTAACCGCCATTTGGATTTAATTGTAAATCCGGAAATAAAGGATGTATTTCAGAACAGGGCAAAAA
>SCKQ01000054.1 GCA_004124535.1 Fidelibacterota bacterium
CCAACCACCATAATTTCTCCTGGATATGAAGATGGTATCTCCACATACGCTGGCGTGCCTGAATAGGTCGTGTCCAGAATTGTAATTTGTACCGAATCTATAAGTGTGCCAAACACAGGGTGCTGATAACGCGCAACTATTGTAGATACACCTGCCTCTTCGGGATCGCCAGTATCTGAAAAATCAACGAGAGCAATTCCTAATGTATCCGTAAACTTACTAAGTTCGCTTAATCGGCCATTCGTGCTCTCGAAATACACTTCAAGATCTTTGAGCGCTTGCCCATATTGTCTTGAGGTAATCTTTGCTGATAATCCAGCACTGGTCAACCCATCATCAACTTTTATAGAACTCGTATTTGAGCTAAGGTTAAACTGATAAGGCCAAAGTTGAACAGCTGCAGTATCAAAAACATTAAAGCGGATAGTTATGGGAAATTCCTGTTTATCTACAACATGCTTGGCCTCTACAGTGACACCCTCGTAAAGTGGTGTTGTGGCATTATCATAGGCAGCTTGGTCCTTGTCTGAAAAATTCACACTGGCCAGTCCATCGGCATTGGTGTAAGTAGAATTAATATTAAATTCACCAAAACTTACCCCTGCTGCTTTAGCTGAGAATTCGATTAATTTATTCGGTAATACTTTACCAAGGGAGTCTTTCAGAATAACATCAATTCTCGTTTTAACAAATGAACCTACAATATCTTCACCAACGACCACAGCATTCCCTCCCGCATCCGTTGCATAGGGCTGAGCGGCTATTTCTAGATTGTAGTTTTCACTTGAAGTGGAGCTATTATCTGATTTTGTTGGAGTACGATCATCACAACTGAAAAGTAGGATTGCGAGCAATGTAACCGTAAATATTCTACTGCTTTCAAAAATACGACTATTTATCATCGTTTTCTCCTTCCTCATCAGATTCATCATCAATTTCTTCAGCAGGAACAACAATGGATCTTTCCAATTCAAACATTGCTTCTGTCTTTGTTATACCTGCGACTTCATCCCTAACCACTGAGGGTGTGATCTGAATGATTAAATTCATTTTCTTTTCCAGTACATCTTTACTGGTAAATAACTTTTCTCCAATAACAGGAATTTTATGTAAAAGCGGAAATTTATATTCCGTGTTTTTACGGTCACGGCTAATTAAACCACCGATAATAATAGTTTCACCGTCCTTTACTCGGATTACGGTAGAAGATGAGCGCCGTTTCACGCGAGGAATATTCTTATCGGGACCGATGAACTCAAAAATTGATGATACTTCCGGTTCTACTTTCACCGTAATATCACCATCCATATTCACAGAGGGCAGTACACGCATCTTGATACCGACCTCTTCCTTCTGCACCTGCACCTGACCGCCAACACCACCCGAACTCAAAATATAAGGGACAACGTCAACCATCTCAATGTAGGCCTCACGACCATTAAGCGTAACCAGCTTAGAATCTGCCAGAATCTCGGCTTGGTTATCCTTCAAAAGAAGATCCAGCGTAAAGTCAAAAGCAGTCATTTGGCGACTGAATTTATTCGGTACAATATTGCTCCCGCTCAAGCGATTAAATACCATTTCAGATGGTTTTTCCTCAAACGGTAATCCGGCATATGTTTCGACAATGCCATCACCTGTTTCATTGGCATTTTGGGTAAGGCCCGGTACAGCACTGCCAGCTCCCGTCAAACCTGATGGTTCAATTCCATTTTCTGCAAATATATTGGTATAGTGGGCCAATTTCGACCAATCAATTCCCAGTTTCTCTTCCGCATCAACAGCCACTTCAATCAGCCGTACTTCCAGAAGGATTTGTAATGCGGGTACATCGATTTCCTGAATCGCTTTTTCGATCTCAGCGATTTTTTTTGGAGAAGCGTTGATTAATAGTTTATTCCCAGAAACATCAACCTGGATTTTATCAGTTAGATCCTGCAGAAGGACCTTCAATTCCATTGCATCAGCGTATTTTAATGCGATCACATGTGAGGTAATACCGACTTCTTTTGCGAGTTTCTTTGGTTCAGCAATCAAGAAGGAATTGCCAACTATCTCATAACTCAATCCTACCGCGCGCACGACCAGGTTTATTGCTTGTTGAATGGGGACGTCATCCAAATGAATGGTCAATCGTTCCTGACGATTCACGTTTGGATCTGTGACAATGTTATACCCGCTTTCTTTCGCCAATATAGATAAGATACTAGGTAAATAACCATCCTCAGCATGTACGGTGACAAGCTTTTCAGCATCCGGTTTCGTTGTACCAATATTCTCTGTCTCCTGGGCCATTAGAATGAGGCTGAAAACAAATCCGCATAAAATTAAATTTCTAACGTACTTCATTTCAATACATTCTCCTTTTTTCCCTGGCTGTGGTCGTCATATCTTTCTCAACAGTTAGACCAGCGACTGGGTAATGAAATTCTTTATCTCCTTTGGTAATAACTACTTCTGTTTGATCAATCCAAATCACCTCACCACCGGCGATTGAATCACCAACAACTACTGTAAAATTTTTATCCTTATAGCTTATACCAGCATATTGCTGTATACCGTCAATAATATGAGTAACACGCAGTTTACCCCGGTTACGGTAACGTAATAAACGACCCTGAGCATCCGTGAGGTACAATACATTGGTCAGGCGCATTGGTTCTTCTTCCAGAATAAATTTATAATTATCACGATCTTTGATACGTATCTCAAGATATTCAATGACTCTCTCTAATTCCTTGTCCGTTCCAAACTGTACGTTCGCGGCGCGATCCTTGGCCCTTTGCCATTTTTTATTGGCAGGGACCAGTTTTATACCTGCGGCAATTATTGAAACAAGAGCAAAAATGATCAATAAAACCCAGATAGTTCTGTGGCGAGTATTCATGTGGACACCTTTGTTTTTGATTTCACCATCGTCAACGTTGATAAATGTATTTCAATAATCTGTTCACGAAGATCCATTTCACTGGTATTGCTCTTAATACGCTCGATACCGTTTTTAACATGAAATTCATCAATCGTAACCAACCGTGGTGATTTTTCCAGTTCAGCCATGAATTTCCCCAATTCATCATAGCTGCATTTCATAATCACCTCGTAAGGCGCCGCAATGTAATTTGTCTTCTCAATCCTTGGTTTTGGCTTAATATTTAGCAAGGTAATTCCATGCCCATTCATCATTTCCATTAAACTTTTCAAGAAAGGTAAACTAGCATCATCCGCCAATGAATCCTGTTTAGATAGGGCAAGATTCCGTTCAAATAATGTATATACCTGTCCAACCCTACTAGCCAGTATTTGGGCACTAATAAGTTGCTCATTCAATTCCACTAATTCATCTTCTAGATCAAGCAAACCCTCAGGTTTATCAGCAATCACCCAGGTTTGATTTGCCCAAAATCCAGCAGTTAAAAAAGTTACCAGTAAAGCGAATACACCATTACGCTTGGCCATCATGACTTTTTCTTCCTTTTCTTAGCTGTGGTTTTCAAAGCAGCTTCTATCTCAAAATGTACGATATTCTGTCCGCGGATTTTCTTTAGTGATCCCTGACGAAACTTCACTTTGGGGAATTTTTTGGAGAATTCGCGGTTACGTTTCATAAGGTTGATGTAATCGTAGACTATCGCATATTCTTCTTCATCCTTGTAGACCACTGAAATACCCTCAATATAAAGTTTTTTATTTCGCTTATTAAATTTGAGGCCCGTTAATGCCATGTCATCTGGTGTCATCTTGCCGAGTAATTCAAAATTCCTTGCCCATAAAGTGCGATTGCCCTCTAGCTCGGCAAATGAAAGGATATCCTGTTTGGATAAATTCTTCCCCTGGGCCTGCAGATCACGTATCCGCTGCTTTACATCAGCAATTTCATTTTCCTTTTGGGCAATAAGCCGACTGTAACCAGATCCAATTAAAAAGAGGCTTGTATTGGCGAAAATCAGGCTTAACACAATTACAGTAAATACCGTCCAGCGGCCACGTTCTTTCCAGCGTGGTGTTTTGGCTTCTTTACTATCTATCTGGTTAAGATTTATTATGATGAATTTCTTCATTTACCTAAGACTCCTCGTATCGCTAAACCAGTGGCGACCGCATATTGATTAGGATTGGATACTTCAAGTTTTTCATAACCGGCAAGTGTTTGGAACGGATCAAATAGAACTGTGTTCAAGCTAAGCTTATTCTCAATCATTCCCTGAAGACCTTGGGTGGAAGATCCACCACCACTCAACATTATTTTAGTGAAAAAACTCTGATTGGTGGTTTTGGCATAATACCGTAGCGATCTTCGTAAATCCTCGATCAGGTTATCAAAAACATTCCTTTCAGCAACTGCGATATCGCTAAGATCATTACTCGCACCATTTTGAAAGCTGCTGATACCATTTTTCATTATTTCGTCCTCGGCAGTGATATAATCGATATCACGCTTCTCAGATAAGTCCGTAATAAAATGATACCCGCCGGTAGGAATATCTCTGGTAAAGAATTGGTCTTTTCTACCCCACACTACCAGCGAAGAAGAAACGGATCCAATATCGAGTAAAACAATCGCACCTTCTTCTGGAAACTCATTGCCATAACCAAAAGCATTTGTAATGGCAATGGGGTCAGCGTCAACTATGCCGGGCGTGAAGCCAACTTCCTTAAGCAAATCTATATGAGCATTAGACACTTTTTTTGTGCAAGCAACCAGTCCCACGTCAATTTTATCCACTTCCTTTGGGTTCGGTCCAAAAACCTGGAAATCAATGACTGCATCCGATCCATCCATAGGTATGTGCTTGCGGGCCTCAAAGGTCATAGATGAGAACAATTCGTCCTCCGGCATATCAATGGTCGTGATTTGCTTTACACTTACATTTGTACCATTTAGACCAGTGACCAAATTCCTAACACGTTTGGGATTAATTTTCATTTCTCGCATTAATTCCCTTACCGCCATAACCCACAGCGGTTTACCAATCAATTCCGGATCATAAGCTTTGTGTTGTTCTGGGACAAGACGAATACCGGTGTTGAGCACCTTGGTACCACCTCTTGTTTTCTCCAACAGCACAGCTTTTACAAACTGTCTACCAATGTCTAGACCAAGAATCATTCAGAAAATTCCTTTAATGTTAGTGGATCAACTTCACCATAAGACTTTATGATCAAAATTGCTCCACCAGTTAAACTGCTGCTGGTAGGATACATTGGTGGAGGACCAAAATCGCTGAAATTGTAATCGTAATGGTAATCTTTATCGTAACCAATTCCGGGAGAGACTGGATATGGCCCTGGCGCATTCCTCTTCATATAACCGCGTTTATCCTGGGTGACGGATCCCCAGAGTATCATTTGACCTCTGATATCACTATTGCCTGTCACTTGTGGAAATGCAGAGGCGGGATTACGAAACGGCCCCCGTCCATCACCTTTCGAGTTTAAAGGGCTTGAAAATTCGGGACCATTAAGTGAATTGTTACTTATAGAATTTTGCCAATAGTGAGCCACAAAGGAATCATTCATCGCCAGAAGGGCCCCATTGATTATAATATCAGAACCATTGGCTTGGTTTTTGCCCCCATTTTCCATGGTATTGGCGATAATGATATTCGCCCCGGATATAAGACCTAATCTGTTTTTTGTGCCGTATACAATTTCTCCTGTAATTGGATTGGAATCTTCGTAAAGGATATCATTCATCAGCCAAATGTTGCCCCACACCCGGTCAACTACGGAAATGTCATCGTGGCGTCTATATTCTGTAAATGTATCTGTTACAATACTGAATTTTCCATCAACTGTACCTCGAACCCTTACTTGCCCACCTTTTACATAAATAACGGCAAAATCTGTAAAAAATGTTGTCGATGGAAGAATATCCGGTACGTTATTGGATGGTTCGAAGTCGAAATGATGAAAACCACTGGATTGACATACACTGGAACCATCGTTGGGGTGGTTGTGATAGTTGGCAAAATTGTTAAATGGTACAGAGTCATCCAAGCCACCCTGGAATGCTAATGTCACTTCTTCCCCGGGAGAAAATCCATTTTCAAAAAATTGACTCAAGCTCTGCACACCAAAAACAAATATGCCGCTTACTTGATCTGTTGAATTGAGCACACCAATCCAGCCCTTATTTGAATCAGGATCAGCTGAACGTACTAGCACAGTATCCCCAATTTCATACATTTCCAACGTATTGCTAGCATCATTACCTTCAATGTCCTCAGTATCAATGAAGAGCGTGTCCATAAAGTATACCTGCAGTGTGGAATCATAAGGTCCATCAAAAGCGATACTTTCATTCCCCAACTGTTCGATCTCTGTATCAACGTCCCAGTTAAAGTTTGTTGGTGGAGGGCCTGATTCACCAACGGGAGGCATTAGATAAGTCCATTGCGATACAGTGAATCCACCACTCACAAACTCAATTTCGGTCATGATCAACGTATCCTTACCCGTACTGCGCCAGAGCATATCATCAGCGGTAAATACATAATTCGCGTTCTCTTTAGCACGTTCAGTAGCATCATAAGGTGGATACACACGCACTTCAGCTGAATCGTCCACAGAGCCCCAATTCTGGTCATTACAATTATTTAAGTTTATCCCATTGGCTGCGGAAACAACCGCCTGGGTGAAATCCGGGCACCCAAATTGGCTCATGGTCATTTGGCCATTGGTATGAACTACGCCTTCTAAAACGTCACTTCCACCAAATGACACGTAGCTACCGAGCTGTGGACCTCCGCCAGGCTCTTCCGAGTTCGTGAAATACATAAACTTTGAAAAATCTTCAGCAACCAGATTCATCTCTGCCATGCGCTCAATCCTTACTGGTTTGCCTAAGGTATTTCTGAATTCGCTGATACCGGATCCACGAGCATGAAAAATGGTACGACCATCTTCTAGGCTTACATAGGTGGAGCAAACCACATTGCGGTAAAAACCCATTCCTTCCAAAAAAACACCGTCCGCAGCTAACACTACAGATTGATCCACTAATTTTGGTAAAACAGGCAATGCTTCGGTATTGATCCCTGTTTCAGCCATAAGCAGTGCTTTGGCTTCTTCAAATCGATATTTTTGGGATACAGATGCAGACATGGCATATTTCAGATAACCAGCAGTAATTAACATACTGACCATTGTGAATATGACAGCAGTAGGTGTAGCCATACCTTTACAATAGTTTCGCATCAGCTTCCTTCTGGTCCACTTACAAGAGATCTTGGGCTAATATATCGATTGGGCATAAATGCTGTCCGTTGAAACTGTACTAACTCCTTCACCGTGCCCCCCGGAGCGACGGAAGATTCAACTTCAATATCCATATTAATATTCCAGGTTGAATTAGCGTATCTCGCCAAGTTTGGCCGAATGAAATCAACCTCTTCGGCATAGAAATCTTTTAAGGTTATGGTACGCTGATTATTCCCCCGGAAACGCCCTTTAGTAGGAAAGTGCAGCTTGCCGTTCAAAGGATCCTGATAATTAAATAAAATTCCTTCCGACGCATTGGCAGTAATAGTCGTAGATGTCTCATTACCCCAAACATCATATTTCTTGAGTGATATTCGTGAATATCCATTAACCTGTTCCTTATTGATAATCCGGGCCAAGCTTATTTCTTTCATTATCTCGCGCATAACTGCATTACCATAATTGTGAACCTCCAGCAATACGCTATCATCCTGGTAATGATAGGTTATCGTACGCAGGCTTAACCCTAAACCGGTCATGATTATCCCTAGTATCACAATTGTGGTCACTAACTCAACTAGTGTTAATCCCGATGCCCAGCGCATGGATTTTGTTTTACTCACAGAGGAAACTCCATCATTACCATTTCAATCTCTTCCCGTTTTACCACCTTATTTGCCGGTGTCGAAAAATCTTCCCACTCAATCCAGGATTTGAGCACGAAACGATCAACATTGCTGGTAGAATCAGTGTATAATATTGTTATAGGCTCATAATAAATCTTCGCTGCGAGTTTTGTTTGACTATGTTTATTGCCAAATAAATAAACTGTTTCTCCCTGCAGATCTCCCGACCGCTCAATAATTGACAATTTTCCGTCAGCGATACGACCCTTCATCGTTTCCACAAAACTCAGTAATTCTTCTGTAGCTCTCTCTTTTACGGCAATGGCCCGCAATTCACCACGGGCATGGGTGGCTCCCACTACCATACCATAGGCAGCAATACTTACGATAAGCACGCCAATCATAACTTCAATGAAGGAAAACCCCTGCTGAAATCGATGTTGAAATGTTCTATAATACATTACTACCGAATAATCTTGGATGCTCGGCAATCTGAGCCGCCGCTGCACGCCGGATCTTTCCTTGGGATACCAGCCTTTGTAAATCTTGGTCCAGGGTCTGCATTCCTTCCACACCTCCAGCCTGCATCACAGAAGGAATTTGGTAAATGCGGTCTTCGCGAATGAGGTTTCGAATTGCCGTAGTTGCAATCATGATTTCCAGAGCGGGGATACGACCTTTTTTATCCTTAGTCTGCAATAACTTTTGTGCAATTACTGCCTCTAGACTTTCAGACATCATGGAACGGATTTGGCCTTTTTGACTAGCAGGAAATATATCGATGATACGGTCAACGGCCTTTACCGCGCTGGCTGTGTGCAGTGTTGACAGCACCAGGTGACCCGTTTCTGCAGCAGTAAGCGCCAGTGAAATAGTTTCCAAGTCACGCATTTCACCCACCAGGATGACGTCAGGGTCTTCCCGCAGCGCTGATCGAAGTGCATTAGCAAAACTATGGGTCGATGCGCCCAACTCACGCTGGTTAATCAGGCATTGATTTGAATGGTGAAAATACTCTACTGGATCTTCAATTGTGATGATATGACATTCACGATTCTGGTTCATGTAGTCCACCATGGCAGCGAGTGTTGTACTTTTACCGGACCCGGTCGGCCCTGTTAACAGAATCAGTCCTCTATCAAGCATGGACATGCTTTCCAGAATAGGTGGGAGTGCCAATTCTTCAAATCCTTTTGGGATTTCAGGAATTGCGCGAAATACGGCAGCGAGACCGCGTATTTGTTGAAAAAAATTCACCCGGAATCTTCCTTTTCCATCTAAACGGGCACTGAAATCGATCTCCTTCCGATCCTGGAATTTCGCTATCTGATCATCACTCATCACTTGCGGTAAAATGGAATCCATATCCTCATCTGTTGTTGACGACATATTTAATGGTTTCATGATGCCATTAATCCGTACCATGGGAATGGAACCCGAACTCAAATGCAGATCAGAAGCCCCTGATTCAAGGGCATAAGTAAGTAGCTTATTTATTTCCATTAACTTTCTCTTTCGGTTGTACCGTATCCTCTGTAATCACCAGATTCTCGGTCAAATTCTACAACACGACCTTCGCCACCATCCATATCGCCAGTGCTGGTAGCTATAATTCTACCACCCTGGTCCGATAGCTGCAGCTCAAACACCCACTTGCGTTTGGTAGATCGATCTACTTCAAGTTGTCCAGAATTTTCCAATTCCTCAACATCTGTTGGCCATTCACCATAGGTCTGGTAATACATCTTCGCAGCATTATCAATGTTTCCAATTACACTTTTTGCTTCTGTAGCCCTTGCGCTTTCCACATATCGTAAATATGTCGGAACAGCTATAGCTGCCAGAATAGCCACGATGACCACCACAACCATAATTTCGATCATGGTGAAGCCCGATTGTCTTTTTTCGCTAGTCTGTTTCATGAATGATATCTCCATACTGTTATTCAGTGAAATTGATTTTTACTGCCAAACCTTCTTTGGTAAATCAACAATTTTCAACACGAAAACTGGCCTTTTAATTGTACAATAAATTAGGAGCATGACTACCCTTTTCATATTAAACGGTTTATGGAAGACAGTTACTTACAGGAAAATGGGTGCTGTTTTTACAGCAATTTAGTTGCTTAACCGTAGCTTTCACGCTTTATACGGGATTTGTCTATGCCAATTTCTGATAAATAACCCAATGTTGATTCCATAAATCGCGGATTTAGGGCCTCATTGTTCTCTTTGGCGAGCTTTTTTATCATTGACCGTATTAGCAGGCCCACAGACATAAACCAGTGGATCATCAAGCTGTTTGACGGCTTTTTCAATGGTCAGCTTATCAATACGGCCTCCCTCTATTGTAGCATTAACTGATGATGGCTGGTTTTCCCAAGTTATAAAAAACTTAATATCTAATTGGTCAGGGAACTCTTTCTGTAGTTTGATCAGTTCTTCACCATAAATTGTATCTAACCATAGTTTTATTACTGTACAAAAGTGTTTGTATCATTTCCGGATGATTACGCAAACCAAATTTCAAAATGCTCCAATTAGGTACGATACCGCTTCCTGCGGCAATGTGAAGAATAGAATTTGGGGTTTTACCTTCCTTGGGCAGCGTATACGGTCCTGTAAAGCCGGTAACTAGGATTTTTCGTCCTGTAGCTGTACGCTGGGCCAATATTGGTGATAGCAGAGGTGGATATTTTGTGTAGCCCGGCATATAGCGTTCTTCCTTAACTGTTATGGCTAAATAATGTTCATCAGGAGTGCTCGCCATGGAATAGGCCCGCGGTGGTTCTTTCTTACCTTTTACGTCCTCTAGAAAAGCAATCCAGCGTCCCAGTGCTTCGAATTGATGGGGATCAATCGTCAAAAAATGACCAGAGAGGTAATCCATATGATCATTTCCCGTAAACAAGACCAGCGTCGTTGTATCATGTGTCTCTTGGATGACATCAGCAACCATCACCTCCAGTTCCATTATCTTACTTCTGGATGGTTGCGTCATCAGTTATGGGCGTGGATTTTGATTATGATTTTAAATTTTAGGTCCTTATGATAAAATTACTACTTGAATTATTTCAGTTCGGATACCAGTTTTGATACTGTATCCTTGGCATCACCAAAAATCATAATGGTGTTATCCTTATAAAATAATTCATTCTCGATGCCGGCAAACCCAGGATTCATACTGCGTTTTAGCACGAATACGGTCTGACTCTTATCTACGTCGAGAATAGGCATACCGAAAATAGGACTATTAGTGTCATGCCGGGCAGCGGGATTAACCACATCATTTGCTCCAATCACCAAGGTTACATCCGTTTCCTCGAATTCAGGGTTAATTTGATCTAGGTCATACAGACTATCATAGGGCACATTTGCTTCCGCAAGTAAAACATTCATATGGCCCGGCATCCGACCAGCAACAGGATGAATTGCGTATTTTACTATAACACCCTTCCCTTCCAGTAATTCCTGCAGTTCATGAACCATGTATTGTGCTTGAGCTACAGCCAGACCGTAACCAGGCACAATTATAATCTGCTTGGCATTTTCAAAAATTACTACCGTGTCCCCTGGTTCATACGATTTTACTGTTTTCATCGGATCTTCTTCTAAGGGACTCGCCTCAGCATCATAGCCAACGCCGGCAAAAAGTACATTCCAGATCGTACGGTTCATTCCTTTGCACATGATATCGGTCAAAATGATACCACTGGCACCGACAAGAGATCCACTGATTATAAGGGCATCATTTTGAATCACAAAACCAGTGGAACATGCTGCAAGTCCAGAAAAAGAATTCAGCATTGAGATCACGACGGGCATGTCGGCACCGCCGATTGGAATTACGAATAAAATCCCAAGTAATAGCGCTATGACTATTATGGCCAATACAGCATTACTTGCCTGCGCAGGATCCAAAACAGCATAAACGGCCAATAAGACAACAACTCCAGTTAATAGGCCATTAAAACTATGTTGGCCACTGAATTTTATTGGTGCACCACGCATAATGCCCTGGAGTTTCGAAAAGGCCACTAAACTACCAGAAAATGTTACGGCACCGATCAGCACACTGAGCATTATTGTTGCTAGAGTAAAAACCAGCAATGGTTCACCCTTATAGAATTCCGCAGCAGCGACCAGCAATGATGCGCTGCCGCCAAACCCATTAAAAAGCGCAACCAGCTGCGGCATGGATGTCATTTCCACCCTCTTGGCCAATACTGCACCAATAGCACTGCCAATCACTATACCAATAAAGATTGTTTGAAAGTCAAGGATCTGGTTGTTTAATAATGTAGCGGTAACAGCTAATAGCATTCCAATAGCAGCCGTAGTGTTTCCTTTCGGAGCTGTTCGCGGATGCGAAAGTTGTCGCAGGCCCAGGATGAAAAGAACGGCTGAGAACAGATAAATAATGGGTATAAAAATATCCTGCACGATTATCTTATTTTTTGAACATTTTTAGCATACGGCCCGTAACCATAAAGCCGCCGACCACATTGATCATGGCCAGTATAATTGCGATCAGACCAAGAGTGCCGCTTAATGTCCCCGGCAATGACCCTGCAGCCAGCAAGGCTCCTACAATCGTGATCCCGGATATCGCATTTGAGCCGGACATGAGGGGCGTATGGAGTGTTGGGGGAATTTTAGAGATAACTTCAAATCCCACAAATACAGCTAGAACAAACACATAAATTTCAACTAATAATTGCGCATTCATGATTTTTCCTCCTCTTCACGATCCAAAAGGTCAATCACATGCTGGTTCATTATCTTCCCTTCGTGGGTCAGCATTGTGCCGGCAATCACTTCATCATTTGGATCGATATTCAGTTCCCCTTCATTCAGCATTTCACCTAATAGAGCAGCAACATTGCGACTGAACATTTCACTGGTGTGGTAGGATAAACTCGATGGCAGATCAAGCGGAGCAAGTATTTTCACACCATGGCGTTCAACATTCTTACCCGGCACTGTAAGCTCACAATTACCACCTTGCTCAGCAGCAAGGTCAACAATCACAGATCCATGGCGCATAGACTGTAACATTTCTTCTGTAATGAGCAGAGGGGCTCTTTTCCCAAATATTTGTGCTGTGGTTATGACCGCATCCGTATCAGGTAGGTGTTCGCCAATTATAGCATGTTCATGCCGGTAGAAATCTTCCGTCATTTCTTCCGCGTAACCACCGGCCGTTTCCGCATCTTGGCTTGTTTCCAGAGAAACAAATTCAGCCCCCAGACTCTCTACCTGCTCTTTAACGATTGGTCGCGTGTCAAACGCTTTTACCCGCGCGCCCAGACGCTTTGCAGTAGCAATGGCCTGTAATCCAGCCACACCAGCACCGATGACAAGTACTTTGGCCGGTAAGATGGTACCTGCAGCCGTCATCATTAAGGGAAAAAACTTATTCAATCTGCTAGCAGCTAATAATACTGCCTTATACCCTGCTGCCGAATTCATGGCGCTAAGCGCATCCATTCGTTGGGCCCGGGAAATACGTGGCACAAGTTCCATGGAAAATGTAGTCAGCTCTCGCTCAGCCAACGATTGAATATTATGAATGTATTTAAAGGGACTCATAAAGCCAATAATCACGGAACCTTTAGCCAATGGATCCACAAGTTCAAGCATACCATCCTGCAAGCAAACAACCTGTACTTTGAGGAAAATATGCCCTTCTTTCAATAATTCATCATAATCTGCGACAATGGCCGCACCCGCAGCTTCGTAGTCCTTTGGCCTGAAACCAGCTTCAATACCTGTACCTTCTTGAATGAGTATTGTAATTCCTTGCTTGGCCAGACGTTTAACGCTTTCTGGCACCAAGGCTACCCTTTTTTCGTCTGCTACAGTTTCTTTGAGTACACTAATGGTCAGCATGATTGCCTTTATTGAAAAATATCAGGGCGCAAAATTACAATACAATTTTGGTATACAACTATCAATTGATTGAGCATAATTGCTGTTTTGTGATGACTAATTATTAAGTTTAAATTACTAGCTGTGAAGCCCATTGAATTATCACTCTGTTTTGTATTATTGCTATCAATAGTCCATGGAGAAAAAACAATGAAAGAATCAGAAAAAGCTACCTTTGGTGCCGGTTGTTTTTGGTGCGTAGAAGCAGTGTTTCAGCGTTTGGAAGGCGTGAAAGACGTTGTGCCTGGTTATTGTGGCGGTGATAAAGATAATCCCACCTATAAAGATGTTTGCACGGGCATGACCGGACATGCCGAAGTGGCTCAAATAACGTTTGATCCCGCAACCATTTCCTTTGATGAACTCCTCACCATGTTCTGGCAGTCACACGATCCCACAACCCGCAACCGTCAGGGCAATGATGTCGGCACGCAATATCGATCGGCTATTTTCTACCATACTGAGGAGCAACAGTCCGCAGCGGAAAGATCCATGGAAAAATTTGACAATTCGGGAGCATACTCAAATCCCATTGTGACGGAAATTACTACCCTGGATCAATTCTGGCCAGCCGAAGATTACCATAACAATTACTACGATAATAACCCGAACCAACCCTACTGCAGGATCGTAATCAAACCAAAGCTGGATAAATTATTTATGGATAAATGATTCAGCTGTGCTGGGATTCATATTCCCGCATGGCGGCAACCAGCGCATCCACACCCGCTTCGGGCATGGCATTATAGATCGAAGCCCGGAATCCACCAACAGACCTGTGCCCTTTTAAAGTCATAAGACCATGCTTAGTACAGAAATCAAGGAATTCTTTTTCATCCCCATCTTCTGCGAAAACAAAGGGAACATTCATTAG
>SCKQ01000055.1 GCA_004124535.1 Fidelibacterota bacterium
AAAAATAATCAGCGTCTGTGCCAATTATATTTAATTCGGAAAGACAGTATCCAAAACATTCGCCAAAAGATGTCCCCGTTTTAATCTGGATAATATCTTGCCCAAACAACAAGCTAGTGAGGATTAACAGTGGTAGGAAGCGCTTCATTAAGACAATATTACATCACGCCAGTCCTAAATGTCCATACACAAAAAACCCCGCTACTTGGCGGGGCTTAATGTTTTATTTTCTATAATGTTACTAACCATTTAAACGAGTTTAGCGACTTCGTTGATCTCTTTATTGTTAAGTATTTTCTCTTTATACTCACCATTTAGGCAATATATCATAGCCCTACCCATATTGATACTGTTGGTAGCGGTTCTGGGGAAAAATTTTAGGATTTGATAAAGAATTCCAAAAATACCATATAAAAGACTTACCCAAATTGTTTTTGAGCCTACACCACGATAAGGATGGATATATCCAGGACGAAACATATAAGCAGCACGAAATGGCATATCTAAAATACGGTTCTCTGTCTTTCCTTTTACTCTTGCCCAATGAACTTTTCCTTTTTCAGTAGAATCTGTTCCTGCTCCCGTGACATATGTAAAGATACTATCTTTATTTTTATCGAGAAATGTCTTGGCAAAGTGCATAGTCAATTCATAAGTGATTTTCTCGTAATCTTCTTTAGAAATACCAATGGAAGAGACTCCTAGTGAAAAGAAACAGGCATTATATCCTTTGAGATCATCCTCAATATTTTTTAAATCCATGAAATCTGATACCAATAACTCTTTGAGCTTCGGATGTGTTAGATTAATGGAGCTGCGGTTTACTACTAAAACTTTCTCAACCCAATTATGATCAAGGCATTCCAATAACACTCCTTTACCAACCATCCCCGTTGATCCCGTTATGACTACATCATATTTCATTTAACTAAAAAGATATATTTGATTATTAGAATTAAATCTACCCATCATCCCAGTAACAAAAAACCCCGCTACTGGGCGGGGCTTGATGTTTACCTATTTAAAGAATCTACTTCAATAGCACCATCTTCTTAGTGCTAATGTATTCCCCAGCATGTATCTGGTATAGGTAAATCCCAGCGCTCACTGGTTTCCCGTAATCATTAGTAGTATCCCAGATCCCTGTCTGTCGCCCGCGTACTTGCATACGACGGGCAGGTAGTACCAGCGCAGGCAGGCTTCGCCTGACTCAAGTCAGGTCTCAGGATGACAAAACATCACTTTTTCATAGTTATTTTCGAATAAGTAACCTCAATCAGAAAAGACCCTGGCCGTAACTACCGTAATATCATCCAGTTTGCCGCCCAGTCCCTCAACGAACCATGAAGTTTTGGCTTTCGTATTGTCTCCAATAAGACGTGCCTGCCGGGCGAGGTTTCGGGCCAGGCCGTCCAGATCACTTTCCTCAGCAGCCAGTTCTGCCACAAAATCTTCAAACAGGTTATCCCATAGGCCGTCGGTTGCCATCACTACCAGGTCTCCCGGAAAAAGTTCCTGCTTTTCCACTATCCCGTCTTCCGGCAGGTCAGGACTGCCCCCGCCCAGCTAGAAAGGAAAATTGAAGGAATGGATAGTAACGCTACGGGATTGAAAAACCTGTCCGTCGCGAATAACAATGAATCCGGAGTCCCCGAGGTTGATGGAAACCAGATACCCCTCTTTTAGTACGGCAACACAGGCTGTGGATGTACCGCGCTCCTGATTTCCGTCATAGGTCCGGCGAAGAGCTTTAACAGGATCCAGTTCCCCGGACAGCACCGCCTGTTCCGTGAAGCACATCAGTTCCCAGGCATAGACTCCCGGGTCAACACCATGGAAAATCCAACCACCAACCCCATCGGCGACGCCAAGGGCGTTCATTTCATCATTGGCGAAAAGTGCGTCTTCACTGCCGCGAGCAGCTTTATCCGGGTGGGGAATGAGGCAGCTTCCGGATGTAAGTCTCAGCATGAGTCAAATCCCCGGTCCGAATAATTTGCACCAGCATTCAAGGTATTTATCTCACTCTATTTTATTCCAAATCATGGAATATGACATTAGAATATGGAACTGTCCTAAGGTCTAATCATCGTAAATTTGGTGGGGTTTATCCCGAAGGATTAATAAAACCATTTATTTAAAGGAAACGAGGGAATAATGATGGAGTTAACGCAAATGAAATGCGTGGCCTGCCGGAAAGATGCGCCTACTGTCACTGATGAAGAAATTGCAGATTTACAGCACCAGGTGCCCGATTGGAAGATCATTGAACGGGATATCATTAAGCGGCTGGAAAGGGTGTACACTTTCAACAGTTTCGCAGAAGCTTTAGGATTCACAAATAAGGTTGGAGAATTAGCAGAAACAGAAGGTCACCACCCTGCTCTATTGACTGAATGGGGAAGAGTAACGGTTACCTGGTGGACGCACAAAATAAAGGGCCTGCATCAAAACGATTTCATTATGGCTGCCAAAACGGATCAATTATACTAACCCCTTTGAACCCTGAGCAAATAATGGAGGCATAAGATGAAGTTAAAACTGTATTTATTCGGTCTGGTAATTGGTTCCCTCTTTCTGACAGGATGTGCACCATCTAAATCATTCCCATCCGGGAAATGGATTGACCTGACTTACGAATTCTCATTCGAGACGATTTACTGGCCTACATCAGACACATTCCAGTTGAAGGAAGTTTTTGAAGGAACGACAGATAATGGGTATTATTATACGGCAAACACTTTTTGCACAGCGGAGCATGGCGGGACTCACATTGATGCTCCAATCCACTTTGCGAAAGGCCGCTGGACGGTGGAACAGATTCCCCTCCATCATCTCACCGGAAAGGCGGTTGTGATTGATGTGTCCGGCAATGCACTACAAAACCGTGATTATCAAATTGGAGTGGATGACTTTACCAATTGGGAAGCAACTCATGGGAGGATTACAGAAGGGACTATCGTACTTTTAAAAACCGGCTTGGGACAATTCTGGCCTGACCCGGCGAAGTACATGGGTACCGCTAAGCGTGGTCAGCAGGCTGTGGAAGACCTCCACTTCCCCGGACTCCACCCCGATGCAGCGCAGTGGTTGGTTGACAATCGTTTGATCCACGCAATTGGCCTGGATACACCCAGCATAGATTACGGACAGTCCGAATTATATGAAAGCCATCAGATATTATTCGATCGAAACATTCCCGCCTTTGAAAATGTGGCCAATCTGGATCGGCTGCCGCCTACAGGTGCCTGGGTCATAGCGCTACCGATCAAAATTAAAGGTGGCAGCGGGGGACCCTTACGGATTGTTGCTCTTTTACCGGATTAGATCTGCTGAAGCACTGTTCACTACAGGTGTATTTTCCCTGAGTCAATTATTCTCAAAACAAAGGGAATCAATCCCACTGCAGTGTTAAACTGTTATCCCTGTCCAATTCCACCCGTGTTCCGAATTGTTCACCTTCTCTATTCAAGATATCTCTCGACCACACAGCATCGGCTCTTGTGGCCCGATTGACTCTAAGGCGTTTGATTTGGGTTGGAATCATTTGCAAACGAACAAGTTCGCCAGTCAAGGGACTTACGCTTACAAAGTACATCAAGCCCAAGTCAGCTCTAAAATCTTCATAGCCGCCAATTCCCTCATAGTCATTTAGAAAGTCACCACAGCCGTAGAGAATTAGCTTGTGCTTATAAACTTCTATTCCCTTTACATGGTGAGATGAGTGCCCATGAATTACATCTACACTGCCATCATCAATTAGTTTGTGAGCAAGTTTAACTTGATCAGAGGGAATGCGATAACCCCAATTACTCCCCCAATGAATAGAGGCGACCACGATATCTCCCTTCTGCTTCACTTCCACGACTTTATGTTTAATATTCAGGATTGTTTCATCAGACGAGTCTTTTAAGAAATTTACGCCAGGCTTCTCTTCCGAAGCGGACCAATCTAAAGGAATTCCGCTTGTTTCTAATCCGTATGAAAACACAATCACCCTTCCTTTTCCTTCCACCTCAATCACCGCAGGCGCTTCCGCATCCTGAAGATCTTGTCCTGCTCCTGCGCTTCTCACGTTCACTTTCTGCAATGATTCCAATGTTTCCTCGAGGCCTGAGTAACCCCAATCGAGAATGTGGTTATTTGCAAGCGAACAAAAATCTATCTTGGCTGCTGTTAGACAGGAGGTATTCTCGGGATTCATTCTATAGTGTATGGTTTTCTTCTTCCCAAAATTGTCACTTCTGGTAACGCTCGTTTCTAAATTAATTATCCTCACGTCCGGTGCTGCTCTTTCCAGTTCCTTAAGGGCATCTCCCCAGATGTAAGCATAGCTGACTGGCTGTTGAACTGGACCATTGGCCTTTTCAGCCAGTTCTACATATCCTCTGGCACTTTTCATGTATTGCTCGTGGATAAGGGGGTCTGCGGGATGAGGCAGGACCTGATCAATGCCTCTTCCTATCATGACGTCACCGCACATGAACATAGTGATCATACTGGAAATTTTTAAGGGTTCATCAGCCGCTTGTTGTCCTGGGTTTTTCGTTTCAGAGAGACCGTGAGCCTGCTTTGCACCATTTTCGCTAAATGCTAATCCCGCGAGTAAAGCGAAAAAGAAAAATCCAGTGAAACCATAAGGCTGGAGTTTACACCAAATGGGCCTACAGTCGAAGCAGGTCACCTGCGACAACGAGCGCTGGATGGTCAGGAAAGAGGTGGATTCAGGCGAGGTATATTTTCCTTAACGGTTCATTGCCCGACTAATTCATCAAAGCGATCAGCATCTACAGCGGGATAAGTAGTAAAAGAAATCCCACTCATCCGGGCCAATTCAACACTCGCTTTCAGTGCAGATTCATTATCGGAAAATTCTACTATTCCCGCTAAATCAATATTTCCTAATAATGCGTAAAGACACTGCACTGAACCACCGCATTCTTCGACAATTTTGATCGCTTTATCTTTTCTTTCACCACTTATATTCTCAATAGCGTCAGTTGAATAATTACCTAAAATGACATATGTATTCATTATCAACTCCTCTTTTACCATAATTTAACAACAATTACACAACTTATATTACAAACAAAAAACCCCGCGGACGTTGGGCAAGGGGCAGGTCAATTTTAATTTTAGGTGTAGAATAATAATACCGAAATTATTTTTAATTTAATTGAGTTAAATCAGTTAAAGAGAAATGTAAATTTTCCACCCTTATTTTTAACCATTTTTATTACTTGGAGATCCTTTGAATACAAAACAGCTATTCCTTATTGGTGGTAATGAGGAGAAAGGGAAAAAGCCGCTGCTTTTAAATAAATTCCGCCAACTGTATAACCAATCAGATGGTCCTTTAATTCTAATCACCGGTGCATCCAAATTTTCAGAGGAATCTGGAAATACTTATACAGAAGTTTTTACCAGACTAGGCTGCAGTAATATCATTCATTTGCCTCTAACTCAGCGGAGTGATTGTAATTCTCCTGAAAATATTAAATACCTGAATGAAGCATCCGCTGTATTTATCACTGGAGGAAACCAGATAAAGTTAGCTGCTATTATGGGGGGCACACTTTTATTCCAGAGAATCAATCAGAGGGTAAACGAGGGTCTTTTATATGGTGGCACAAGCGCAGGCGCAAGCATTGCCAGTAAATTAATGGTAGCTGGTGGTAGAGGCGGGTATAATCCAAGGAGAAACCTGGTTAAACTAACAGGAGGTTTAGGATTGATAGGTAACTGCATTATTGATCAACACTTTCGTGAAAGAAACCGGCTTTTTCGCTTAGCAAGTGCAGTAAGTTCAAATCCCAAATTTATTGGTTTAGGTATAGATGAAAATACAGCAGTATTAATCACAAATGACCGATACTGCAGAGTGTCAGGAAAAAATACAGTGACGATACTCAATGGCAACAGTATTACCCACTCAGGGTATTCGGAAGGGAAACCACAGGATGCAATCTCAATTTTTGGTATGAACATGAATATAATAACGCCAGGATATGGTTATGACCTAGAAGAACGTTTACCATTAATGAAAGAGAAAAATTAAGAATCATCAAATTCCATTTTATTGCAGACAGCATGAGTAACAAGATGAAAATAATTCAATTTCGGATACTCTCAGGGCCTAATTACTGGAGCCTTAGACCCTGCATCCAGATGCTGCTGGATATTGGCGAATTGGAGGAAAAACCAACAAATAAAATCAGTGGGTTTTATAAACGATTCACTGAAACGTTTCCCAGCATTTATGAACATCGCTGCAGCGTGGGAAAATCCGGGGGGTTTTTCCAACGGGTGAAGGACGGCACCTGGATGGGACATATAGTAGAACATGTTGCTCTGGAATTGCAAACCTTAGCAGAAATGGATACCGGTTTTGGTAGAACCCGTGAAACCGGCGATAAGGGTATCTATCATATTGTCTTTTCATATATTGTTTCCGAGGTCGGTAAGCGGGCTGGTGAACTATCAGTGGGTGCTTGCGAAAAACTGATCCGTGGAGAAAAATTTGATTTAGATGCAATTATCTTGGAATTAAAGGAACTCAGGGAACGCTACAAATTGGGTCCCAGCACCTCATCCATTGTGGATGAGGCAGTTTCACGAGGTATTCCCTTTACCAGGTTGAACAGGGGTTCCCTGGTTCAGTTGGGTTATGGCACCAATCAGAAACGTATCCGTGCAACAATGACCGATCATACTTCCAGTCTAGCAGTTGATTTTGCTGGAGACAAATTGGAAACAAAAGAAATGCTGAGAAAACATGGTATACCCGTTCCAAAAGGAATAGAAATTCGAAATTACGACAGCGCATTTAAATCGGTAAAAAAAATAGGCTATCCGCTGGTTATAAAACCTTCCGATGGTAATCACGGGAGAGGCGTTACTGTTGGTATAGATAATGATGAATTGTTTAAAGATGCCTGGGAGGTAGCAAAAACACAATCCAAAAATGGGTATGTGATCATTGAGGAAATGCTGAAGGGAATTGACTTCCGACTCTTGGTAATTAACGGGGAATTGGTGGCTGCCGCTAAACGTGTGCCTGCCCATATCGTAAGTGACGGCAAACAATCCATTGAGGAACTGATTGATGAGGAAAACGAAAATCCGCTCAGGGGTTATGGACATGAAAATGTACTGACTGAGATTACTATTGATCACCAAACTAAACATCTTATTGCAGATGCAGGATATACACTGAAGTCAGTTCTGGAGAAAGGTGAAATTCTGTATCTGAAAACTACAGCAAACCTTTCAACCGGTGGAACGGCTATTGATGTATTGGATTCCGTTCATCCAACCAATGTGCATATTGCAGAGCGCGCTATTCGCATCGTTGGTCTGGATATTGGTGGAGTTGATATTGTAGCTCCGGATATTAATACACCCATCTCTGAAAATGGTGGTGGAATCGTGGAACTCAATGCAGCTCCTGGTTTCCGGATGCATCTTCACCCCACTAAAGGGCTTCCTAGGAATGTGGCTGAACCGGTTATTGATATGCTATTCCCGCCTAGTTCTTCCTCCACTATTCCTATTATTGCTGTAACCGGTACCAATGGAAAAACAACAACTACACGACTCCTGAACCATATAATGAAATTTGTGGGGTATACGGTGGGTATGTGCACTACGGAAGGTGTGTACATTAAAAACCGTCTGATTTATGAGGGAGATATGACCGGGCCTTTTTCACATAAAATGGTACTAACTGACCCAACTGTTGATATGGCTATATTGGAATGTGCTCGAGGAGGCTTGCTAAGGGAAGGTCTTGGGTTTAGACACTGTGATATAGGAGTGGTAACCAATGTGTCAGCGGACCACTTGGGAATGAATTACATCAACGATTTAGATAAAATGTCACGAGTAAAAGGAATTATCCCTGAAGTGGTTAAACCAGATGGGTATGCAATTTTAAATGCAGATGATCACCTGGTAGCAGATATGGCAAACCAAACCAGTGGAAATATCATTTTTTATAGTCTGGAAGGCAAAACCAATACAGTTATAAAAGAACATTTAAAGTCAGGTGGAACGGCTGTTATATTTGAAGACGGTGAATTTTGCGTTATGAAGGGCAAATGGAAATATCCACTGGTGGAAGCAAAGGACGTTCCAATAACCTTTGATGGGAAAGCTCGTTTTAATATTGCGAACGTTCTGGCTTCTATAGGAGCTGCTATTGGAATAGGAGTGAAAAACGAGAACATTACAGCTTCACTTACTACATTCTTCCCTTCTTATTCTCAAACACCGGGGCGACTTACAATGCAGGATATGGGATCGTTTAAGGTTTTGGTTGATTTTGCTCATAATGTTGCTGGTTATGATGGACTGGCTGAATTTGTAATTTCCTTAAACCCTGTAAATACAATTGCAACATTGTGTTTGCCGGGAGACCGACGTGTGGAAGATTTTGAAAATGTAGCAAAGATAGCAGCCGCAACCTATGACCAGATAATATTATTTGAAGGTTTTCTCCGTGGTAAAAAACAAGGATATATATCAGAAACCCTCAAAATATACCTCCTAAAACACGGAATGAATAAAAACAAAATAGAAATTATATTAAATGAACACGATGCTGTACAATTTGCACTTGATTCAGCTAAAGATGGTGATCTAATTGTGCTCTCAAACTATGATATCAAGGGTATCCACGAACGAATAGCAGATCACAAAGAGATGCTGGAAAAACAGGTTACACAATAGTATAACTCTGATTGAAAATTTTTCATGGGAATGAAATTACCTTTTGATAAAAGTCCCAATGATAAACATCCGTTAGATTAATTGATTACTATCTCATCAGCAATACAAGCCGGGAGTGTAGTGATGGAACTGTTACGCCAATCGATACAATGATTGAAATACAAATAATAATGAATAATACATTTTATAATATGTATAACAGCTATGCTGGTGATATGGATTATAATGACAAGGTTGATATCATGGATTTACTTTTAATAAGCGACAATCTCAACTTGACTAATTAAGATATTAAACAAAAAACCCCGCTGGGGATCAAAGAGGTTTTCCCATCCATAAATAGAGAAATCCTGGCTACTTACCGGGATTTCGAAATGGCGGGAACGCCTGGGAATCGAACCTGGGCAACTACCAACAATACCTGCATTTAGGGGCTTGCGTGACCATATCGTGACCAAACTGGTAACCAAAAACCGTTTTTTTAAGTATACATACATCATCACACCTGTCCTAAATGTCTAGAAACAAAAAACCTCGCTATTTGGCTGGGGTTAGAGCATTTTGATATATAATCAATTAAATAGTTTGCGTCCATAATTAAGTATCGCTTGAAAATTTTGTTCCATTTTTTCATTTACTTTAGGGCAGTTATTAATGACTGTTTCTGCCCATTCTAAATATTCTTTGCGCCTATTAATATCCCAGTCAGCAGGTGGATTATTTGTCACATCTGTCACGTTTGAAATCTTGTCGCCAATTTTAATTAATGCAGCACCATTTGACAAATCCTTAGCATGTTCTATTTGTTTTTTCTTTCGTTCAGTTTTTGGCAAGCTTTTGTCATCAGTTACTTCCTGAACATATTTACAAACTTGTTTTCCAAACTGTTTTTCCAATTCTTCAGGTGTTGTCTCTGTATCTTCTATGGTGTCATGTAAAAGCGCTGCCGCTAAAATTTCAGGGTCATCCACTCCACCAATTTGTGCAATTGCCAATGCTACTGATATAGGATGATTTATGTAGGGCGATGCGTCTTCATCCTTCCGACGCTGGGTCTTGTGTTTCTGTGCTGCAAAATGGGCAGCTTTTAATATTAGTGTGTGAGTCAATATTTTCTTTTTCAGTTCAGTTTTGCTCATTTCATTGAATCTTATTTATAATGGCCAGAAATGGAGTATTAAAGGGGTGCCTGCTATTACAATTAGAATTTCCAGAGGCAATCCCATTCTCCAGTAATCAGAAAATTTATAGCCCCCCGGTCCAAGAATCAGCGCATTGCACTGATGACCAATAGGGGTCAGGAAAGCACAAGACGCCCCAACAGCAACAGCCATCAAAAAGGGGTCTGCGCTTACACCCATAGAGACAGCAATTCCAACAGAAATGGGTGCCATAATCAGGGCAGTGGCAGCATTGTTAATAATATCCGAAAGGCACATGGTAAGCACCATAATAATGGCCAGAATAACACCGCTTGGTAAACCATCAGTAATACCAACCATAAATTCAGCAATTAACTGGCTACTGCCAGTTGTCTGCAGTGCATCACTCACAGGTATCATTGCTCCCAGCAGGACAATTATGGGCCAGTCTATCTTTTGATAAAGTTCGTGGATAGGAAGGATGCCTGTAAATATATATAATAATATGGCTCCAACAAAGGCCAGGGTAGTAGGCAGCATTCCGGACATACTAAGTACAATGGCGCTTGCAAAAATCAACAGTGCCAAGCTAACCCTTGAAAATACACCAACCTGTACTTCTCTTTGAGCAAGGGGTGCCAGATTCAGGGAGCTTATATTATCATCAAGGTTATCTATATTCCCCTGAATGAGAAGTACATCCCCTACACGAAATATAACATCTCCCAAGCGCTTTCGTATTGATTGTCCTTGGCGGGCAACTGCCATGAGTATAAGTGAATTTGAGGTACGGCTTCTAAAATACGGCCTATTACGGTTTACGAGATGTGAATCGGGTGTAATTAAGACTTCTTTAAAAGCTGTACCATCATCTTTAAGCTGATCTATCCGTTTCCGCATCTTTTTTGTTAAGCGAAGGACGTACTCATCCATCATTAACTTTAAATCTACCGGATCTGCCTGAATTTGAAATCGGTCTCCTTCCTCTATGATTCTACCCTGCTGCGGAGCATATATATTCCCATTTTGGGAAATGCACCTAATTATTTCAAGTCTGCCTTCTGTATATTTTTCGATCTCATTAATTTTTCGATTAATAAATGTGCAATCCTTTGGGATACGAATCTCTGTTATATATTCATCAATGGAAAACATTGATTCAGCACCAGCTTTTTTATATGACTCTTTCGGTATCAATTTCCAGCCGATGAGTGCTACAAAAAGCACCCCCAGAATAGCTATAATTCCTCCAACCGCGCTGAAGTCAAGCATACCGAATACTTCCGGATGAAATTGCTCAACATCAATGTTCCGGGCTGCAAAATATTTAGCCGCCGGAGAAGTATTATTTTCAATGGCCTGGGTCTTAAGTTCCATATACTGGGTTTTTCTAAGAATGGAAATGATGATATTCGGCGGTGTGCCTATCATAGTTATCATACCCCCAAGAATACTGGCAAATGCCAGGGGCATAAGTATAACACTTGGTGATCGTTTCTGTTTTGCGGAAGTTTTAAGCGCTACCGGCAGCATGAGTGCCAGGGCACCTACATTATTCATTATTGCAGAAAATATAGATACCACAGCGCTCAAACTGGAAATATGCGCTATCTGATATTTTGAAAGGGGCATAATTTGACGGGCAATGACATCCACCACTCCTGAATTACGCAGTGCCCTGCTGATAATCAGGACAGCTGCCACTGTTATAACGGCAGGATGTCCAAACCCCAGGAATATATTGGAAGGTTCCATAATCAAAGTGGATGTTTCTCCGCCCAGTATCTGATCGATAATAAACAGGGTGCACAGTGCAATAATAGAAACTATATCATATCTCCATTTTCCCCATATAAACAGAGAAAAAGTAACTATGATAATGCAAAAAATGGCCGCCTGATCAAGTGTCATAAATCGTATGCCTTAATATTCTCTTTAAGCGTTTTTCCCTCATAGAATTCCTTCACCGTTTCGTCAAAAGGATAACCATAAACAATCGGGACTACAAACTCAGCCGAGGAGCAATTTGGACATTGTGTTGTTGGTAGTGTATCCACTAAACTAATGTTTCACTTATATTTATCCGTGAGCGGAATTTCTTCGACAGTTCCTGTAAAATGACCATTATAAATGTTTTCAGTTAGCCAATTCTGTTCAGTTTCAATTTCTACGAGCAGCAGCCGTTTCCACCAGGATCTACGTTCCGGATCCCAATTATAATCTTTAGCCTTTAATTTGTCCTTGGTATCATAAGGACTGTCTAATGCCAACAACTTATAGTATGGCTTAGAGGCATTCTCAAGAAGTTCGATCATTGGTTTATTTTCTTCATAAGATTCATGTGTTAGGAGTCCGATTAATGCATCGACATCAAACATTGCGCGATGAGAATCATAGTAAAACCCGTGCCAGAAGCATAACAATTCCTGCTTATTACTTGTAAATCCACGTTTAAGCCAGTCAATATCACTTATTGAACAAGACCATACTTTTTCAGTTGAAAGGGATAGATATCTATCCATAAACGCCCTATCAAAGCTTGCATTGTGGGCAAGAATAATATCTGCAGTGCTTATTAAGTTATTGACTTCGTCCCAATCAATAGAATATCCCTGAACCATTTCATTATTGATCCCGTTAATTAATGTTATTTTTTCATCTATAAGTTCATTTGGATCGTGGAATGATTGATATTCAGCGATAACTCCTAGTAATTCACCATTATTTCGATCTATAGCTACCAACTTCAATGCTAATTCAATTATTTTATCTTCAATTTTGTCTAAACCTGTGGTTTCAAGATCCAAAAAACAAACTTTTACGATATCTAATCCACTATAACCTGGATTAAATCTGGGGAAAGATGCGCCATCGAATTTCTTTAATGTAATATTCCCGTTATCTTGGGATAACTGTGCTATAAATGTCATGATTGATCCTTATTATTTTTCTGATTTGCTATAATATCTATTACTTCTTTTTGATAATAGCGACCGACATATCCGGTACATCCATCTTCTTTAAGATGGGCGATCAACTGATTATTGATTGTTAAACCATAATACTGCTCTAAAAGATATCTGTAAAATGATAGTTGAAGTGAATAGTGTACAAATTTACAATCCTGTAGGTTACTTGTTACTGGATGTGTGCCCATTTTATTATTATATGACTTAGTCTCAATATTCTTCGATGTCTTCCAGTCTATAACCTCATAAGTGTCTGCTTTTTTATCATGTGCAAGTATGTCAATACTCCCTGCAATATTTAATTCTGTACTATATACTTTTATCTCAGAAAAAATATCCACATCTGATTTCAATTGATATTTTTTAAGCCACTCTACGGCATATACTGATTTGACTTCTTCTGGATATTTACCTTCTTTAAGGCAATCTTCTATTTCTTTATGAACTTTGGTTCCATAATCTCTTGCCGCATCCCATTTTGCAATTAATTCACTTGACTCTGTACCCATATATTTGATGTTCGTCGCTACTAAATTGGCAGCTATTGCATGCTTATCAAACGGTTCAAAATAATCTGAAACGATTTCCGTTACGCTCCTAAAATTAATAGCCGGATCCGTTTTAAGAATATATTTGTGGCCTGGCTCTTCAAGGGAAATGTTTCTATCAAAAATATTATTCATTGTTAATTTATCTCATAATGAAAACGGCTTGATTTAACATATTTATTTTACCGGTTGGTTGTTATTAGAATTTTTCCCCTATAGTATTTCTTCTACATTTCAACACCAGGCATGCCATACCTAATCGGGACTACAAACTCAGCCGAGGAGCAATTTGGACATAAACGCTTCTTAAGCATTATAATAGTTACCCTACCACATAACTATATATAACAAAAAGGATGAAAAGGATAAAAAATGATAATATCCAGGATATCAATTTCTTCTTGAATGTTCATTCAATATTAACCATTCATTGTTATGGAAATTTTACACCCCGCCAGTCCTAAATGTCTATAACCAAAAAATCTCGCTAATGGGCGGGGCTTGATGTTTATTTCAACAGTACCATCTTTTTGGTCTGCATGTATTCACCAGCCTGTATTTGATACAGGTAGATACCAGCACTTACTGGCTTGCCATAGTTGTTGGTAGCATTCCAGATGACTGACCTGTAGCCAGCTTCTTGGTATTGGTTGATTATGGTCTTCACTTGCCTGCCCAACATATCGTAGATGGTAATGCTAACATGACCATTTTCTGGTAAATCATAACGCAGTGTTGTAATTGGATTAAATGGGTTGGGGTAGTTTTGATGGAGTGCAAAGCTTATTGGCAATATGGCATCATTACT
>SCKQ01000056.1 GCA_004124535.1 Fidelibacterota bacterium
GACAACCCGCTTTTTTGACGCCATTTTCAGCGCGGATCAAATCATCACTGGTTAGCTGGTTATCGTCCTGAAACTCACATCCGTGTGAGATTTCAGGAAACCGCTTCGTTTAAGCAAGAGCCCCGCATTAGCGGGGTTTTTTGTTTATTTCACCCTACATGTTGTACAATTTTTTGTAATTTTCTATATAAATTGCCTCTGGCTCAAATAAATTCCTCACGGAGACTTTTTTGTTTATAAAATAATTGACTACATTGCTAATATGAATAAATATGTTCACGGATATTCTGACTATGAAGCAAATAGACTACATGATCAGGCAGATTCTCTTGCAGATTTATTACATTATGATTCTGTTTGGGAGAAGGGTTCTATAATACTTGAAGCAGGATGTGGCATAGGTGCACAAACAAAAATCGTTGCTCCAAAAAATAAAAACTCAAAATTTATTTCAATAGACATATCATTGGAATCTCTTGATCAAGCAAGGGATATTGCTGATTCTAACAGAATTGATAACGTTGTATTTCAGCAAGCCAATATATTCGAATTACCATTTGGAGATGAATATTTTGATCATATTTTTCTATCTTTTGTTTTAGAACACATACCAAATCCAATTCAAGCATTAAGTAAATTGAAAAGAGTCCTAAAAAAAAATGGAACTATAACACTAATAGAAGGTGATCATGGATCAACCTATTTTCATCCAGATAGTGAAGCAGCTAAAAAAGCAATTCAATGTCAAGTTGAACTCCAGAAACAAAACGGAGGAGATGCCAATATTGGAAGAAAATTATATCCACTTTTAGATCAGGCAGGATTTAAAGAAATTAAAGTTTCTCCAAGACAAGTTTATGTAGATGATTCTAATCCTGAATGGGTAGAGGGGTTTACCAAAAATACATTTACAGCAATGATTAAAGGGATTTCAGAAGAGGCTGTATCAAAAAACCTCATTGGTAAAAAAGAATTTGAAAAAGGAATTAAGGATCTAAATAGAACAGCCGAAGGTGGAGGTACTTTCTGCTACACTTTTTTCAAAGGAATTGGAACAAAAGAATAAAGTGTGTCAATTAAATCGGGGATGATGCTTTTGCTTAAATGAAACGTCTTTGGCTTATATTACCCCTCTTGTTTGTCTTTTCTTGTGAGGATAATGACAAAAAGAACTGTATTGATGAATCAAAGATAACAAATCTCCCATGCGACTTGGTTTATGACCCGGTTTGTGGCTGTGATGGCGTAACCTATTCAAATGATTGTTTTGCTGAAAATTCAGGCGTTACAGAATGAACTAAAGGTGAGTGTAACTAAATGAAACGCCTCTGGCATGAATAAAGGATAATATCATGGAAAGAGTATATAGCGCACAATTTCTTGCACCAGTTGCAAATATGAAAAACGTACTCAAAATGCACGGAATTGAATCAAACATTACAGGTGAGAATTTAAGCGCAGCGGTGGGCGAGATTCCTCCCATTGAAGCCTGGCTTCAATTGTGGGTAACAGATCAAGACATTGAGCGTGCTAAAAAAATAATCGAAGATGCTTTAAAGGATTCGCCTGAGTCTCAAAAAGTATTAATTTGCCCAAAATGTGGTAAGGAAGTTGAAGGTCAGTTTGCTGTGTGCTGGAATTGTGGTACAGAAATAAATTAAGATTTAAGTTAAATTACCCACGATTAGCTAATACAATAATTTATTTCTATTTCGGATTACAGCAATTAGGCACAACGGGGATTA
The DNA here is from genome assembly GCA_004124535.1 of Fidelibacterota bacterium. The sequence continues at coordinate 1,746 of SCKQ01000056.1, forward strand.
AACACAATTAGATGGACACCTCCGAAGGGATATTGGCATGAAATCGCTTAAATATCTTGATTGGATAAGAACCAAACCGTGTTGTGTGTGTGGCTCGCTTTCAGAACCACATCACCTAAAGCGGATAGGTATGGGTAGAAACCGCAAAAAGAACTTGGTTGAACACTACACGGCAGTCCCGCTGTGTAGGTCACACCACGAGCAGGCTCACAGGTCGAAGGACTATGAGAAGAGAGATTCTGGAAGGTGGCTATTATTAATATCGTAGAGGGTGAAAAAATGGGTTGGGATGTAAACCTGTGGAAAGTCGCAACGCTTTTACTGGCAGAGTGGATATGGAGTGAATTGTTATCAAAGAATCCTCACCAAGCGTGGGGCTTTTTTGTTTATACCAAGGACAGGCTCACACCTTTTTACATATCGGCTATTAAAATTTCTGTGTAATTTCCTGTATGAAACGCCTCTGGCTCAAATAAAGGAGAATAAAATGGAATATCGGCTGTTAGGTAAAACAGGTGTTGAGGTATCGCGATTGTGTCTGGGCACTATGCCCTTCGGCGGTCCGGCAGATGAGAAGGAATCGGCCAAAATGTTCCAGTCTTGCCGGGATGTAGGCATCAACTTTTTCGACTGTGCCAATGTATATGAAAAAGGCCGATCCGAAAAGGTTTTGGGCAAGCTCATGGCTGACAGCAGGGACCAGCTGATTATAACCAGCAAAGCCTATTTCCCCACCAGTGATGATGTTGTTTCTAGAGGTAGTACCAGAAAGCATATTATGACCGCTGTAGGGGAAAGCCTGAAAAGATTAAAGACCGATTATATTGACATTTATTTTTTGCATCGCTTTGACGATTTGACGCCCTTGGAAGAAACATTACGGGCTTTGGAAGACCTAGTCCATCAAGGCAAGGTACGCTATTTGGGTGCCAGCAATTTTGCTGCCTGGCAGGTAGCAAAAGGGTTGGGTGTTTCAGCAAAAAATGGTTGGAACCGCTTTGAATGCATTCAGCCCATGTATAACCTGGTAAAACGCCAGGCGGAAGTAGAAATATTGCCCATGGCTCTATCCGAAAGTGTTGGCGTAATTACCTATTCGCCCTTGGGTGGCGGGTTACTTTCGGGAAAATACGGCATTAAAAAGCGGCCCAAGGTTGGTCGCCTGATGGAAAATAAAATGTATGAAACGCGTTATGGGGGTTCCCAGATTTTTAATATTGCAGAACAATTTAGCCTACTATCCAAAGATCAGGGCTTTTCGCCTGTTAGTTTGGCGGTGGCTTGGGTGGCCAGCCACCCAGCAGTAACTGCACCGATTATCGGTGGGCGCAATTTAAAGCAGTTGAAGGATTCGCTTAAATCTGTGGATGTTGATATGACAACAGAACTAAAAGATCGTATATCGGCATTATCGCCCGAGCCTCCCATTGCCACCGACCGCAACGAAGAAAAAACGAAACATAATTACGGCCAGCGTTAAGGGCCGTGTTTTATTTGAGCAATACCAATAGTTTATTATGTCAATACTCGACTCTATCGCCCTGCCTATTTTGTTTGTGAACAATTCCATTTCTTTGTAATATTTATCGGCTCGATAATAAGAGTCATACATAACACGAAGAGAAGAGGGCGGCATTGCGGAATGCCATTTTGCCCTCTTTTCTTTTATAAGCCACTCCCCCATTATTGAAACGGAGAAATAATGACTGAACAAAAAGTATCTTATGAGGAAATTGCCTATTCAAATATGATGGGTATAGAAGCCATTGTGAGCCTTTTAACTCGTAAGGGATTGATTACCCAACAAGAGATTCTTGATGAATTGAAGGCGATTAGAGTTAGAGATGAACGGGAAAAGAATTAAAGAAAAAGCTTGGCTTAAAAGAGGATTAATAAAAACATAGAGGATAGGATTGAATAGCAAAATGAGAAACATTATTGATGAAAACATCACTCTTGAAGAGCCGGGCCACAAATATGTACTTGAAACAGATCCGAGCATTGAGTTTCAAAGCGTTACCGAACTTATCGGGAATTATTTCGAGCCATTTGACAAGCATGCAATAGCTGAAAAATTAGTGGCTACAAACCCTAAATATATGGATACAACTGCGGAAGCGTTAATTGCAAAATGGGATGCAGCAAGAGATCATGGGACGAAGGTGCATAGTGAAATTGAATTATACCTTAATAAAAGCATCGTGCCAGATGAACCGAAGGCGCGTGATGCAATCGAATGGCTGAAAAAATACCAGATGAAATCTGAAATTGATATTTATACCGAGATTAAGGTCTATAGCAAAGAATTAAAAATCGCAGGCAGTATTGATATACTTGCTCACGATAAACGTACTGATTTGTATGAAATTGTTGATTGGAAAACATCAAAGTCGATTGATACTGTATCATTTAAAGGCAAAACCGGTACGCACCCAATTACGCAGCATTTGATGGATTGCAAATTTGTGACCTATTCAATGCAGTTGTCGTTTTATCGTTATTTATTAGAGACGTATTATGGCATAAAAATTAGAAATCAATTGATTGGTCATCTGGATGGTGAACAATGTAAAAGTTATGTTGGCGATTATTATAAAAATGAAATCGTGGAGATTATACATGATCAACAAAACAGGAGAAAGTCATGACATTTATTAAGGAACTAATTGTTCCAGAAAACAAAATTGAACTTCGAAAATTTGATGGTAATACTTTATCGAATCAAATAGTTGACCAAAGTAATGCAAATAGCTCAAAAATCTGTATCTTGGATTTGGAAACCACAGGTCTTGATAAGGCAAATGATAAGATTATTGAATTGGCTGTTAAACTTGTGTCAGTTGATAATAAAACAGGGGATTTAAATGCAATCTTAAATCAATATGAATCTTTTCAGGACCCGGAAGAACACATAGACGAAAAAGTATCAATGGTAAATGGCATAACGAATGATATGGTAGATGGTCATGCTATTAATTGGGATTCAGTCGAAAAAATTATGGAATCTGCTGACCTAATCATTGCTCATAATGCCGGTTTTGATCGTGCTTTCATGGACAGGTATTTGCCAATATCAAAAGAGAAAATTTGGATTTGCTCTGTAAATGATGTTGATTGGTTATCCCGTGGCTTCACCAGTAGTAAACAGGAACTTTTATGTATTTGGCATGGATTTTATTATGACTCTCATCGGGCTATGTCGGATGTGGATGCATTAATCAATCTATTGGCCCACCCATCAAACCAAACAAAAAAACCGGTCCTGGACCTGATTGAAAATGCATCAATCCCAACTTATAAAGTTTCAGCTATTAATAGTCCTTATGAGACTAAAGACATTTTAAAATCTAATGGCTATTTTTGGAATGGTGATCAAAAATATTGGTGGAAGAATCTTTTGCTCGGCGAGATTGAATCTGAAAAACGTTGGTTAGCTGATAATGTGTATGGTGGTCATTTTATGGGGATCGTGGAAGAAATTTCTCTCACTGATAAATATAAATAAAACCATTTGACAGTTTTGTTTCATCATCATCTGGAATAATTTTAACATCTAATTGAAACGCCTCTGGCTCAAATAGCCTCCTCACGGGGGCTTTTTTGTTTGTGGTGATGTTGTGTAGATTTATCAAAGGATATTAATATGATTGCTTATTTATCAGGACCAATTGAAAATGCCCATAATGATGGAGCAAATTGGAGAAATGATATTACTGAATGGTTACAAACTAAACTTAATCATAGGGTATTTAACCCTGTCATCGCAACTAAAAGTATTATTGAACATCATAACACCAGTGATTTCAGACTGATGAAAAAAACTAATCCTAATGAATATAAAAAAATAATTAGAAAAATAATTAAAATTGATTTAGATGCTGTAGTTCATAAGTCGGATTATTTAATTGTAAAATGGGATGAGTCAGTTTTTAGAGGCGGTGGAACTCACGGAGAAGTAACTATGGCTTACTGGCTTGGAAAGCCTGTATTCCTTGTAAATAAGTTGCCTATAGATGATATAAGTTCTTGGATATTTTCTTGTTCAGAGCACATTTTCGATAATTTTGAAGATTTAAAGAAAAAACTAGAAGAACTATACTGCTGATTCAAATAGTTCCCACATTCGTGGGCTTTTTTGTTTATAAAAGACACACCCACATTGTTGGGTAATTATTTGTAAATTTTCTGTATGAAACGTCTCTGGCTTAAATAAAGAAGTACATCATGAAAAAGATTTTACTAATTGTTGCCTTATTAATAACCACTGTTTCATTTGCTCAAGACTCAACCTTTGGGCAATCTCATCAAGACTCTACTAAGGTCAAAAATAATAGTATTACTTTAGCTGGTGCTAGTATCGGGTTATCTACTGCTTCATCAATGATGTTATTATCTGGAATAGCTGGTCAGGATGTATCTTTCCCTGAATTTATGGTGATGTTGTTGGGTCCAGGGTTTATCAATGGCGTTGTAATACCAAACTATTTAGAAAGTGAGAACAAGGGTTATTTACGGGCAGGAATGTTAGTATCAAGCTGTGCAACTACTGTTATGCCTATGCTTGGCGCTATGTTTGGTGCGCCCAATAGCGACCCATCAACGGTTGCAACAATTATTTTTATGGGCACAATTGGTGGTGCAATATATAATCATGGGTTAGCATTAATTTTCCCTAAATACAGAGAAGCACTTAAGACTGCTAAATTCAAGAACCAAAAAAACAAAACTACAATTCAATATAATTAAATGAAACGCCTCTGGCTTAAATAAAGGAGAGTAAAATGAAGAGAAAGATTTTAGTATTAATTATTTCTTGTTTAATGACTTTTATTCAGTCTCAATCGACACAATGGAACAGCAAAGCACTTCAAAGACTCATGCATCAATGGGATGTAAAACTTGAGAAAATGGAACTTCACTTGCAGGCATCAATGCGACGCGCAGGAATTGATATGTGGATAATTATGTCGCGCGAGTTCAATGTTGACCCAATGTTACAAATGTTTGGTGATTATGGTATTTCTGGATGGTATGGGCACCGTAATGCTTATATATTTTTCGATCTCGGTAATAATCAACCACTAGAACGTACTTTACTTGGTACTCACCAGAGTGGGCGCATGCGCGATTTTTTCCCGACCATTATAAGTTATGGCCAAGAGGGTCTAAAACCACATTTGGCTAATTTTATTAATGAGAGAAATCCAAAAAAAATTGCCATCAACCGCTCACGAACAGTTTCAATGGCCGATGGTATTACTGTAGAAATGCTTGCTTTCCTAGAAGACGCAATTGGGCCAGTTTATTCATCACGATTGATTTCATCTCAGGATCTTATTTTTGACTATATTAGTCATCGTACCATTGCTGAGCTAGAGATCGAAACTGAAGCCAGTCAACGTACTTGGTACATATTGAAACGTGCTTTTTCTAATGAAGTTGTGACTCCAGGTAAGACCAGATTAATGGATATTTACGGCTTTATCTTGCAGGAATGGCAAAACCAGGATTTAGAGTTCAATTTTGCACCTGGCATCACAATTTATCGTAGAGGTGTCAAAGGTGGCATCGATGACACAGAAAATCCACTAGTAATAGCTGGTGACATTTTACATGTTGATTTTGGTGTTAGACTTATGGGCCTAGTGACTGATCAGCAACACGTTGCATATGTGTTACATCCCAATGAAACTGAACCACCTGCTGGTTTAAAAGCACTATTTAAAAAATCTGTTATTGTTGGTAATATATATGCTGAGGAACTTAAAGCTGGGCAAATAGGAACTAAGGTTAAAAACATTATTGAAAAGCGTGCTGCAAAACAGGGAATAGAGGCATCTATTTACGGTCATACTCAAGGTAATTGGGTCCATGGTGCAGGCGCTCGAACAGTATTTGATTGGCCAGATCGTTACGGAGACTTTGCCCGAGAACCGATTAGAACTCACGAATTCTGGTCAATTGAGTACAGCGTTCAAGGTAAAGTTCCAGAATGGGACAACCAGTTAGTTCGTATACCTAGGGAAGAAGATGCGGTTATTAAATCAGATGGAAGTAGGGCGCGATTTCTTGTTGGGCCTCAAGAGAAATTTTGGCTTATTCAATCAAAGTCTAATTTATCAGATAATGGAAGAATGTAATAGTGGCTGTGATGACTAATTAAATGAAACGCCTCTGGCTCAAATAGCCTCCTCACGGGGTTTTTTGTTTATGGGATGATGGGTAGATTTAATTATGAAAAAGTATATTGCAATGAACAGATTTAGGACACTGTCAGCTGTAAATATTCCAACAAATGCGAGAACCCGCTAATGGCAATATACACACAACTCAATCAACAAGACATCCAGTCATTGGCTGACAATTATGATCTGAAAATCGTCGAATTTTCACCGCTTGATGGTGGCAACGGTAACTCCAGCTACATACTGAAGACTCAACAAGCCAGTTATGTGTTAACGGTTTGTGATGACAAAGAATTCGACGAAGTGTTTAAAATGGGCCAGTTGCTGTTGTTGCTTGAAGCGCACAACGTGCCTTGTAATCGTCTGATATCGCCGGTGAACAGCGAGATCCTGACCACCTTCGCTACCGCCGATGGGGTCAAACCAGTGATGCTCAAAGACTACATTGAAGGTCAGGTTGTTGAGCAACTGGATGAAACCATGTTATCTCAAGTCGGCAGACAAGCGGCTCGATTGAATCAGATACCCTCACCGGATTATTTGCCGACCAATCATCCTTACGGACGCCAACTTTTCCCAAGGGTTGTGGGTCTGAACATTGACGCCAAATATGAATCCTGGCTGGCCGAAGAAATCGACTACCTGGAGCAGCATATCGCGGCCAATTTACCCCGCGGTTTGATTCATGGTGATTTGTTTTATGATAATCTGTTGTTTGACCCATTGTCGGGTATGCCGGGAGGATTCAAAGCCATTATCGATTTTGAAGAAGCCTGTCATTATCATCTGATCTTTGAATTGGGCATGGGCATATTGGGTGCCTGCGTAAACGATATTACGGTCGATCTGGATAAGGCACGCGCCTTGGTCGATGGTTACCAGCAAGTCAGGCCGTTAGCACAGATAGAAAAAGAAAGCTTGCAGTTGTTTGTGCGATATGCGGCAGTGGCGACGTCCTATTGGCGTTTCAACAAATACAATATAGAAGAACCCAGCGAAGACAGGGCAGGTCATCATTGGCAAATGGTGCAGATTGCCAAGGAGGTCGCCGAGATCTCGACAACCCGCTTTTTTGACGCCATTTTCAGCAGGAGTGTATCTCTATAGAATTGAAGCAGTGGAGTTCAGGCAAACAAAGAAGATGATACTTCTTAAATAATTCGACGCTCATTCGCCCTCCAGCCAATTTAAAATAGAAGAAGCTTCGTGAGGCTCATAACCCGATGGGTGGTTTATTTTAACCCAAACGACCTGCCTGATAATCTTCAAAAGCCTGCAGTATTTCACCTTTGGTGTTCATCACAAAAGGACCTCCGCGAGCCACTGGTTCATTCAATGGCATTCCCGCCAACAGAATAAACCGAGTGTTGTTTGTGGTGGAAGTACACCTAAAGACACCTTCTGTACCCAGTACGACAAGATGACTTTTTAAAACTGTTTGTCCGCAAGATATCGCTCCTTCATAGACATAGCAGAAGCTATTCCATCCATTTTCGATGGGGACAGTAATATCAGAACCATTATCTAATGATATATCATAATAAAGTACCCCGGTGTGAGACCTCCCAGGTCCGGTAACACCTGAAAATGTACCGGCAATGATTTTAACTTGCCCTCCTGGGATACTTACGGTTGGAATTTCATCAGCAGGGATGTCGTTGTAGGCCGGTTCAATCATTTTCTTTTCCTTAGGCAGGTTCAGCCATAACTGAAAACCCCTGACTAGGCCTTCTGTCTGCTCGGGCATTTCGCTGTGGATAACACCCTTCCCTGCTGTCATCCACTGCACGGAGCCGTCGGTTAGGCATCCTTCATTACCTGCGGTATCCTTGTGTCGAAATTTCCCATTAAGCATATAGGTAATCGTCTCAAATCCTCGGTGAGGGTGGGGCGGAAACCCGGCAATGTAATCATCAGGATTATCACTGCCGAATTCATCCAGCAATAAAAACGGATCCAGCATATTTAGGCTAGGGCTGGCAATGATACGGGTGAGATTAACCCCAGCCCCATCACTGGTTTGGATGCCCTTTACAATCCGCTGTATGGTCCGGGTTTTTGTTTCTTTAGCTTGCATATTCTTTCCAATAACAAGGTTTCTTGGTTGTGGAATTAATATAAAACTAGATTTTTTTATCCAAATGATCTAATAAAAACGCATATTCTAATATCTATTCACGAAAGTGTATAAGGCGACCTGATTTTTACCTGGTCCCGATCACCTGCATAACTTCCAGTGTGTATTTATTCTGGATAAACGCCACCACGGCCAGGTTGGAGACATCATATTCAACCTGAGACCAGCTCGTTTCATAATCATTCTGGGGCCAGTTTGAAGGCATGGCCCAGGAATATGTTCTGGCCACTTCTTCATTGCCCAGTGATAGAAGTTCACCGCTCAATCCATCATTGATCCAGCCCAGGAACACGTCCTGGTGGTGGGGCACTCCATTGTATCCTGTATAGTCAACACTATCCAGGGTTGCCGCAATGAACAGGTGGAGCGAATCGCTGGCTGTCATATCCCTGCTGCTGCTGATTGAAACCTGGACAGAGATTTCAGCGCCATCAATCGTGGTGCCATCCAGGCTCATGCTGAGCGGGGTACTTTGAGCCATGGGCGCCACGGCCATCTCTGGATAAACGGAACTCCCGATACCATTTGTAAAAGTAGTAGGTACACCATAGATCGTGTACCAGCTGCCTTCTTCAAACCGGACATAGCAAAAATCATCTTCTCCAGTTTCAGATTCACCCCGATGGAACTCATACATGGGGTCGCCGCGGGAAGGAGAATAGGTATGATAATTTATCAAGAACCAATTGTCCGTGATGCTTGAACCAACAAAATTTTCATGCCCGCTGTCAAAATAACTTAGCAGGAGCGCATCTGTCACCGGGCAATAGGGACAGTTTGTTGAGCCGACAAATTCGGTCAATACCTTCTTGGTCAGGGGCACTCAAGCCGCTGCCTACCACGGTCCAGTCACTGTAGTATGTGTTTGGGGGGTTCAACCAAGTCAATATAGTCGTGGTGCTTTCTTTCTCTTCATCGGCGCAGGAACAGAGTATAAATATTAAAATAAAACTAAGATTGAGTATGCGGTTCATGATAATGCTCCCTTTGAAATCATTCGTTGGACTAAATTTTATTACCTTCAAACTACAATTAACATGAAAGATCAATGAAGATAAAATTCTTATTCGGCTTTATTATAATTTTGTTTTTGAGCACATGTTCCGATGAAGCTGCCGGCCCGCCATCAGACATCCCTGATATAGAGTTCCCAATGTACTACGGAACCTACCTTTATAATGATGCTGAATGCGGCGGGGCCGATATCCAATACGCAACTCTAGATGAAGATGAAATTACCTTTTTTGACTATCTTGGTGATGAATGTGATGATACGGTTGGTTGTTATGCCACAAACACCTACGAACTAACAGAATTATCCCAAGATACATTCCTTATTGTTTCTGAGGTTGGCAGCAGCATCACCAATGGTGAGATCTATCTATATGGAGATAGTTCTATTACCTTGACCTACGAAGGCAACAACGGTATCGTTGAACATTCTTGGGAAAAAATAAAAGATGAGATCTATTCCTTTACACCGGTTTGTGACCAGGAATATGGATATAACAAGGATATCGCTGATATAATGGTTTATGCAGTGAGCGATAATAGCGTTCTTTTATGGAAAAATTATCTCCATGGTGGAATCTGGGACTTAGGTTCATCCGTAACACCGCTAGAAAACGGCGGGTATATGGTGTTCGGAATCTTTGATGGAATTGAATGGGGAGGCTGTTGCTACACTTTTAATTATGAAATAAGAGACCTTATAAAACTAGATAGTGAAGGTCAAGTCGTTTGGGAAAAAGAGATTCAAATTTCCGATGATGGTTTATCCGATTATTATTTAAATATTGGCAATTCACTTTTTGAAACATCTCAAGGTGATTTGGTATTTTTGGCCCCCGGTGCACCTGGTAATAACAAGCTTATGATTATAATGATTGATTCCAATGGAGATATAATATGGAGAAAGAATTATGGTGACGATGACATTACCTATAACTCTGGTAATGTAGAAATCATAGAATCTGACGATGGTAATCTAGCCTTAGCAGGCGGGTGGATGCCGGCTTCATTGACACTTGTTGACTATACTTCAGGTAATGTTATTTTATCAAGTGATTTGCCATACGGTAATGCAAGAAAGATTATAAATACTGAAGGTGGTTTCGCAATTTTAGGTATTGGTGAATCTGACAATGTTGCTGCTATGAAAGTTGATTATCAGGGTGGAGTAATTTGGTCTCAGCTTTATGATGATCCAAGTACGATGGGGCCTCTTGATATAATCAATCAAGATGATGGTGGATATTTAATATTTTGCTATTCAGACCCACCACCTTATGCAACCTTAATCAAAACAGATAGCTTAGGCAATGAACTATGGCGAAAAAAATATGACGACTATATTGGCGGCGGCCAGGGCTGGATCCATCGGACGGACGATGGCGGTTATTTTATGGCGTCCGGTTATGCCGTAACAAAATTAAATATGCAGGGTTATGTACAATGGAGTGCAGCCGCACCAACAGGGTTCCTAAAGAATTTTAATGGCGGTAGTGTTTGCGGTATCAACCATGATATGAAGAGGATAGATGGCGGAGCGGTCATGGTCGGGTACGGATCAGCGGATTGGGAATGATCCGATCGCAATGCATATTATCTTATTCCTGATAGGTACGGCGATCCTCTTTGGCAATGATCCTCAAAACTTGGACCCGTCCTTTGAGTTCAATTATACCGATACGGAAATAAATGTGGACCCTGATTCAGTAGGGTCATTTAGCGGTACGATCCACAATATATCATCAGGAACAATCACCATTGCCGTCGTACGCCGGGTCAATTCACTCCCTGAAGGATGGACATCCTCCGTTTGTCTGGGGTCAATCTGCTATATTGAAACAGTAGACAGTGCTGCTGTCCAATTGGATGCAGGCGATTCAACCGCATGCGGAATTCTGGTCTGGACGAACGGTGTTGGAACAGGAACGGTCCAGCTTGACCTGTTTGACCTTGATAATATTGATGAACATATCCTTATCGATCTAATTATTTATGCAGGTATAACGGTCGGACCGATCACAACAAGAGCCCTTCCTGAACACTTCGAATTATATGATTGTTTTCCTAATCCATTCAACCCAATCACAACACTCCGCTATGAACTGCCAGAAGATGCACTGGTGAACATCACCATCTATGATATGATGGGTAGACAGGTTAAAACACTGATAAACGACCAACAGACCGCTGGTTACAGATCTACCCAATGGAATGCCACTAATAACGCTGGTTCACCCGTATCAGCAGGTATTTACCTGTACATGATACAGGCAGGGGATTTCAGGCAGACCAGGAAAATGGTACTATTAAAATAGATTTACCTTTTTCACAATATCAAGCCCCGCCAAGTAGCGGGGTTTTTTGTTTATAGCCATTTAGGACTGGCGGAGTGTAATATTGGTTATATGAAGCGATTCCAACTGCTGTTTTTCAACCTAA
>SCKQ01000010.1 GCA_004124535.1 Fidelibacterota bacterium
GCCATACCGCGGGCGGACTGCACCAGCGTTATCGCTGCCGTCAATGTGGTCTTACCATGGTCCACGTGACCAATCGTCCCAATGTTTACATGGGGCTTTGTTCGTTCAAATTTTTGCTTAGACATCTCTTACTCCACTACTTGGGTTATGATGCTTTGCCATGTATTTTTTCTACTATTTCTGCTTCCACACTGGCAGGAACCTGCTTGAATTCAGCAAACTCCATATTAAAAACAGCTCTACCCTGCGTCAGGGATCTTAAATCTGTTACGTAACCAAACATATTAATCAATGGTACATGGGCATTAATAACTTGCGCTGCTTTGCGCTGACCCGTTCGCTGAACATTACCACGACGAGAATTAATATCGCCTATCACGTCACCTAAATATTTATCAGGCACAATCACTTCAACTTTCATGATAGGTTCCATTAATACCGGTTTGGCTTTCCTGCAAGCTTCCTGAATGGCCATTGAACCGGCAATCTTAAACGCCATTTCCGAAGAATCTACATCATGATAAGATCCATCGATTAGTTCAACGCGGACATCTTCAATAGGATAACCGGCCACGACACCATTTTTAATTGCTTCTTCTATACCTTTATTCACAGAAGGGATATACTCACGGGGGATAGCACCTCCAACAATTTTGTTATCGAAATGATATCCTTTGCCCGACTCATTGGGTTCAACATTGATAACCACATGACCATACTGACCGCGACCACCAGATTGGCGGATAAATTTCATTTCTACATCTTCAACACGTTTTGTAATAGCTTCAGTATAGGCTACCTGTGGTTTTCCCACAAAGGCTTGTACATTGAATTCCCGTAATAATCTATCGACAAGAATTTCCAAATGCAATTCGCCCATGCCAGCAATAATAGTCTGTCCTGTATCCTGGTTAATAGAGACTTTAAAAGTGGGGTCTTCTTCACCCAATTTCGCTAATGCCTTAGATAAACTTTCCTGATCCGCTTTTGATGCCGGCTCAACTGAAACTTCTACAACAGGTTCTGGAAAGTCCATTGATTCCAACAGGATAGGATTCTTCTCATCGCAAAGTGTATGTCCAGTTTGGGTGTTTTTTAATCCAACGGCAGCCACAATTTCACCGGCTGATACTTTGTCTAATTCTTCACGTTTATTGGCGTGCATCAAGAGAATACGGCTTATTCTTTCCCGCTTATTTGAATTGGGATTGTAAATGTATGATCCTTTATTGAGTGCACCTGAATAAACACGCATATAAGTCAATTTACCTACATAAGGATCTGTCACAATTTTAAATGCCAAAGCACTGAAAGGTGCATCCGAATTCACTTCACGACTTAATTTAATGTCTGAATCTTTTGGATCTAAACCATTTATTGTATCTACATCTTGAGGTGAAGGCATAAAATCGATCACTGCATCCAGAAGCCTTTGAACACCTTTGTTTTTAAAAGCAGAACCACACAAAGTGGGGATAAATGTATTATCTAAACAGCCTTTACGTATTGCTGCTTTTAATTCATCAACAGTGATTTCTTTTTCTTCAAGATATTTTTCCATCAAATGTTCATCGTAAGTTGCTGTTTCTTCAATCAAATGATGGCGCCATTTTTCAGCTTCTTCCAGCATATCTTGAGGTATCTCAGCATATTCAAAACGCGCGCCCAGTGTTGATTCGTTGTACAAAATAGCTTGCATGGACAACAAGTCAACAATACCTGTAAACATTTCGCCATTACCTATTGGGATAACGACGGGTAAGGGATTTGCGCCAAGTCGTTCTTTTATCATAATTAGAACGTTGTAAAAATCACTGCCAACACGGTCCATTTTATTTACAAAGGCAATACGCGGAACATTGTATTTATCTGCCTGGCGCCAGACAGTTTCACTTTGGGGCTCCACGCCGCCTACGGCACAAAAAACGGCCACCGCTCCATCTAATACACGGAGTGACCGTTCAACTTCAACAGTAAAGTCAACGTGCCCAGGAGTATCGATAATATTAATACGATGATCCTGCCAGATAGTTGTTGTAGCTGCAGATGTAATGGTAATACCGCGCTCTTTTTCTTGCTCCATCCAGTCCATGGTGGCGCCGCCTTCATGAACCTCACCAATACGGTGTGTCCGGCCGGTATAGAAAAGAATACGTTCGGTTAATGTTGTTTTACCGGCATCGATGTGAGCCATGATACCAATATTGCGAACCCTGTCTAATGGAATGTGTTTCATAATCTATTCTAAATTTTAACGACGAAAATGCGCGAATGCTTTATTTGCTTCAGCCATACGGTGTGTATCTTCTTTTTTCTTGATGGCACCCCCTTCTTCATTGGCTGCAGCAATCAATTCTAATGCTAACTTATCAGCCATTGGTTTACCTTTGCGTCCTGTTGCAGCATTAATTATCCAGTGCGAAGCCAGATAAAAACGGCGATGTATTGCAACTTCGATTGGCACTTGATACGTCGCTCCACCAATTCTCCGCGATTTTACTTCTACAATTGGGGTTGTTTTTTCAATAGCTTTCTCAAAAATTTTAATTCCATTAGTTTTAGTCTTGGTTTTAATCAAATCCATAGCTGAATAAAAAATCTGTTCGGCAACACCCTTCTTGCCTCCTTTCATCAGATAGTTAATGAATTTTGCTATAGCAAGATCATTATATACTGGATCAGGTAAAATTTTTCTTTTTTCAGGTCGTCTACGTCTCATTAGTATTTACTTAGGTTTTTTAGCTCCATATCTTGAACGACTTGTTTTCCGATCTGAAACACCAGCAGTATCCAGTGTACCACGAACAATGTGATAGCGCACCCCAGGTAAATCCTTAACACGACCCCCTTCAATCAGCACGATTGAATGCTCCTGGAGATTATGTCCTTCGCCGGGAATATATGCGTTTACTTCACGACCGTTTGTTAAACGCACACGGGCTACTTTCCGCAGAGCGGAATTAGGTTTCTTTGGCGTCGTTGTGTATACACGAATGCATACACCCCGTTTCTGAGGGTTGCCCATCAATGCAGGAGTAGAAGTCTTTTTTTCCACTCGCTTACGCCCTTTTCTAATTAATTGATTTATTGTCGGCATATCAGTTCCAAAAAAGCCTATAAAATTACCAATTTATTTGAATTTCAGTCAATTGCTTTTTAGTCATTATATTAAGATGATATTAATTAACTGACTGCTTTTGTTAAGGGTTCTTCCGTCACCATAGAATCAGGATCTGATACGAGTATATTTTCCAAGCCTGGAGTTCCAGTTCCAGCTGGAATTAAACGCCCGACTGCAATGTTTTCCTTAAGTCCACGCAAATAATCAGTTTTGCATGCCACAGCAGCATCTGTTAATACACGAGTAGTTTCCTGGAAAGAAGCAGCAGAAATGAAGCTTTCTACATTCAACGATGACTGTGTAATACCCATCAGCAGCGGTTTGAAAATCGGCGGCTTGGGCTTACGTGACTTTGCAGTAGTTTTACCATCTTCTTTAAGGGACTTATTGATTTCTCGCAATTCCTTTTTATCCACGAGAGAATCTTCTTCCAAGTCTGAATCACCAGGCTTCGTAATGACAGCCATATTCATAAGGATACGGTTCGTTTCAAAGAATTCATTCTTATTCACACGATCACCTTGCAAATATTTACTGTCTCCGGGATCGATGACGCTTACTTTTTGCATCATTTGACGAACGATGACTTCAATATGCTTGTCATTGATTTTTACACCTTGCAAACGATAAACTTCCTGAATTTCATTCACGAGATATTCACGAACTTTTACAGATCCAAGTATATTAAGAATATCAGTTGGAGATATTGAACCTTCGCAAAGTGGTGTTCCAGCTGTGATCAAATCACCTTCATGGACGATAATGTGTTTACCATAAGGAATGGAATATTTGCGCACGTCCTCATCAGCGCCGATCACATGAATTTTACGGATACCACGTTTGACTTCACCGAACTGCACACGACCATCTATTTCGCTGACTACTGAAGGATTTGAAGGTTTTCGAGCTTCAAACAATTCAGCAACCCTAGGTAAACCACCGGTAATATCACGAGTTTTGACAATGTCTTTTGGTATTTTAACCAATGCTTGACCACGCTGTACTTTTTGGCCGTCGCGAACAACAAGCGTGGCTTTCACTGGTAGAATGGTACCACCGGTAAGAATTTTATCATTCTTATCTACAATATCTATATGGGGGCTTAAATTTCTATCTTTTGCTTCAACTATCACCATACGTTTTTTACCAAGTTCAACTGCTTCAATATGGTAAGTCTCACCTTCAATAAAATCCTTAGTTTGGATTTTACCAGTTTGACGGGCCAAAATAAGATCTGTATAAGGATCCCATTGGAATAATACCTGTCCGCCCTTCACTTTATCACCATCAGCGACAATCACATCTGAACCATAAGGCACGTTATAGTCATTTAATTCTTTGCCTTTACTATCCACAACTGTGATCTTGGCATTGCGCACCATACAACGAATTACTTTGTTATTTTCTTCATCTTTAGTAGCCGCAACTTCAAGAGTATCAGAATATTTTATTGTTCCAGCGTACTTCGTTGTCATTTCAGATTGTTCAATAATTCGTGTTGCCGTACCACCAATATGAAAAGTCCGTAACGTTAACTGTGTCCCCGGTTCGCCAATACTCTGCGCTGCTTGGATACCCACAGCTGTGCCTCGATTGACTTCGTTGTGGGTAGACAAATTCCAGCCGTAACATTTGGCGCAAACACCGCGCTGGGCTTCACAAGTCAGTACAGAACGAATACGAACATTATCAACATTATTATCAGAAATGATATCAGCTTCAACTTCGCTGACCAACTGACCAGCTTTTATCTTAGTTTCACCATCAACAATGAGATCATCAAGAATTGTTCGCCCAAGGACTCGATCAGACAGAGGTTCAATAATTTCTTCACCTTCTTTAAGATCAGCAATAACAATACCATTAATCGTACCACAATCTTTATCATAGATCACAACATCCTGAGCAACATCAACTAATCGACGAGTAAGATAACCAGCATCAGCTGTTTTCAGCGCTGTGTCTGCCAACCCTTTACGGGCACCGTGAGTGGAAATAAAATACTCCAACACGGATAATCCTTCTTTAAAGTTGGAAGTAATGGGTGATTCAATAATCTCACCTTTACGTCCTGTCATAGATTTTTGTGGTTTCGCCATCAATCCGCGCATTCCTGCCAGCTGCTTTATTTGGTCCTGACTGCCTCGAGCTCCTGAATCTGCCATCATATATACTGGGTTAAAACCTTGTTCATCTTGCTTAAGGTTTTCCATCATAGTAGCAGCCACCTGGTTGGTCGCATGAGTCCAGACATCAATGACTTTATTGTATCGTTCGCCTTCTGTAAGGATATGACGATCAAACTTACTCTGGATCGATTCAACTTCTTTTGTAGCAGCTTCTATAATTTTGTCTTTTTGTTCAGGAATTAATACGTCACTTATTGAGATCGAAGTACCGCTCTTTGTTGCAATTTTAAAACCCAAATCTTTCAGTTTATCCAAAAATTCGACTGTTGCATAATTACCGGCGAGCAAATAGGCATCATTAACAATTTTCTGGAGAGACTTTTTATCAATGATACCATTAAAGTATTCGAGTTCTTCAGGCATGATCGCATTAAAAATCACACGTCCAACTGTTGTATCCTTTTGCCATTGACCTTTATGTCGCACATTGATGATTGCATTCATATCAACTACTTTATTTTCATAAGCCATGATTACTTCATCAAATGAACCAAAACTCTTCCCTTCACCTTTGGCGTTTTTACGGGGGCGGGTTAAATAATGACAGCCAAGTACCATATCCTGTGAAGGAATAGCAATTGGTTTACCGTTCGCCGGATGCAAAATGTTTTGACTGGAGAGCATTAACACCCGTGCTTCTATTTGAGCTTGTATTGAAAGCGGAAGATGGACCGCCATTTGGTCACCATCAAAGTCCGCATTAAATGCAGCACACACTAATGGATGAATCTTAATAGCTTTGCCATCAACTAAAATAGGTTGAAAGGCTTGGATTCCCAGACGGTGTAGCGTTGGTGCACGGTTCAATAAAACAGGATGATCCATTACTACGTATTCAAGCACTTTGAAAACAATAGGATCACTATTTTCAATCATGAGTTTGGCACCACGAGGAGTCGTGGCAAAACCGCGCTTGATCAATTCATTGATCATATGCGGTTTAAATAATTCCAGCGCCATCTGTTTGGGTAATCCACACTCATTTAATTTCAATTCTGGCCCAACAACAATAACAGAACGACCTGAATAATCAACACGCTTACCAAGCAGATTCTGACGGAAACGGCCGGTTTTACCCCGGAGCATATCAGAAATTGATTTTAACGGACGGCGTGTACCAGAGCGAATAGCAGTTTTTCTGCGGTTATTATCAAATATTGCATCAACAGATTCCTGAAGCATACGTTTCTCATTACGTAAAATGACATCGGGAGCCTTGATTTCCATCAACTGCGTCAAACGGTTATTACGGATAATGATCCTGCGATAGAGATCATTTAAATCACTGGCAGCAAATCGACCACCATCAAGAGGTACAAGCGGTCTAAGTTCTGGCGGCATTACTGGTAAAACAGAGATGACCATCCATTCTGGATTGTTTACTTTTTTCTTTTCAGATGTAGGTAAAAATGCTTTGGCTACCTTCAGTCTTTTTAAAGCATCTTGCTTCTTTTGTTTTGAACGGGATGTATTAATGATTTCCACAAGATTATTCTTCAGTTCAATCATATTCAATCGGGACAGCATGTCTCGAAGTGCTTCGCCGCCCATTGATGCGTAGAAGAAGTCATCATTATCCCGTTCTTCTTCTGTTGCTGCATTAAAACCATATTTTGTTTCCAGTTCGAGATATTCGTCTTCATCGATAAGTTCCCTCATTTCCCGTCCACTTGCACCCGGTTCAATAATCACATAAATTTCGTAATAGATGATACGTTCAAGGTTTTTGGTACTTAAACCAAGCAGATAACTCAACTTGCTTGGAATAGAGCGTAAATACCAGATATGTACAACAGGTACAGCTAAAGTAATATGACCCATCCGTTCACGACGAACACGTTTACGTGTAACTTCTACTCCGCAACGGTCGCAAATGATACCGCGATAACGAATACCTTTATATTTACCGCAATGGCATTCATAATCTTTAACCGGACCAAAAATCTTTTCACAGAAAAGACCATCTTTTTCCGGCTTATATGAACGATAGTTTATTGTTTCTGGTTTTAACACTTCTCCATATGATCTTGTCAGAATCATTTCTGGCGATGCCAAACTTATGGTGATAGAGTTATAGTTTTTCGATGTATCTATTTTTGTGGACTGAATGAACGTCAAACCGTCATCCTCCCTTTATTCAAGTTCAATATCTAAACCAAGACCTTGCAGCTCTTTGATCAACACGTTAAATGATTCCGGGGAACCAAATTTGGGTAGATCCTCTCCGCGAACGATGGCATTATATACTTTTGATCTTCCTTCAACATCGTCAGATTTTACAGTCAATATTTCCTGAAGTGTACTGGCTGCACCATACGCTTCCAGAGCCCAACACTCCATTTCACCAAATCTCTGACCACCAAATTGTGCTTTACCGCCCAATGGTTGTTGAGTAATCAATGAATAAGGTCCTGTCGAACGTGCATGCATTTTATCTTCAACCATATGACTCAATTTCATCATATAGATCATGCCCACAGTAACCGGGTTATCAAACTCTTCACCAATGCGTCCATCAATCAGTGTTGTCTTACCTGTAATGGGTAAGTTGGCTTTTTTCAATTCAGCTTCAACTTGTTCCGGTTTTGCGCCGTCAAATGCGGGTGTTTCGTACTTGCATCCTAACACATCGCCAGCCCAGCCCAGCATAGTTTCATACAGTTGACCAAGGTTCATACGCGATGGTACACCTAATGGGTTCAAAACAATATCAATCGGTGTACCGTCTTTCATAAAAGGCATATCTTCTTCGGGAACGATCGTGGCTACTACACCTTTATTACCGTGACGACCGGCCATCTTATCACCAACCTGAATCTTACGTTTGTTGGCTATATACACTTTAGCAAGCTGTAGAATTCCGGGTTGCAATTCGTCTCCAATACGCAGTTTAAAGACCTCCCGCTCCAGATAATCTTCTATGGCTTGCCATTCTTTGCGGTATGAACGCCAGACTGTTTTGATCTTCTTCCAAATGTCTTTGTCTTCTACCCACTGAGCATCTTGTGCAAAGCGTTCCAAATCATAACTTTTAATGCGCTTGATGGTCAATTTTGTGGATTTTTTAATCAGTGTTTTACCAGAAGACTTGTCGCGAATACCGCTAGAAATTTGCCCTTTGAGGAGTGTTACCAGTTTTTCATCGCGTTCTTTTTTGAGTGCCTGCTTCTTGACCATGGTTTCCTTTTGGTAAAAAATGATAGCACTTCTCAAATCCTTCTTTGAGATTTTCTTTTTCTTCTCAAAGAGCTTGGTATTGATAACAACACCTCTAATACCAGGATCAGCTTTTTTTGAAGCATCTTTCACTTCACCAGCTTTTTCACCAAATATGGCCCGGAGAAGTTTTTCTTCTGGAGTTGGATCTGTTTCACCCTTTGGTGTCACCTTACCAATAAGGATATCACCCTGCTTCACTTTTGCTCCGATGCGAATAATACCACGTTCATCTAATTGACGCGTAGCATCTTCGCTAATATTCGGAATCTCAGAAGTCAGTTCTTCTTCTCCGCGTTTTGTATCACGAACTTCTAATTCAATTTCATTAATGTGTATACTGCTGAATACATCATCTTTCACGAATCGTTCGCTAATGACAATAGCATCTTCAAAGTTATATCCACGCCAAGGCATAAAAGCGACCATGACATTTCGACCAAGCGCCAGTTCACCTCCATTGCAAGAAGCACCATCTGCAATAACTGCACCTGCTTTTACTTTTTGTTTTTCATGCACAAGTGGGCGCTGGTTTTGGGAAGTATTCTGATTTGTTCTTTGGTATTTCTTTAATGGTATCTCTACAATATTGGTATGTTCTGTTAGAGCCAATTCATCTGGTACTTCACTTGAACGGATCAAGATTCTCTCTGCATCAACAGATTTGATCACACCATCAACCGGAGAAACAATTGCAGATCGTGAATCTCTAGCCACTTTTGATTCCAGACCTGTACCAACAATAGGAGTTTCAGGCATCATTAACGGCACAGATTGACGCTGCATATTTGATCCCATCAAAGCTCTGTTAGCATCATCATGTTCTAGAAAAGGAATTAATGCAGCTGCGACGCTTAAAATTTGATTTGGCGCCACATCCATATAATCGACATCTACCGGATCTACAACTGGAAAGTCACCACGAATTCGGGCACGAACAACATCATCCGTCAACCGTCCATTTTTGTCCATCGCAGCATTGGATTGTGCGATCATTACCCTGTCTTCATCATCTGCTGATAAGTATTTGACCTTTTTAGAACCGAAAGAGCTCTTACTTTTCTTTTTGAGTAGACGATAAGGTGCTTCAATAAAACCATGTTTGTTCACAATAGCAAATAATGCCAATGATGAAATTAGCCCAATGTTTGGACCTTCAGGTGTTTCAATCGGGCATAAACGACCATAATGGGTATAATGAACATCACGAACCTCAAAGCCAGCTCTTTCTCTGGTTAAACCACCAGGTCCAAGAGAAGATATACGTCGTTTATGAGTAATCTCGGCTAATGGGTTTGTTTGATCTCCAAACTGTGATAATTGGCTTGTACCAAAAAAAGTATTGATCACCGTTGTCACCACACGTGAATTAATCAAGTCTTGTGGTGTAATGGATTCTTGTTCACGCAGATTCATACGCTCAAAAATGGTTCGCAACATGCGACTCAAAGCAATGCTGAATTGATTTGTTAGTTGTTCCCCTATCGTTTTAACACGACGGTTACCCAAGTGATCAATATCATCAGGTCCACGTTCACCTTTGCGCATATCCACCAGAAATTTTAATACCTGGATGATATCATCCATAGTTAGAACTGTGTCTTCTACTGGAACATCAAGGTTAAACTGCTGATTCAAACGATAACGACCAACCTCCCCTAAGTCATATTTCTTGGGACTGAAGAATATTCGTTCGATGAATTTTTGGGCAGTTTCAAGATTAGGTGGATCACCGGAACGCAGCAATTGATACACGATACTCAAAGCCTGCTCAGTGTTATGAGTGGGATCTTTCCCCATAGTATTTAAAAGGAGCATAGCAGAAAAATCTTTATTACCATCCACAACTTCTATAGACTTGATACCTGCTTCTTTCAATGTATCAACAACTTCTTGATTTACTTCTGCTCCACCCTCATAGAAAATTTCACCTGTCAACTCATCAACAATATCTTCTACTAAAGTATGGCCGAACGAGCCTTCGATCTTCTTATCGGATAAACCATAGGATTTAATAGATCCAAAAGCTTCGAATATGTCACGGTTTGTTGAACAACCGAGCGCTCTCAACAACATGGTTACAGGAAACTTCCTGCGGCGATCAATAATTGCGAATAGACAATCATTAATATCTGTTGTAAAGTCTACCCAGGAACCGCGGAAAGGAATAATTCTTGCCTGGAAAAGCTTTGTACCGTTGGGATGAATATTTTCATCAAAGAAAACACCAGGTGAACGCTGTAGCTGAGAAACAATGACACGTTCCGCACCATTAATAACAAAGGTTCCTTTTTCAGTCATACGTGGAATATTTCCGAAATATACTTCCTGTTCTATACTTTGAGAGAATTTGTTTTTGTCTTCTTCATCAGTGATATGAAGCACAAGTCGTACTTTTAACGGAACAGAATATGTTACACCTCTGTCAATACACTCTTCAGGTGTATATTTTGGCAAACCTAAAAAATAATTACTGTATTCCAGCACGTAATTGCGATGTGTATCTTCCAGTGGAAATACATTCTGAAAAACACTTTCAAGTCCGATGAGATTTCTTTCATCTTCCGCAACATTTTCCTGCAAAAATTCCTGAAAAGAATCTTTTTGCAGTGCCAGTAAGTCTGGCATATCTATAAATGACTTTATTTGCGAAAAGGAAATTCGTTCGGACGTACGCTTAGTTGTGGCTCCCAATTAAGCCTCCTTTGTTAAGATTGAAGAATCGATGGATTTGATGACGTCTAATTGAATTATTTCAATTCGACAGTTGCACCAGCTTCTTCCAGCTTGGCCTTCAATTCATCAGCTTCAGCTTGAGAAACACCTTCTTTGACAGCTTTTGGTGCTGAATCCACCAATTCTTTGGCTTCTTTCAACCCCAAGTCTGTCACAGCTCGGACAACTTTAATTACGCTGATTTTAGATTGACCGGTTTCAGTGATAACCACGTCGAATGCATCTTTTTCTTCAGCGGTACCAGCATCACCTGCTGCGGGAGCAGCGGCGGCAACGGCTACCGGAGCGGCAGCGGTTACACCAAATTTTTCTTCAATATCAGAAACCAATTCTGATATTTCAACCATGTTTGCAGTTTCGAGATAACTCAGTACATCAGCTCTTTTGACTTCAGCCATGTTTTTTACTCCTTTTAGTAATATTAAGTTTTCTGTTCTTTTAAATTATTTAACACATTTGCCACATTTGTTAATGGAGCATTTAGAGTATTAACCAGTTTACTCATCGAGCTCTGCAGCATAGCAACCAGCTGGGATAATAATTCAATCTTGCTGGGCAGATCAGCTAAACGCTTGAATTCTGAACCATCAAGAACATCACCTTCAAATAAAATCCCTTTGACTCTAGGCTTATCGTGAACCTTTGCAAATGATTTAATCACTTTCGCAGGACTCGTTGGTTCATCGTATGAAATAGCGATAGCTGTTGGACCAGTTAAAAATTCATCCAGTCCTTTAATTTTATTTTGTTTTGCAGCAATTTTCAGCAGGGTATTTTTGGCTACAGTGTATTCCACATCAGCCTGAAAAAATTGGCTGCGCAAATCGGTGATACTGCCAACATCCAAACCAAGATAGTCAGTAAAATAAATTGCCTTGGCGCGAACCAGCTTATCGCTTAATTCTGCTACTGCTTCAATATTTTTAGAACTTGGCATTGGTTTACCTTATTGTTGCTAAATCTATTTTGATTCCAGGCCCCATCGTTGAGGACAAGGTCATTTTCTTAAAATATGTTCCTTTAACTGATGCCGGTCTTGCTTTTATCACTGTATCATAAATAACACGAACATTTTCTATAAGTTGATTTGGGTCAAAGGATGTTTTACCACAAATAGTATGGATTATTCCGTTTTTATCTACACGCAGTTCAAGCTTACCGGCTTTGATCTCTTTGACAGCTTTGCCGACATCCATTGTGACAGTGCCGCTCTTTGGATTTGGCATAAGTCCTTTGGGACCTAAAACTTTACCTAGCTTACCCAAATCAGCCATCATATCCGGTGTTGCGACTATTTTATCTATTTCGGCCCATCCGCCTTTTATTTTTTCCATGAAATCATCATTACCGACATAATCTGCACCGGCATCCTGTGCTTCTTTTTCTTTGGGACCACGAGTCAACACCAGCACTTTTACTTCTTTGCCGGTACCATTTGGAAGACTTGTAGTTACGCGAATATTCTCTTCTGCATGACGCGGGTCAACTCCAAGATTTATAGCCATATCAATAGATTCGTCAAAGTTAACATACTTTAATTCATCCATAAGTTTTACTGCATCTTCCAATGAATACTCTTTCGTGTGATCAAAATGTTCTTCTGCTAATTTTCTTTGCTTGGATTTTTTCATTATTATTGCACCTCTAAGCCCATACTCCGGGCTGTACCTCGAATCATTTCCATGGCTTGTTCAATTGTATTAGCATTGAGATCTTGCATCTTGATCTCTGCGATATCTTTTAAGTCATTTTCAGATACTTTCCCCACTTTATCTCTATTGGGCTCTGCAGAACCTTTATTTATATTTGCAGCTTTTTTTAACAGTACAGCTGCCGGTGGTGTTTTGGTTATATAAATAAAACTGCGATCAGCAAATACAGTTATTTCCACCGGAATAATCATTCCAGGCTGATCTTTTGTAGCCGCATTAAATGCTTTACAGAATTCCATAATATTCACCCCATGTTGCCCTAAAGCCGGACCTACGGGCGGTGCAGGATTTGCTTGCCCTGCTGGAATTTGTAATTTGATAAAACCTATTTCTTTTTTTGCCATTTTTGACAGATCCTACTTTTCAAGCTCTACTTGTAAATAATTCAACTCAACTGGAGTCGGCCGACCAAAAATACTGACGGATACTTTCAGCTTTTGTTTTTCATCATTCACTTCTTGTACATAACCATTGAATTCTATAAAAGGGCCATCTGTAACTTTTACATGATCTCCGACACGATAAAGAGTCTTAATCACTTCTCTGGCCTCACCGCTTTCTACAACACCAATAATGCGATTCATTTCATCTGACTTTACCGGTTGCGGTTTTCCTTGCGGTCCCACAAAACTCATTACACCAGTTATATTTTCGACCAGATAGCGAGATTCTTTGTTCATATCCATTTTGATTAATAAATAACCCGGAAAGAAGACCCTATTCCTAATTTTCTTTTTGCCATCTCTCATTTCAATGATATTTTCAGAGGGTACAAGTATATCTGTTATTATTTCTTTAGACCCTTTTGAATCAACTTCAAAAATGATGTTTTCACGAATTTTCCTTTCCTTACCGGAAATGACTCTTAAAGTATACCATTCCATGACTAGAGTAGCACATTCATGATTCGTGAAAGAATAATATCAATGAAAAACAAGAATACACCAATCAGCAGTGATACAGTAATAACAACATAGGTAGACCCTTTTAGTTCGTCCCATGTCGGCCAGGAGACTTTACCCATCTCAAACTGAACATCGCTGAAAAATTGTTGTGTTTTCTTGATCATTTTTTAAATAGCTTTTGCTATCGTTGCAGGAGTGGCAGGAATTGAACCCGCAACCCCCGGTTTTGGAGACCGGTGCTCTACCAGTTGAGCTACAC
Source organism: Fidelibacterota bacterium (assembly GCA_004124535.1). The sequence continues at coordinate 14,139 of SCKQ01000010.1, forward strand.
TCCTATTTGTGATTGAACTTTTCACCTCAACCGGTCCTGTTATTTCGTTTCTTTGAAGATCACGTGTTTTCGTACCACAGGATCGTATTTTTTATATTCAACACGATCTGGATGTTTGCGTCTGCTTTTCGTGATCGTATAACGATAGCCAGTACCAGCTGTACTTTCTATTTGGATAATGTCTCTTTTGCTGTTTCCAGCCATAGTTTACTCAACAATCTCCGTAACAACACCAGCGCCGACAGTCCGGCCGCCTTCACGGATGGCAAAACGCAGTTCCTTATCCATGGCAATTGATGTAATCAATTCTACATCTGTGACAACATTATCACCTGGCATCACCATCTCGGTACCTTCCGGCAACGTCACTACACCAGTTACATCTGTGGTCCTGAAGTAAAACTGGGGACGATAACCATTGAAAAATGGAGTATGGCGTCCACCTTCTTCCTTCTTTAATACATATACATTGGCCTTGAACTTGGTGTGCGGTGTAATCGAACCCGGTACAGCTAAGACCATACCGCGTTTCAACTCTTCTTTATCCACGCCGCGCAGCAACAGCCCGGCATTATCACCGGCCCGGCCTTCATCCAGCAGCTTCCTGAACATCTCTACACCGGTAACTATGGTCTTCTTTTGTTCACCCATACCAATCATTTCCACTTCGTCACCTACTTTGATGATGCCGCGCTCAATACGGCCTGTACCCACTGTACCACGCCCGGTAATGGAAAAAACGTCTTCCACGGGCATTAAAAAGGGCTTATCCACATCCCTAACCGGTTCAGGGATAAAGCTGTCACAGGCTTCCATAAGCTCTACAATACAGGCATTGGCTTCTTCATCACCAGGGTTATTCAGTGCATTTAAGGCACTGCCCTTGATAATCGGTGTATCATCACCCGGGAACTCATACTCATTGAGCAGGTCCCTTAATTCCATCTCTACCAGTTCCAGCAGCTCCGGATCATCCACCTGGTCTGTCTTATTCATAAATACTACCATACTGGGCACATTCACCTGGCGGGCCAGCAGTACGTGCTCACGGGTCTGCGGCATGGGGCCATCCGCTGCACTGACAACCAGAATCGCTCCATCCATCTGGGCGGCTCCGGTTATCATGTTCTTTATATAATCCGCGTGTCCAGGACAGTCTACGTGGGCGTAGTGACGGTTCTCTGTCTCATACTCCACATGCGCTGTCTGGATCGTAATTCCGCGCTCCCGCTCTTCCGGAGCGTTATCAATACTGTCAAATGAACGCACTTCAGCCATACCGCGGGCGGACTGCACCAGCGTTATCGCTGCCGTCAATGTGGTCTTACCATGGTCCACGTGACCAATCGTCCCAATGTTTACATGGGGCTTTGTTCGTTCAAATTTTTGCTTAGACATCTTTCGATCTCCTTTTTGTTTGTTCAATCACTACTTTGCATTGAGCCTACGACCGGATTTGAACCGGTGACCTCTTCCTTACCAAGGAAGTGCTCTACCGACTGAGCTACGTAGGCATTTTTTCAGCCCACGTTTGCGGGCCCATGCACATCAGCCCAGATGAGCGGGCGACGAGATTCGAACTCGCGACCCTCAGCTTGGAAGGCTGATGCTCTACCAACTGAGCTACACCCGCATAATTGTGGGGAGAGAAGGATTCGAACCTCCGTAGGCGTACGCCGGCAGATTTACAGTCTGCTGCCATTGACCGCTCGGCCATCTCCCCAACAGACTATTTCTTCATTTTTAAAGAGCATGAGCCACCGAAGGGACTCGAACCCCCGACCGACTGATTACAAATCAGTTGCTCTACCAGCTGAGCTACGGTGGCATGCCGGGTTTTCTTATTATTTCGAATCATTCAATTCGGGCAAACCTAGCCGTCGAGAAATCAATAAAAAATGATTAAGCGAAAACCAGGGAATGCAAAGCCTTCAAAATTAGATATAATAATTAGTATCCCGCAAGGGGGTTTTATGATAAATAATAAATATATTTATAAAATAATTATAAACACTTCAAGCGGGGTAACACTTGCTACCATCAGGAGTATCTTCAACTATCCACCCTTTTTCTTTGAGTTTTTCTCTTAATAAATCAGATAATTTCCAATTTTTATCTTTTCTAGCTTCATTTCGTTTAGCAACCAGTTTTGCAATTTCATTGGGAATGACTGTTTTTTCTTTTAAAAATGAAAAAATCTCATCTGCTTTTTTTATAAATAAAATACCCTTAGATGATTCTTCGTCAGTCAATTTATCATTATCAATTTTACGATTGAGCTCTTTTAAATAATTGAACAAGATACCGAGAGCTTTAGGTGTATTTAAATCATCCACTAATGCTTCAATGAATTTATCATATTCACTTGGAAATGAATTACCATCACTAATTATACCTTGTAATCTATTATATATATCATTAATTCTATGAACCGCCTTTCTAGCATCATCTAGTTTATTACTTGAAAAAGCAAGTTTAGATCGATAGTGACTGCTAATTAATGCATATCTTAAACTTTCAGCCGAATGTCCATCATCTAATAATTCAGGTATTGTTTTAATATTCCCCAATGATTTACTCATCTTTTCATCTGCCATATTCAAATGTTCACTATGCATCCATATATTTACAAATTCAGTACCCAAAGCAGCGCAAGACTGAGCAATTTCATTTTCATGGTGGGGAAAAATATTATCAACTCCCCCACAGTGTATATCAAAATGGTTTCCTAAATACTTTGTGGACATGACAGAACATTCCATGTGCCATCCTGGCCGACCCTTACCCCAAGGTGATTCCCAGAATACATCACCATCTTCTTCTTTCCATGCTTTCCATAAGGCAAAATCCCGAGGATTATCTTTTGTGTATTCATCTGCTGCTACCCTGTCAGTCTGTTTTTGCCTTTTTAGATCTAGATTAGCAAGTTTGCCATAATCATTAATTGAATCTATCGAGAAAAAAACGGAACCATCATCCGCTACATAAGCGTTTTCATTTTCAATGAGTATTGAAATCATTGCTATCATATTCTGAATATGATCTGTCGCTGCAGGAAACAAATCAGCAGGTAATATTTTCAATGCCTGCAAATCTTCCATGAATTCTGCGGTATATTTAGATGTGATTTTATTCAGTTTTTTATTTTCATCATGCGCCTTTTTAATCGTCTTATCATCTACGTCTGTGATGTTCATTACGTGTTTTACATTATAACCCACTAACTGTAATACCCTTTTTAAGACATCCTCGAAAATGAAAGTACGAAAATTACCGATGTGGGCCCTGTTGTACACAGTTGGTCCGCAGGTATAAAGTGACACTTTACCTTCATTAATGGGTTTAAAAATTTCCTTTTTTCGGGTTAGTGTATTATAAAAACGGATTTCCATTATCAATCTAAAGATTGTTTAATAATTTTACCGATTAATTGTTCAAATGATATGCCTGTAGCTTTTGCCGCCTTAGGTACAAGGCTGGTGTCCGTCATACCCGGTAGCGTATTCAATTCCAGAAACCAGTGTTGATTATTGTTATCCAATCGTAAATCTACCCGGCCGTAATGGCGGCATTTCAATAATTTATAAACTTCAAAAGCAGTTTGCTTTATCCTTTTTGTCAAATCTTCATTCAGTTCAGCTGGACAAATATATTCCGTCATACCTTTCGTATACTTGCATTCATAATCATACAGGCCATGTTCAGGCCTGATTTCTATAATAGGTAATACGTCTTCGCCAACAATAGAAACAGTTATTTCTTTACCACTAATGAATTCTTCTATGAGAATTTCATCGTCGTATTTGAATGCTTCTTCTACAGCGGAATCATAATCATTTTCATTATGAACAATAGTGAGGCCAATCGTACTACCTTCACTGTTCGGCTTTACAACAAAGGGATAATCAAACTCATTTTTATAAATGGATTGTCCTTTTCGAATTCTTTTCCATCTGGGAGTGGCAATCCCAACATCTTCAGCTAATAATTTGCTGATATGTTTATCCATACATATAGCTGATGACAATGCATCTGATCCAGTATAACGAATTCCAAGACTTTCAAACATTCCCTGAATCCGTCCATTTTCACCTATCCCGCCATGCAGGGCAATTAATACAATATCAACACTTTTTAGAGTATCCAAATGACTTAAAATATCATCTTTAAATTCTACTGAAATGGCATCATATCCAAGCGCTGCACTTGCAGCAAACATTGCTTTGCCGGAACTCAATGATACTTCTCTTTCAGAGGAAGACCCCCCCATTAATACGGCAATTTTAGTGCTCATGATGTAATTAACTCTGCCCCCACCAATAGATTTTCTACAACGAAATTTGGCGTAAGATTTTTATTCAATTTTTGCAGTGTTTCCGGCCCTTTCCCTGTCAATACAAGCATTGTATCCATACCCAATTTAGCGCCAACTTCCATATCTGAACCCGCATCACCCACCATCAATGAACTTTGCAGATCTATATCAAAATCTGATGACGCTTCATTAAACATTCCAATTCCAGGTTTACGATATTCTGTTGCGTTGTCTGGATGATCTGGACAATAATAAATATCAACTAATTCCAATTTATTTTCTGTAAATGTCTTGCGGATAAAGTCATGGATTTCATTCAATTTTAATTCATCGATTAAGCCTCGTCCAATTCCTGATTGATTGCTTATGATGCAAAATCGTTTACAGCAATTAGACATTTTTTTCAGCGCATCCAGTGTAAATAGAAAAAACTGAAAATCCTTCAAATCACTAATATATCCAGGATCAGGGTTTAACGTACCATCCCGGTCAAGAAAAATTGTGTCGTAATTTTTCATGCAATTATTTCTTCTGGTTTAACATCACTGATATGAATTGAACTGCTCAGGAAATACCCAAATCCGATAAACACTAATGGAATAAAACCAATAGCATGGATCAATACAGCGAATGCCTGAGATTCAGTTAACCCAGCACCAAAAATATTAACTAAAACATACACTGCTGCTGCATGATAGGTCCCAACGTAGCCCGGCGCTGACGGAACTGTAATCGCCATTGTAGTTGCAATTAAAACGATACCTACTGCGACCCATGTTATTTTAAGCCCTGTAGCAAAGACTACAAGTATTATACAAATGTAGTATAAAACCCAAAGCATCAATGTTAGAAAGACCAACTGAACAGAATGCTTTGTTTTAACTATGGATGTTAATCCTGTAAATACATTTTGAATATTTCCCAACAATTTTTGACCGGTCGAAGTTTGAAATAATTTCCAATGGACAAATTTATCGTGAAAATTGGAATGACTTTTACCCAACCAAATAATAAATACAAGTCCTCCAATCGTAAACACTACAAGTCCTATTAATATTTTACCACTCCATTCTATTAAAGGTGAAAAAAAGGCGAAAAATATCATCACAGCAGCCAATCCCATCAAATCGAGTATACGCTCCAAGATGATCGTTCCAAATGCCACTGAGGCGGTGATATTATTGGTACGTGAAATAGCATATGCACGTAACAACTCACCCAATCTAAAAGGCAAGACACCATTGCCAAAATAGCCGATCATTGTTGATCCGAATAAAGGATTAAATGTGAAAATTTGAATAGGTTTCAGTATAAGTTGCCAACGATATGCTCGCAATGCAACACTTGCTACCATGATTAACATAGCTAATAAAATATAGGATAAATTGGTTTGGGATAAATATTCGATCAGTTCATTAAAATTCATTTCACGAAATGCATACCAAAGGCCGGCAGCGCTTATAGCAAACCCAATAATTAATTTTAAAGCTCTATTCACGTAAATCAATCACTTCCATGGCTTCTTTTCCAAATTCTGAAAATATGTAACTACCTCTTAATATTTGCCAACTATATATCTGTAAATTGATCCAATTATCCTTGTCATAATCAACATACAAGTTCTCAAAATGCCAATTACCACTTGTTACAGAAATGGTTCCTTTCATTCCAAAATCTTTCATTTCGAATGAAAACGTAATTAAACCCTTTTCGTTCCGTTTATTTGATATGGAAATACCTGATATATCACCTGTTAGGATAGAAAAAAAATCTCTGTCTTCAGGCAAGCGTTCATCTATGATAAGCTGTTTAGTGTTTTTGTTAAAAGTTTTGATATTGTTTCCTGAAAAAAAAATATCTTGTTCTTTAGATTCAATCAGATAATCTGTTGAATCAATAAAGAAAACTGACAAGTTTGAATTATATATCTGACCGTATTGAAATTGGTTTAATTCAACATCGATCTTTTTCCATCTAAAAAATTGCAATCCTATCTTTAATGAATCAAGATCAGAAAGAGGAGATCCTTTTAAAAATGAAAAAAATATAAGCCCGTACAGGGACAGACGGACAATCATAATCTTAATCTTCTAAATGGAGTAAATACGTTTCATCCACGAGAACTTCTCGTGCTTTACTCCCTGTGAATGGCCCAACAACTGCGATCTGCTCCATTTGATCGATAAGACGTGCTGCTCGCGAATATCCAACTTTTAAGCGTCGTTGGATGAGGGAAATAGAGCCTTGCTGATGTGTTATAACTAACCGAATGGCTTCATGCAATAGTTCATCTTGATCATCGTCTCCGCCCCCATCTACTGTAAGGCCTTCAACTGTTTGACCTTCACGAATACTTGGCAAAACCAATTCAGCAGCTTTTGGCTGTTTCTGAATATGCGTCATAAGCGCTTCTATTTCCTCCAATGATAAAAATGCATTGTGAAGACGAATCGGATCAGATGCTCCTGATCCCAGATAAAGCATATCACCCCTGCCGATCAATTTTTCAGCTCCCATCATATCAATAATAACGCGGGAGTCAATTTTACTGGCTACCTGGAATGCAATTCTTGATGGGAAGTTGGCCTTGATCAAACCGGTGATTACATCAACAGACGGTCGCTGTGTGGCAATAACCAAGTGGATGCCAACCGCTCTTGCCAATTGAGCAAGACGGGCAATGGGCGCTTCAACTTCACGGGCATTCAACATCATCAGATCTGCCAATTCATCCACAACTACGACGATAAAAGGCATGATCGCTTCACCGTTGCCTTGCATCTTTTTATTGTATTCACCGATGTTGCGCACCACAGCGTCGGCTAGTATATCATAGCGTCTGCCCATTTCACGCTCTACAGCCCGCAGAGCGTATACTGCGTTCTCTACAGATGTAACAATCGGTTCATCAATATCTTCCATGGATAATAAATGATAGCCATCCAATGCCCGATATAATGACATTTCAACTTTTTTAGGATCAATAATAACAAATTTTAACTCATCGGGAGTGGAGCTGTACAATAGACTACAAATGATTGAATTCAAACAAACTGATTTCCCGGATCCTGTAGTTCCTGCAATTAGCAAATGGGGCATATCAGCCAGATCAAGTGTAGCAATTTCTCCAGTAGTATTTTTACCTATGGCCAGGTTCAACTTAGAATCAGATGTGGCAAATTTTTCGGAATTGATAACGGATTTGAAATATACTGTGGCCGGATTGCGATTTGGAATTTCTATACCCACAGAAGATTTACCTGGAATGGGAGCAATAACCCGAACACGGCTTGCTTCCATTACTCGCGCAAGGTCATCTGAAAGCTGGACAAATTTATTTACACGAACACCTTCTGCAGGCTCAACTTCAAATAATGTAATCACAGGACCTGGACTTACATTAACCACTTTTCCTTCTACACCAAATGTCAATAATGATTGTGTAAGAAAATTTGCACGATCAACGAGTTCATCACGGCTCATACTGTCTGAAATATTCACAGGAGTTGCTAAAAGATCTGATAAGGGCAGTTGATACTCTCGTTTGGGTTGCTGTCTCTCCGTCACTTTATCCAGATTCACTTCATCTTCTTCAATGATTTCACCTACTTCGATATTTTCATCTTCAAGAGCTGGAGCAGCTTTCATATTTTCTTCAATCTTTTCAGTTGGTGAATCTTTAGACGTCAGTTCTGTTTCTATTTCTTGATCAACATCATCGGCTTTAGAATACTCTTCTACGAGTTCATCATCTGTTAATGCTGGAATGTGAGCAGGTGGAATTGGTGCTACGACAGGGATAGTTGATTCTTCTTCGTTTTCTACTTCTTCTACAGGTTCAGTAACTTCTGCTGTTGTTAATGTTTCATCTTCATCTTGTCTTTGAGCATCGATCTTCTGCAATAATTCCTGGGTGTGCTTACGTTTGGCGTCTTCCGTAACAGCAATCTCTTTTTTGAGTTTTCGCTCATCCCGCTTTTTATTTAGTTTAATACCCAGTTTTTCTAACGGTCCATATAAACTAAATTCAAAATAACCCCGTAATAATACTAGCCATAACGCAATCAGTAAAATAGATGTACCGATCAATCCCAAAAAGCTGTACAGGAAATTGGCGAGATTACCGCCAACAAGTCCGCTACTGGTAAAATCGAGTCCGGTGCGGTCATTGATCCCGATTTCAACTAGACCAATCGTTACGGATAATAGGACAACAACTCCAACTGCATAACCCCCAATGCGATTAAACGTTGCTAATTCCTTTTGACTGAAGCAGAGCCAACCCCAAATAATTCCCAAAATGGGTAATATAAATGTGGAGTAACCAAAAAGAAATTTGACAAAGAAATATGATAGGTAAACTCCAAGGATACCCAAAGGATTTTCTATCTGGACATTAGGTGAAATGCCGGGATCTTCACTGGGGGAATAGCCAATGAGACTGACAAACACCAACAGCGAAGTTGTAATGATCAGGATACCAAGTATTTCGAGGCGTCTGTCTTTCAAAACAGCTGGGGATGCTTTGTTTTCACGGTTCTGAACCAATCAACAAATTGAACAATACCATCATATAGATGAGTTTTGGGAGTGTAATCCAGGCGTGATTCTGCGCGGGAAATATCAGCATATGTGCGCAGCACATCTCCGGAAGGGAGATCGCGCTCATCAAGGACGGCAGTCCTACCGGTAACGTCACTGATTGTGGAGACCAGATCAGCCAATTTTACTGGTTCAGAATTTCCGAGGTTGTAGATCATGAAATCGTCGTTTGATTCCAACGCTGCAAGTATACCACCAATGATGTCTTGGATGTAAGTATAATCTCGTGCTGTGGAACCATCGCCGAAAAATGGCAGCGGCTGTTCATTAAGCATAAAACGAACAAATTTATGAATGGCCATTTCCGGTCGCTGCCGTGGACCATAAACGGTGAAAAATCGTAAACAACTTGTTGGTATTTCATATAGATGAGAATACGTAAAACAAAGTTCTTCACCCATTTTTTTTGTCGTTCCATAAGGAGAAATCTGTTGATCTACCATGTCTGTTTCTGAAAAAGGAATCTTATCATTATTGCCGTAAACTGATGAAGAAGAAGCAAAGATAAATTTCTGGATATCCTTATCTTTCATTTCTTCCAAAAGAACCTGCGTACCATTGATATTCACATCTGTATATAAGACAGGATTTTCCAAAGACGGTCTTACACCTGCCATAGCGGCAAGATGAATCACCGTATCAAATGTATAGGTTGTAAAAATCTCTCGTATAAAAGATTCATTTCTAATATCACCATTATGAAATGAATAACGCTTATAATCCAAATGTGGTTTTTGATTCAAAAGCTTGATTTCCGGATGATAGAAATCATTTAGATTGTCGATACAGATAACCTGTTTGCGCTTACTCAACAATTTGTCAATTAGATGTGACCCAATAAATCCACAGCCGCCTGTAACTAAAATCGATCTCATAACTGTGCGGTTCCATTTTTATAAAACGGAGGTTTCACGATAACGGCTTTCATCATTTTTCCTCGAATATCAATCTCTAGTTCCATTCCGGATTTATGTTTACCAAACTGTACAAAGCCAAGTCCAATCCCCTTTTGTAAGGATGGAGAATGAGTTCCGCTGGTAACAACACCCACTTCTTTTCCGTCTGCAAAAATCGTATAGCCTTTCCTTGGAATTGCCCTATCCACCATTTCAAATGCAGCTAAATACCGAGTTTTATTTTCTTTCGCTGAAATAACCGCATCTCTTCCTATAAAATCTTTATTATGCGTTTTGGTGATCCAACCAAGCCCGGCTTCGATAGTATTTGTTGTTTCATCAATATCATTACCATAAAGACAAAATTTCATCTCCATCCGCAATGTATCCCGACATCCAAGTCCACAAGGTGTTATTCCTCCAACATTCATGATAGTATCCCAGATATGTTGAATGGAATCATTATCGGCATAAATCTCAAAACCCAATTCACCGGTGTAACCCGTCCGGGCGATGGTGGCGCTGGCGCTACCCACTTTGCTTACGATGAATGTATAAAACGAAATATCAGAAATATCCTCTTTTACCGCTTTCTGTAGAATTGATCTCGAATCCGGACCCTGTAAGGCAATAAGCCCAGTTTCTGCGCTTACATCAACAAGTTCTACATCATCCGGTTTATGCTTATTCAGCCACATAAAATCTTTTTCCAAATTTGAAGCATTCACTACCATCATGAACCAATCATTATATCGATATACTACAATATCATCCACAATACCACCATCATCGTAGCACATGGCCGAATACTGGGCATCGCCCGCATCCAGAATTGTTATATCATTCACAGTCATACGATTTAAAAACGCTTCAGTATTCTCTCCACTGACCATGAATTCACCCATATGGGACACATCAAATATTCCACATGAATTACGTACAGACAAATGCTCTTGAACAATTCCAGAATATTGGATTGGCATCTGATACCCCGCAAAGTCTACCATCCGTGCATTTAGATCGATGTGTTTTTGATATAGTAGTGTTTGCATTTATAAATCAATTACTTGATTCGAAGTACTCTTTGAGTTTACCCATCCCTTCAGTGATATCCTCCACAGTGATACCCGAATACGCAAAGCGAATATAAAATTCTGTTTCCCCATTTTGAGGACGCCCAAAATGTTCGCGAGTACAAAAAGAGACGCCTGAATTGTGCAATGCTCCTTCTTGAAGTTCACCTATTTTTGAAAACCCTTTACGTTTCATGATGTTTGTGACATTGGGAAATAAATAAAATGTGCATTCCGGTTTGGCTACATTAAGACAATCAATAGCATTAAGTCCTGTTGATGCTGCATCCCTTCTTTTACGCAATTCACCCAAAATAGCCTCTGCACCAGATTGATCGCCAGTCACCGCTTCTACCATAGCCCATTGATGAAAATGATTGGTACAGGATTCATCATTTACATTCAATTGATTGATCACTTTGATCACATTTTCCGGACCAATGGATGCCCCTATACGCCAGCCGGTCATGGCAAATTTTTTAGAAAATGTATATAAGATCACCGACCTTTCCTGCATTCCGGGAATATTTACGATGGATTGCGGTTCCGTATCATAAAGCATCTCATAATAAGCGTCATCGCTCAACACCCATAGATCATGCTCAATAGCTATTTGGGCCAGTGCTTCCATTTCTTCTCGCGAAGATTCTGCGGAAATGGGATTATTATAATTATTATAGATCAGGGCTGTGGTTTTATCCGTAACTGAAGTTTTTAATTTCTCAATATCAATAGCAAAACCAGTATCCGTTTCATCATAACGATAAGACACAGCAATACCGCCGTGATATTCTATCTGGCTTTCGTAAATGGGATAACCGGGATTTGGATAAAGCACTTCATCCCCGGGATTCATAACCGCTTGAATGAATTTGCCAATAGTGGGTTTCCCGCCTGGTTGAACAGAAACATTTTCCGGATCAAAATGTACTCCCCTTTTAATGCCTACATCATCAGCCAGAACTTCACGTAGTGGCAATATTCCTTCTGCAGGGCAATAGCCGTTTTTTCCATCGACAATGTATTTATTGGCAGCTTCCACAATGTTCAGTGGTGTTGAAAGATTGATATCACCCAAATGAAATGGATATATTTTGTTTCCCTTGGCAGCCCATTTTCGAGCCTGTGCAGAAACGGCAAAAGCCGTTTCTGTACCCAGACGGTTAATACGTGTTGCGATTTTCATGGAAATCCTTAAATTTTAACGAGAGCTTTTTTAATAATCTCTTCAATACTGCCCTCCAGTTCTCCAGCTTTTTCCAGTTGCCGTATTGCCTGGTTGACTTGCCTCCTCTTATATCCCAGTGACATTAAAGCAATAATTGCATCACCGGCCATACCGTCCTCGGCAACGAACATGAAATCCAAATTATCATCATCCTGATCGACATATTTTTCTTTCAACTCCACAATGATCCGTTTGGCAGTTTTGGGTCCGATGCCGGGAATCACCGTCAATGATTTTACATCACCGGCGATAATGTTCTTCTTGAATTCTTTTGGATTCGATCCGGAAAGTATATTCATAGCCGATCGGGGACCAATACCGCTGATTGTATTCAGCATCATAAACATATTACGCTGTTCATTATCGATAAAGCCGTATAGCTCCAGTAGGTCTTCACGGACATTCAGATATGTAAGCAGTTCTGCATCCTGACCTTTTTCAGGTAATTCATTGTATGTGGCAACGGTAATTGAGAGCTTCAAACGTATACCATTCATATCCAGCACAACGTGGGTTGGATACTTATAAAATAGTTTACCTTTTATGGAATCGATCATTGGACAAATTGCTGTTGATTGATATAACACAGCCCCACCGCCAGTGCGTCAGATGAATCAAAGGGTGTTGGGATTTCCTTCAATTTCAAAATATTCTTTACCATATACTGAACTTGTTGCTTCGTTGCACTGCCGTTGCCTACTACCGACTGCTTCACCTTTTTCGGAGCGAATTCCGTGCAGACAATATCATTTCTTGCAGCGGCCAAAATGATCACTCCCTTCGCTTGACCGAGCATTAGGGCTGATTTAAAGTTTTTGTGATAAAATGTATCTTCCACTGCTACCACATCCGGATTGAAATCTTTTAACAATTTCATGGTTTCTTCGTGAAGATATTTCAAACGATCTTGCAGCGGGTTTTTTTGCGGCGGTTTGATAACACCGTAGCCATGAGCCTTGGCATTGCGCTTGTTATAGTCCAAGATTCCAAATCCAGTCACATTTATTCCAGGATCAAAACCTATAACGCGCATTAGTTCTCGGTATCGAAATTGGTAAAAACTGCTTTAATGTCATCGTGGTCTTCTAGTGCTTCTAGAAGTGTAATGACAGACTGTTCCTTATCACTATCGACATTCTGCAGATTCTTTGGCACCATGTCAATATTGGCGGATTCGACTTCATAGCCTTTTTCTTCCAACGCATCAAGAACAGACATGATATCAGACGGATCGGTGGAAATAATGATGAAGTCCCCATCGACTTCAAAATCTTCTGCGCCGACCTCCAAAGCATCTTCAAATACTTTTTCCTCATCAACACTATTGGCTTTAAGCGTGATCTGTCCTTTTTTATCAAACATCCATGACACAGAACCATTTTCCCCAAGGTTACCGCCATATTTTGTAATAAGATGACGAATATTAGCAACGGTGCGTTTTTTATTATCCGTCAAACATGCCATCATGATAGCCACACCTGCTGGCCCGTAACCCTCATAGATCGTTTCTTCGTAATTGACACCGGGGAGTTCACCCGTTCCTTTTTTGATGGCACGAGTAATATTGTCAGATGGCATATTTGCCGATTTTGCATTGGCGATTGCTTGCCTTAATCGAGGATTGCTTTCCGGATCTCCACCGCCCTCTCGGGCAGCTATGGTAATTTCTTTAATAATGGTGGTGAATATCTTGCCACGCTTGGCATCAGTGGCGGCTTTCTTGTGTTTGATAGTAGCCCATTTGCTATGACCGGACATATTTCCTCTGAATCTCAGTTAAAATTGAATCAAAAAATTAAAACGGCTGAAGGGTTGTTTCCTATATGGGAAACAATGAAACATACTAATTTCCTATCCGAATGATCATTCCCGTCCGTTGCGGTGTGATCCGCGTACGGATCACCCAGGCAGAACGGTAGCCCATTTTATGAAGGTTCTGACGCATTTTATCGGCGTCTTCCCTGACCACGTAATCACCAATGCGCACTTTATAATTGGGTGTTTCATACACAACATATACAGAATCTTCCAAAGTAGAATTTAAAATGTTACTTAATGAATCTGCTTTTGTTATGGAATTTGAAGCCAATACCTGTACTCGAAAACCATCGGTAACCCAATGAACCGTATCTGCCGCTAAAATGGAATCAATAGCATTGTCTCCCGGCAAAACATTATTAATAATCACCGGCCATTTGGGCTGGACATCACGATGTTTGTTGGGATCAAAAATCTTTTTGAGATCAATCTCTTGTCCCAGCACAAAAGATATAATTAAAAGAGGTATTAATCTTTTCATGTAAGCGGTCGTATTGTATTAATGGGTATCCAGCCTTTCTTGCCATCCAGCAAAATAATTTCAATCCAATTATCCTGGACTTGTGTGATCTCTGCTTTCAATCCTTCATGAATTTTGAAAACGATCATTTCATCCCGCACCGCAGGCACGGAATACACATTCACTGTTGATGATAGAATAACCCCCTCTTCAATACCTGTCACATCCCAATATTTATCCAAGCAAATTCCATGAGCAAGAATGGTAAAAATAACAAAAGCAGTTTGCAGTCTTAAAGTTGATTGACGACCCAGAAATCTAAATTGTCCCAAAGCATAGACCAGCCCAACCAGCAAAAGAAAAACACTTCCCCAAATAAGCAGATCATTCACTGTCTGGGAATTCTTAAAAGCGCGATACCAATTCAAAAATACAAATCCTTCCGGAATATCTATGCGGTCTTTCACTCTCGTATTGGTGAAGTCCAGGTTATGCTTGAGATCACGATTCCGCGGTTCAAACTGCAGCCCTTTTTCATAGGCCCACACAGCGTGCCCCACTTCGCCCATGCGGTAGTAAGCATTCCCCAGGTTATAATACAGATCTGCATGTTCCACCGAAATCAACATACGCTCATAGGTTCGAGCAGCCTGGATATATTTTTCGTCATCGAAATAATAATTTCCCTGCACAAACAGACTGTCCGCATTTGCTGCAAACAAGTTAGAAACCAGCAATGCTAAATAAATAATTTTCATGCGTGGCTGTCCATTTTTTTAAGCAATTTTCCCGCCGTTCCGGCGATATCTTGATCCGTCATTGTTTCGGGTGAATAACGCCCGGCATCGCAATCCTTTAATAATTGTATTAATTCCTCTAATTCTTCCGGTGGTATAATTCCGTTTAATTCCTGCTCAACAAAAAGGGGATCCATTTTATCCGTTTTCAACTGCCAGCGTTCCTTCAAATATGTGTAAACAGTGAAAGCAACATTTTCAATACTGGATTGCGTTTGCAGTGACTTTAATGCTCGTTTTAATGCTCTGTGGGACATGCGCTGGCCGGTGGTGGCAATGCGCTGCTGCTGATAGCGAGTAAATGTAACGGGAGCTAAAAAGAGTCCGGCTGCCAAAATATAGCTGGTCCAAACCCAGATAGGAATGCCTCTGCTGCCCCGCTCGATCCATGACCGCGGTGAAGTCACGTTGTAATGAATGTCCTGGCCTAGCAGTGCGATCTCTTCTTTGGTGAATCCTGATGTACCGGACGTAAGTTGATCTTTTGCCGGGGAAATGTTCAATTCAACAGAACGGGAACTGATGGAATGAAATTGTTCGTCTTTGGGATTAAAATATGCCAATTCAATGCGCGGTAAAAATACTTTACCGGCCTGACGTGGAATAAGAATGTATTCCCATTTCATATTACCGGTGAATTGATCCCAAAGTTGTTTCTGTTCGAAGGATGCTGTGGGTGGGAAAACTTCCATCGTTTCCGGGAAATCCAACTTTGGCAGGCTGAACATATTCAAATTTCCCGTGCCTTGCAATTCTACATAATAAGTCACCGCTTCATTGGCCTTGACCTTATCGGTATCTACGGATGCAGCAAGCTTGAATTCACCCACTGCACCGGTGAAGTTTGCTGGTTGACCGGCAGGATAAGGTTTTACACGAATTTTTCTCGATTCAGTACGCAGCACCTTTTGTACAGTTTCATTGAAAAAATTATTGAAGAAGGGATCGTCAAATATACTGCGCTGTCTTTTCCGCTTTTTCTGAATTTGAACATTGCAACGCACCGTCATGGGAGTTAATTCCAACTCGCCTGTTTTCGTGGGGAAAAGCGCCACTTTATACAGCGTCGCTACATTATAAAGAACACCATTAATGGTAGTTTGGTTAAACCTTGGAGGGCGCGGGACCGATAATTCTTCTGTCCAGAAACCCACACTCTCCGGATATTTAATATCTTCCAGGCTCATTTGCACTCTTGTGTACAATTTATAGGTAACCGTGACCTGCTCGCCGACATACACTTCATCTTGGTCAATTTCCGCCAGTAAAAATAATTCATCTTTATTCACGACCTGCCCACTTCCTTTTACATTCATGCGAATGGGCTTTGTTTTCAGCTTTTTCCCATCAACAGTCACAGTTAAAGCGGGTATTGTCAATTGTCCTTTTTGATTGGGCACCAGCGTCCAGGTAAGCGTTTTGCTGGAGGTGGCTTTGCCATTGATCCATTGGTAGCTGGTTTGCTGGGCAGGACCGCTGATTATGGTAAAATTTTTCTCCAATGGCGCCAGGTTTATGCGGGGCATATTATTCGCGTCTTTGGCTTCGATTTTAAACGTAAAGGTCTCGTTCACCGCCAGTTGATTCACATCTACGGACGCTGTCACAGACTGTCCGGATACTAATTGAAATAATAAAATGATTGAGAAAAAGACCCGCATTACCAGTCTTTCTCCAGTTTTTTAGACGGTACTTTGGCCATCTGTCGCTTTTGATTCACTTTTTCATCCTTTTTCAGGGCGTCTAAAATAGCCTGAGCGTGCTGAAGATCCTGCTGTTTTTCCGGGTCTTCCTGAGCTAGTTCTTGTTGCTCTTGTTCCTGCTGTTCTCGCTGCTCCTGTTCGCTTTGTTCCAACTGTTGCTGCTCTTGCTGTTCCTCTTTCTTTTCGCCTTCGTTCTCTTGTTGTTGATCTTCACCTTGTCGTTGCTGCTGGTTTTCTTCACTCTTGCCTTGCTGTTGTTGCTCCTGCTGCTGCTGATAGCGTAACATTTCGTAATTGTGTTTTGTGTCTTTATCCCCGGGATTTAATTCCAGTGCTTTGCGGTAAAACACCAGTGCTTCCTCATTCATCTTTTGATTAACCAGGGTATTGGCCATGTTGTAATAGGCCTTGGATCGCAATTCTTTATCTTCTGTTTCCAAGGCCCATTGAAAGGCATCCAGCGCCCCTTGGAAATCCTGCTGCTGAAACGCAGTGGTTCCCAGGCCAAATTGAGCTGCGGCATCCTCATCCTTTTCTTCCAGGATGGATTCGTAATAATGGCGAGCGTGTTCGTAATCTCCATTCCGGTAGGCCTTCAGGCCGTCGTCCTGGGCAAATACCATTCCTGCAAAGACAAATATAAAGATCTTATACAATTCGTCCCCTCCAAGTGCTTTCTTCTTTTTTTCGTGTAGGCAGTATTATACTCACACATAAGAACAGAAATGAAAGAAATGCGAATGACTGGTAGCGGTCCTCGAATTCAGCATAAACATGGGACTGGATGGTGCGCTTTTCCATGGTATCAATGGCATTCATGATTTCCCGATGACTGGCAGCACGGTTGTCAAAACGGACAAATACGCCATCACCGGCGCGGGCAATATCCCGGAGCAAGCCTTCGTTCAAAACAGACGTAACGAGAATTCCCTGGCGGTCCCGCTTATATTCCCGGGAACCATCCTTTTCGATGAGAGGAATCAGCGAGCCGGTTTCAGTACCCACACCGACAGTATGGATAATCATACCTTGGTTGCTGGCCGTTTCCGCCAAACTGATAGCCGTTCCTTCGTGGTCCTCACCGTCCGTCACCAGAACGAAAACTTTATAATGCTCGCTCTCCTCGGTAAATGCCGACAATCCTGTTTTAATAGCCGTGCTCAAGTCCGTTCCTTGAGTTGGGATTAATTTTGTATCGATACCGTCCAAAAATAATTGGGCTGCTTCATAATCGGTGGTGAGAGGTAAATATAAATGACTGGAGCCGGCAAAGACCACCAACGCCACTCGGTCGCCTTTCAGCTTACGGATCATTTGGCTAATCTCAAACTTGGCTTTTTCCAGTCGATTGGGTTTCACATCTTCTGCGTCCATGCTCTGGGATACATCTATGGCAAAGACAAGGTCGACACCTTTCCGCTCCACAGGTGCCAAGCGCGTACCGATCTGGGGTCCGGAAGCGGCAAAAACCAATAATATTAGCCCATACACGCCTAAACGCTTTTGCCAGCGAATTCGACCAAAATCAACCCGCTGAAATAGATTCTCCTCGAGAGCGCCGTCAATTTGGCTGAACAGTGAGTTGTATTATATTTGTCGGACAGTCCACGTTAACCACATGAGCAAGAGTGGAACATAAAGCAATAGAATGAATGGAAAACGAAAATGAATCACGTTCGTCTCCGAAAAACCGATCGGTCTAGTGTTTCATAACACAATCCCAGCATCAAAGCGGGAATGAGGAGCCAGCCGAAAAGCTCTTTGTATTGGGTATATTCCTTCACCTGGATCTCGGTTTTTTCCAATTCATCAATTTCATCATAAATATTCACCAGCATATTCTCATCGGTGGCCCGGAAATATTTCCCCCCGGTGCGATCGGCAATAGCTCTCAACGTTTTCTCATCGATCTCATTACGGATATAACCTCTATTGGGAATAAAAGACACGGACTGGTTTGTTCCGGCGCCGATGGTATAAATACGAATATCAAACTGGCTGGCCAAATCAGCAGCTGTAAGCGGATCCAATTCCCCGGCATTATTACTGCCATCAGACAGGAGAATCATAACCTTGCTCTCGGCTTCGCTGAAGCGGAGACGATTGGTCGCATTGGCAATCGCCATACCGATGGCAGTTCCGTCAACTTCCCTGTCGGCAATGCGTACATCTTTCAGCAAATTCTGCAATACATTCTTATCCACCGTCAGGGGACATTGAATGAATGATTCCCCGGCAAAGACCAAGAGTCCAATACGGTCCTCTTCCCTGTTCTGGATGAAGGTCTTTGCAGTGCGCTTTACTGCTTCCAAGCGATTGGGATTAAAGTCCTCCGCCAGCATGGAACTGGATATATCCAGCACCATAATCATATCTACAACCTGCACATTTTTTTCCTGGATACTTTCTACAATCCTTGGTCGTGCAAGAGCAATTATTATTAAAGATACAGTTATAACTTTAAGAATATTAATAAATAGAATTTTGGCATTTCCCCGCTTGCGAAATGCATCCGGGATCAACTGTAATGATGCAATACGCATGGTGCCTTCATGTTTCCAGCCTTGTCGTTTTTGCCAAATGAAATAAGCTGGGATAATGAGTAATCCCAATAGAATCCATGGATGTTCAAAAAATATCATTATACCTTGTTACGCATACCGATATGAAATTCTATACGCAAGTGGATAAGAATTGTTTCTAATCGTGAAATAACGGACGAATGCCCGTAATAAGAATTTAATTACTAGTTTTCGTTATCATCTTCTACTGAAGAAGCGGCATCTTCAATTTCCCGCTTCACTTCATCGGCGCCGGCCTTGAATTCCTTCGAAGCCTTACCCAATGAACGAGCCAATTCCGGCAGTTTCTTGGCGCCGAATAGTAATAAAACAACCAAAAGGATAAGCAGTAATTCCCAATAACCAAAGGCTGCTTGAATTAATGTGTACTCCATAAAAATCTCCGTTTTATAAAATTTTATCCCTGAAATTTACAACACTCATCTTAAATATCGCAGGAAGTAGTATGCACCGGCCAAACCGATTATGCTGGTGAAATTCATTTTAATGGCTAGCCCGAATTGTATTGTAAACATAATCATATCTAATACGATTACACCATTTTCATGCCCTGCCAAGCTGCCAAGGTCAAAGGATACACTCGTCAGGAAAAAATCTTTTACAACGCCTTCAGGAAGGATCAATCCTAATAACTCCCCTGTTAACGTACCGGCCATGGCGCCTACAAACAATGTAATTGTAATGAGTGCTATTGAACGTTTAGCCATTATTTTTGAATGTTGACTTCTTCTTCAAAGCGGTTGTGGTCGATCATCCACTTGACGGTACTCCACAGAACATAAAATGACATGATAGGAAATAGCACAATCCCTTTCCATAAGATGGCGCTGGTTATAAGCAAAACCACGCCGATGAGCTGCAGTGTATTTGACTTGCCCTTTTTAAAAGATAAAAGTGGAAATTTTGCAAAGCGTACAGGACTTACCATCATAAAACCTAACGTTACAATCATAGGCAGTGCAATGCGCGGATCACCCATTTCACCAAAAACCTGATGGTTGAACAACATATAGCTGACAATAATGATTGCATTGATTGGTGTGGGGAGACCAGTGAAAAATGATTTTGGATCATCTTCCTGCATAATATTGAATCGTGCCAGTCGAATCGTCCCAAATAATAATGGCGTAAAAGCGATCAAACCGCCAAACAATAGTGGAAGTCCTTCTACATAAACAGTATAGACCAATAATGATGGTGCGGCGCAAAATGATACTGTATCCGCAAAGGAATCGAATTCCACGCCAAATTTGGTGGGAATACCCAGCATCCGGGCCAGTTTACCATCGGCTGCATCACATAAACCGGCAAACAGGATCAGCCAGCCGCCGCGTATGGGGTCACCTTTGATCATCATAACAATACCCATGAACCCCAGAAACATGTTTATCACAGTGATGAGATTGGGAATGAATCGACGCTTTTTACCTTTTTGCTTCATATTCAAGGGGAGAAATGACCAATAATGGTCATGCCTCCCGTTACTTTGTTACCAACCTTAATATTGACTACAGAATTGAAAGGTACGATGAGATCGGTACGAGAGCCAAACATTATAAAACCAAAACGTTCGCCCGTTTTAACTGATGAACCTACCTTTGCATAACAATGAATACGTCGAGCAATGATTCCGGCAATCTGCTTAATCTTGATTTTTTGGTTACCGCGGGATAATACAACAATCGCTTGTTCATTCACATCACTGGCACTATGATTAAAAGCAGCTTTGAATTCACCTTTTTTATAGTCTACACTTTCCACGATTCCGCCAATAGGCATTTTATTGGAATGAACATTGAAAACATTTAAAAATATGGATACCTGTTTCGCTTTACCCACTACATCATCATCTACATTTTTGACTAACACAACTTTACCATCGGCTGGTGCAATGAGGAGATTTTCACCTGTAGGTGTTATGCGTTTTGGATCACGGAAAAAATTGAGGCTGAAAACGAATAGCAACCCGAAAATATAGTAGAACACTTTCAGGTATGACATTTCATAGCCATACCCCGTGACACCGCAAACAAAGGTAACGACCATGAGCCCTACCAGTATTTTTCTTCCTTCAGGAGCCAGCATTATTGTACTCTCGCCAGGATTATATACTTTGTCAATGTTTTGCCGTCTCTATAGAGCGTAAGCTTAATGCGGTTTCCGGAACGCAGGTCACTTTCTTTAATGATCTTTAAAATTTCCCGTGAACTGCTGATCTTCTGTCCATTGACAGCTGAAATAATATCACCGATCTCTACTCCTGCTTTTTCAGCATTGCTGCCTGCTTCCACTTCCACTACAATAACGCCTTTTGTGAATGGTACGTTCAGATATTCTGCAACTTCAGCAGTCAGTCGTTCAACAGCCAGTCCCGTGGAAAAACTTCTGTCTACTTTCCCCGAAACTTTTAATTCTTCAGCAATATCTTTTGCCAAATTGATGGGAATGGCGAATCCGATACCAATACTTCCTTCAGTAAATTGAGAGGCAGTATAAATAAATGTATTTATGCCGATCACTTCCCCCATGCTGTTCACCAATGGTCCGCCGCTGTTTCCGCGGTTGATGGCTGCGTCAGTTTGGATCATGTCCTTGTATACCCGGCCTTTTTGAGGACCGAAATCCATATTCACAGCACTGATGATCCCTGCCGTGGCTGTGGGCTGTTTGCTGATATCAAAAAGTCCAAATGGATTTCCCAGGGCAATGACCCATTCACCAATAATCAGATCGTAGGAATCACCTAAAGTTGCATACGGAAAGTTTCTACCATTCAATTTTAACAGGGCCAGATCAGTAATATAATCTGTACCAATAATCTCTGCTTCAAATTCCTCACCTCCGGGCAGTGTAACTATCACTTCCGTGGCATTTTCGATGACGTGATAATTGGTTAAAACATAACCATCAGGACTGATGACAACACCGGAACCTGAACTATGGACTTCCCTTTTCCGACTGCGTTCAGGGAAGAAAAAATCAAAGAAGGGGTCGCGGGTGAAAGGATTATAAACATCTTGTATCTGCACAACACTGATGGATGCAACGGCAGGTTCCACAGATTCGATGGCTCGTGTTATAGCAGTATGTCGGGAAGCTTCGACCTCCCACTGACCACATAACATGGACACAGTTATAATAATGCTAAAATATATCCGCACCATCATACTCAACTTTTTCTAAAAACAGTCCCTGGGGTGGTGCTTTGTAAATCTGTACATTTTCCTGAGGATTATTTAATATTTCTTCAAATTCTAATTTGGTCATTTTTTTACGCGTAACTTCAACCATCGTCCCAACGAGGTAGCGCACCATGTGGTGTAAAAACCGATTTGCCGCTACCCTGTAATTTACGATTCCACTTTCATTCGACCATTCAGATAAATAAATGTTACAGACACGGTTTTCTATTTCAGGATTGAATTTTGAAAATGAAGTGAAATTATGTTCCCCAACTATTTTATCCGCCAGCTCATTGAGACGATTTAAATCAAGCGGGCCTGTCTGCCAGATTGTATTGCGGTCCAAAATGTATTCATCGGTCCGGCAGTGATATACATACTGCCGTTTAACGGCTGAAAACCTAGCATGGAAAACGCCGGAGACAACGGCACAATCGTTTATCCGAATATCTTCCGGTAAATTGCCATTCAGGGCTGGTATTATATCACAAGTGGCCATGTCTGTCTCCCAATCAAAATGAGCTATCTGCCGCAGTGCGTGGACACCGCTATCCGTTCGGCCTGAACCAATAACATTAATCTTTTCACCTTTAGTTAAAATTGATAAAGCATTTTCTAATTCTTCCTGAATAGACCGGTCTGACTTTTGCACCTGCCAGCCGTGGTAAGCAGAACCGTCGTATTGTATTTGTATTTTAAATCTGGGCAATGTTATGCAGTGTAATAAATATAAATGAAATGATAAGCAATATGAAAAAATGCGCTTTAGTAAATGGAATTGGCTGGGCGACCCCCCGGGGTATTTGCCGTCCGTAGCCGCGCAGGGTCATTGCACAGGCAATATCATCGGCTCTGTGTAAATGGATCATGATCATGCCGGGTAATTGCCGGGCAGTTTCTTTCCAGCGCTGAATTCTTCCTTTTTCAACATTCAAACCAAGTGCTTTATGAATCCCCTGCCAGCGGCTCCAATCGCGCTGCAATGAGGGATAAAAACGTAATGTCATTTCCATAAACAAAAACCAGTCCTCTACTTTTCTCCATGGTTTATTGAATTGTACCCAAATACTGCGCAGTGCCTGGAAAACAGAACCTGTTCCAGAACCAATGGTATACATATTCATAATTGCCATCACCAAAATAAACTTAATCATGGCAGTCCCAATTTCAACAAATATTTGAAAAAGCGTTGACTGTGTCATGATTATTGAAATAATAAAGTAAAAGCCAATCATGACCGGCAGAAAAAAGAAAAATGATCTCAAAGATCTAATAATTCTGATGATTGAGACATTTTCAATCAATGCAATGAAAATGAATAGCAACCCATAACCCAACCAGTGAAACAATGTTGGGCTTAATAATACTGCAGTTGAAAATGATAAATACAGCCACAGTCTGATCAACGGC
Organism: Fidelibacterota bacterium; assembly: GCA_004124535.1. The sequence goes on from SCKQ01000010.1 coordinate 38,205, forward strand.
TGTTTAATTAACGCTGACATGGCTTAAAACTGTATGGCAAGAGTTAAACCGGAATAACCGTTTTCCATATTAATCAAGGGCTGCATAGATACAGCCTCGATCTGGGAGATGCGCTGAAGATAAAGTGCATCGATGGCTGAAACGATATGATTCATTACGATACTGCCGGCAATGAATTTAGCGCCTAGAGCCCATGTATCACTGGCGACCCTGTAATCGCGGTATTGAAGGCGTTTTTCTTCGGAAGTCCATTCCCAGTGCCATTCACTATTCATTGGATAAATTGCATCATAATCCCGAAAGCGCAGGTGTTCTTCATTGTGGCCGTTCAATGATTCATAATTGCCAACATCCACCCAAAATTGTCTATCTTTTCCACTGGTTTCAGCTCCGGCATAATCAGCAGCATATGCCTGAAAGAGGTCAGTATAATTATTGCTAACGATCAACGCTCCGGCAAATGATGTCCATAATGCAGTTTCTGAAAGGATGAATATTCGTCCACGGTTCGGTTTTTCAAGGGCATACTCTCCCCAGCCAGGCAGTAAAAAAGATTTGACCATCGGACTTAAGCCATTGCTGTTTTGACCAAAGGCTATAGTGCAGAAAAGCGAAAAGATTATGACTGTTTTCTTACCCATTCCCAAATGACTAATCCTAAACCAATAAGAATACACATCAGAGCGAATACATCACCACTGGTAGTGTACCAATCTTGTGCAAGAAACGTTAATGATCCAAAAATAATGCCCTGCTCATAAAACGCTAGTTCTTGTTCTGCTTTCCCCGAAGGAGCAATAATCCCGGAAATTCCTGTATTGGCACTACGCACGACGGGCACTCTATTTTCTACAGCCCTTAATTGAGCCAGAGCAAAATGCTGGTATGCGCCGGGAGAATCGCCGGACCAAGCATCGTTGGTCTGGATGGTAAGAAAATCTGCTCCTGATACAACGAATTTTTTCGCTATCCTTGGGATACTGGATTCATAGCAGATCATGTTACCAAAACGCTTATCATCAACATTAAATATGGTGTATTCACTGCCGTGATCAAAGTTCCCTTGACCAAAATTTAATTCCTTTAATTGCGGAAATTTATATGATAATGGTACATACTCTGCAAAAGGTACCAGGTGGATTTTATGATACATTTCATGTGAACCATCAATATTCAGCAGAATCGAACCATTATAATAATGTTTTCTATCTTTAAGTGTTTCCACGTCTACAGTCCCGGATAATATTGGTATTTTATTTTTTTTAACATGGGCCTGGATCTGTTTTCGTACCGGAGATGTACGCAAATATACCGGCAGAGCCGACTCAGGCCATAATACAAGGTTCGGCTGCGATGCCATCGCCTCTACCGTTAATGAATCCATGAGCGCAATAAGTTCAGCGCGGAAAGAGCGGTCCCATTTTTGTACAGGATTCACATTAGGCTGGATGACAGCGACTGAAAAGTCTGATGCAATGGATTTTATTTCCACTGCATTAAGACGCCATGAACCAATTCCAAAAACGATACCCCACAATACGATTGCCCCCAAAATATATTGTTTTGGCCGAGTTGCAGACAAAGCCAAATAAAATAATCCGTTTAGGAGGCAGATAAATAATGTAATCCCGGCAGTTCCGGTAATGTCAGCTGTTTGAATCATGGGTAATATTGAAACTTGAGTCAACGCCAGATCACCCCAGGGAAAACCCATGGACCCGAAACTGCGGATAGTTTCCATGGTGATCCAAACAAAGGGAAACATCATTAAACCTATTTTTAATTGTTTTTGTAAAAATGAAATAGCAATGCCAACTAAAACCCAAAATATGCCCAGGTAAAAAACGGCAGCAACTAAAGATAAAAATGCGATGAATACTGTCGCACCTTGATTCAAACCTATCCAGTAAAAGGCGATTGTGTGAGCGGTGACAGCAGCTAAATATGACATAGACGCACTGGTTTTAACGCTTTTATTCAGCCAGATATGTAAAAGGGGTACCAATCCAATATAAATTAAAAATCTAGCCGGGATGGGTAAATAAGACACACCTACCAATATTCCTGAAAGGATGGCCAGCGCCCAATCAGGGTAATTGTTCAGCTTCATTATTGTTGACTATCTAAATATTGCTGGAGAATAATAGCTGCTGCAGTCTGATCAATGAGTCCTTTATTATGCCCTGTCTTTATGCCCTGCTCCACCAATGCTTTTTTGGCGCTTATAGACGTCAATCGTTCATCTACCAATTCTACTTTTATATCATTTTGATTGAGATTTTCAACAAAACTGGTCACATGTTTTGTCTGTGCTGTTTCCTGTCCTTTCATTCCTTTTGGCAATCCAACAACAACAATTTCAACAATTTCAGCTTTCATTATGGATTGGATAGCTACAATTAGATCAGGATTATTTGGGATAGTTTTATAAGGAGAAGCAATCATGTGCATTGGATCCGAAAGAGCTAAACCGACACGTTTTTCTCCGTAATCAATACCAAGGATGCGGTGCATAATATTTTATTATAAATAGATTATACGGACTGACCGGTCCGTTCGATGAAATCCACACCAGTTACTTTGCCCATTTTTTTGATGACGCGTTCCAGCTGCCGCCTGTTGTTAACTTGAAGAATAAAATATGTTGAAGCAATGGCATCCTTTACTTTGGAATCCACGCTGACGATATTTATATCAGATTTGTTGATGCAATCAGTCAAATCATTCAACATACCTTTGCGGTCTTCTCCCACTACTTTTAAACGCACATTGGACAGATCTTTTTTATCAACATCCCATTCAACCGGAACAAGCCTGTCAGATTCCTTACTCAATAACGGTAAGCTTCTGCAATCTGTCCGATGCACTGTAATACCTCGGCCCCTGGTCACAAAGCCGATCATTTGATCACCGGGAATTGGATTACAGCATTTTCCAAAAGAGACCATTAAGTTGGAAATTCCCTGCAGCTTAATACCCTTAGATTTCGAACGGGCAAAATCAAAAAAGCGTGTTTCTGCTTCGGGAGTATCCTTATCCAGAGCTTCTTCTTTTTCTGGATTGATTTTGTGCAGTATATCTCGAATGGTTAAATCACCTTTGCCAATGGCTTCCAGCAATTGTTCAACCTTATTAAATCCGAACTTTTTAAAAGATCCTTCGATTTCGTTGTACATAGCTTTCATTTTCATACGGCGCAACGTCTTAGTCAAAATCTCCTGGCCAAGTGCAATGCTTTCTTCAAATTGCTGTTTAACCAGCGCTTTTTTTATATGCGTCCTGGCTTTGGTCGTAACAACAAAATTTAGCCAGCCGTAACTGGGTTTTTGTGTTTTGCTGGTAATGATTTCAATGGCATCGCCATTTTGAAGTTTAGTGTTCAACGGAACAATCTTCTGGTTCACTTTTGCACCGAGGCAATGCAACCCCACTTCTGTATGCACCTGAAACGCAAAATCAATCGGCGTGGATTTAAGGGGTAGTTGTACCAAATCTCCATTGGGTGTAAAAACAAATATCTCATCTCTAAAAAGATCGATCTTTAAAAGATTCATGAACTCCTTGGGATCGGAAGATTCAGACTGCAAAATATCCACCAATTCCCGCAGCCATTTTACATGTGAGTCCACATCTTTCAATTTGATGCTGCCTTCCTTGTATTGCCAGTGTGCAGCAACACCAATTTCTGCCGTTGCTTCCATTTCATGAGTACGAATCTGTATTTCCATCAATTTTCCATTCGGGCCAACAACTGTTGTATGAATAGATTGATAGGCGTTCGATTTTGGAGAAGCGATAAAATCCTTGAACCGCTCCTGGACCGGCGTACATTGATTATGGATAATGCCCAGAGCCAAATAACAGTCTTCAACTTTTTCTACAATAATCCGGATGGCCAAATGATCATAGATTTCTTTAAACTTTTTATCTCGCTTAACCATCTTACCATAAATAGACGCATGGGATTTAACTCTGCCATAAATATCTGCTGTAATGCCTAATTTGTTTAATTCTTTTTGCAGTGGGTCCGATAATAATTTTATGTATTTCTCACGTTCCTTACGGCTCGATTTGATCTTTGAATCCAAGTCCTTGAATTCTTTAGGTTTAAGCGTTTTGAACACCAGATCTTCCAAACGGAACTTGACCTTGGCCATACCCAGCCTGTGAGATAAGGGTACAAAGACATCACGAGTTTCCACTGCAATGCGGTGCTGTTTCAGCCGAGGCAAATGTTCAATAGTCTGCATATTATGAAGTCGATCCGCAAACTTGATGATGATTACCCGTAAATCTTTGGCAACGGATAAGAGCATTTTCATGAAATTACCGGCCTGTTTTTCTTCCCTGCTGGTAAATTTGATACCACCCAGTTTGGTAACACCATCCACAAGATTGGTGATATCCTCACCGAATTTTTCCCTAATGTCTGCCAGGGAAGCGCCGGTGTCCTCAACTGAATCATGGAGTAATCCACCGATAACCGTAATATGATCCATTTTCCATTCAGCCAGCAATTTGGCTACTTCCACACAATGGTTGAAGTATGGCTCACCGGACTTACGTTTTTGGCCTTCGTGATGTGTGATCCCAAAATCGTACGCCTCCCAGAGGAGGCGCTTGATTTTTTCTTTTTCATCATCAGCAGCAATATTAATCTGCTCATACAATTCTAGGAATTGTTTAGGATATTCACCTACAAGATGGGGAATAAACCTGGATAAGGGATTTTGCATCAGAAAGGCACCCCGGCTTCAATTTCATCACCAATAGCCGCATAATTTTCAAAACGGGCAAAGCGGTCTATAAACGCCGCATCCAATGAACCCGTAGGTCCGTTACGGTGTTTAGCTATAATGATCTGTGCCTTGCCCCTATCCTCATCTTCCTGGGAATACAGCCATCGACGATAGAGGAAAATCACCAAATCCGCATCCTGTTCAATGGCGCCACTTTCCCGCAGGTCTGATAATTGTGGGCGGTGTTCCGCTCGTTGCTCTACAGCGCGGGACAATTGGGAAAGAGCAATGACCGGAATATCCAATTCTTTGGCCAGAGCTTTCAAGGATCGGGAAATGGTAGAGATTTCCTGCTGTCTGTTTTCTACTCCCCTTGGTCCCTGCATAAGCTGCAGATAATCCACAATAAGTAATTCAATATTGTGCTCTGCTTTCAAGCGGCGGGCCTTAGCACGCAATTCCAAAACACTTATAGCCGGTGTATCGTCCAAATAGATCGCAGCTTCAGCCAATATGCCAACCGATAGACTCAAGTTCTGCCATTGTTTTTTGGGTAATTTTCCTGTCCGCACTAAATGACTGTCTACTTTTGCTTCAGCACATAATAAACGCAGGGCCAATTGGTGATTAGCCATTTCCAAACTGAAAATGCCAACTGCATGACCATGATCCACAGCAGCGTTACGGGCCAACGACAAAGCCAGAGATGTTTTTCCCATAGCCGGACGACCGGCAATTATAATCAATTCTCCTTGCTGGAAACCAGAGGTCAGTTCATCCAAATCCACTAAACCGGAAGGAATGCCAGTTACATCACCAGAGCGGGAATGGATCTGATCGAGTTTTTCAAATGCTTCATGGAGGATGGGGTCAATATGCTGGAAACCGCCGCGCAGCCGTCGCTGCGAGATCGAAAAAATAGATTGCTCTGCCTGATCTAATAGTTCGTCAACACTTTGGGAATCATCATAAGCATCCTTGGATAAGCCGTGGGAGATCATGATCAATTGTCGCAGCATTGCTTTCTCCAGAACGATCTTAGCGTAATTTTCAACATTCGCCACGGAGGGAACAGACTCAACAAGCCCTGTGATATAGTAGGCACCGCCGACGCTTTCCAGCTGTTTATTCTTCTTGAGCTGGTTTACGATTGAAACTGTATCGATTTCCTGGCCTTCATTAAACAATTGCGCCATACAGCTGAAAATTTTGCTGTGAGCTTCTTTGTAAAATTGATCTGCCGTGAGCCATTGCAGTGCTTTACTCACTGCTTCTTTGCTGGCAAGCATGGCACCCAATACAGCCTGTTCCGCTTCAGGTGATTGCGGTTGAACGTTTAGGGGTTGCTGTAATTCATCAGCCATTTAATTACTCTGCTCTAAAAAATCTTTAATGGTCTTGAAATCTTCCCAAGTGGGCCGCTTCAAATCCTGGTTTCTTAAAAGTGCCGCTGGATGATAGGTCACCATCAGTGGCGTACCGTGATAATCATGAAATATATTGCGCAGACTTTTCAACGATTTATCCACATTCAAAAGCGTCTGTCCGGCGACTCGTCCCAAAGCTACAATGAGCTTCGGTTTAATCAAATGAATTTGATGCAGTAAATACGGTTCACATTGATCTACTTCAGCTCGAAGCGGGTCACGATTATTAGGCGGGCGGCATTTCAGCACATTGCAGATGTATACATCCTTATGGCGGTTGCGGTCGATGGCAGCCAGGATCTTATCTAATAGTTTTCCGGCGCGGCCTACAAAGGGTTCACCCAGCCGGTCTTCTTCTGCGCCGGGCGCTTCGCCTACCAGGAGCAGGCTGGCGTTGGGATCACCAACACCAAAAACGAATTTGTTACGGGTTTGTCCTAGTGGACATTTCTGGCACGTACAAATCTCTTGCTCAAACGCAGCAAGATCAGTGTCAAAACTTTCATCCAGTAATTGAGATTGAGGTTGGAGGTTTAGGTAGAGTTCATCCCCGAACAGTTCCTGTGTCTGCCGCAGGTAGCGGCGTACATCATCAGCCCGGGGTGACATAGTTAAATTTCTTCTTCTGGTACTGTCTGCCACTTCAAATCGCCATCCAGAAACTCTTCCATGGCCTGGGTAACGGACTTGGTTTCCTCTTCATAATTTTCCTTGGGTTCTGCCGGGATTTCATCCAATACACCCAATTCAAATTCTTCAGCATCTTTTATGGCCTGTTCCATGAAGCGGTTCTGGTTAATCTGCCGCGCCCGTTTGGACATCACAACAACTGTTTCAAAAATATCATCTGATTGTTTTTCCATTTCACGAATGGAAATCGGTTTAACTGCCATGCAGTACTCCTTCATTTTGTTTGTTAATGATTGTAATGATTTCTGCGGTCGCCCGCTGAACATCATCATTGATAATGGTAAAATCAAATTTTTCCTTATACCCTATTTCAATCGCCAGACGCTCCAAGCGTTTGGCGATTCGTTCTGCTGAATCTGTTCCGCGTTTGATGAGGCGTGCTTTCAAATCTTCCATGCTGGGCGGTAAAACAAAAATTGTAACTGTTTGATCTGAATACAATTCCTTAATTGACATGGCACCTTTAACATCAACCTCAAATAACAATACTGCACTTGTTGCAATTGCATAATCAATTGATTCTTTTAAAGTTCCATACATACAGCCGTGGACGTTTTCAGTTTCTACGAATTCGTTGTTTTCCATGCGCTGTTGAAACTCTTCATCAGTAATAAAATAATAATCCACGCTATCCACTTCGTAATTCCGCTGCTCTCGAGTAGTACAGGAGACCGAAAATTTCATGTCTGTTTGTTCCTGCAGGGCACGGCAAAGTGTCGTTTTTCCCGCTCCGGATGGCGCTGATATGGTGATCAAATTCCTCATAGAACGTTCTGCGCCTGCTCCCGGATTTTTTCCAGCTGATTCTTGAAATCCACGACAATATTAATGATTGCACCTGTTCCGCTTTTGGAGCCAACCGTATTGATCTCCCGGCTCAATTCCTGAAGTAAAAATGAAAGCCGTTTTCCTGTGGGTTCTTCCAATTCCAGCAATGCTTTGAACTGGTCAATATGACTGCGTATACGCACCAACTCTTCAGAAATATCTGTGCGGTCAGCTAACATGGCAACCTCCTGGGCGAAACGCTGTTCATCGATGGCGGCATTATCCATTAGTTTTGAAATACGCTTCTGCAGCTTTTCTTTTTGATCAGTGACTAATCCTTTTGACAGGGTTTCTATACTGCTTAATTGATCAGCAAGCGACACGAGCCGAGCCAATGTATCATTATAGATGGCTTGCCCTTCTTTGTTGCGCATGGTTTGTACTTGATCCAGAGCAATATTTAATGCATCCATGATCGTTTTTTCCTTAAGCTCATTATTATCACCATTTAAAAAGAGATCTTCAGATGAAATCAGATTGCTCATATCCAAAGAGCGGCCATATTCCTTTTGGATTTCATACAAAACATTTTCGACAGCTTCAAAACGCTGACGATTAAAGGAAAGATTACCTTTATTTAAAACCTGGTTCTTTTCGATGCTAACATGCACTGTTCCGCGGATCAATGACTTATTGATCTTTTCACGTACAGCTGCTTCGATTTCAGGGATGAGGGCTATTCCTCTGATCTTTGTTTCCAAGAAGCGTGCGTTATAGGTACGGACGATCACCTGAACTGCCTGATCACCCTTATCGACTGCACCTATCCCAAAACCTGTCATACTTGTTAACATAATGTGATTTTTTTATTCCAGAAAAGTCAGCGAATTTACGAGTATTATTACATCTCCCCCAAATAATACATCCCCTTAAATTCCAATTTGAAAAGCGAGACTAATGGTAATTTAAGAACTGACCCATTAATCATCTAAATCCGGCTTTTGTCTTGAGGTCTTTTTTTCAGATTGTTGTTTCTTTGCTTTAATCCGTTTATTGTGTGCAGATTTTGGTGTTTTAGTCTTGATCCTCTTTTTGGGTTTTTTATGCAGCGCTTCCAATTTTTCACGTAACCGCTCCAAGGCGATACGTTTATTTCGATATTGGCTTCTTTCTTTCTGGCAAATAACCACAATTCCAGTTGGAATATGGGTTATTCTAACCGCACTTTCCGTTTTATTGACATGCTGTCCTCCCTTTCCACTCGCACGGTAAGTGTCTACGCGGCAGTCTTTCAGCAAATCATCATCATTTAAAGGTATGTTAATCATTGAATTAATGTTTTCATATTTTTTCATTCAATTATAGACTAATTGAATTCATTATATTCCCCGGCCAAAACTATATTTTTTAACGAACAAAAGTCAGGGTCTCATATACTATGAAAAATCTATACATCTTATTGTTATCCATTTTAGTTCTTTTTTCTTGTGAAAAGCAGAATTCTTTTTTGAAAGATTATGTACACAAAAAAGATAATGCATTTCGGTATGAAATAAAAAATGTTATTGATGGGGATTCTTGGAAAGGATACATCATCAAAATGGTATCTCAACAATGGTTGTCAACAGATGAAGTTGGCCAAACAGAATGGTGGCATTGGTTGACGATTGTTATACCAAACGAAGTAGAAGAAACAGAAGCCTTAATACTCATTGGCAGCGGCAGTCATAATAATAACATGCCTAAATCTGCCAATCCAGACTTGGTTCAGGCTGCAATAAAAACAAAATCTATCATAGCTGAAATTTCAAATATTCCTTTTCAACCGCTGATTTATAAAAACGATGATTTTGGTGAAAGGTATGAAGATGATCTCATCGCCTACGGCTGGCGGAAATTTTTTGAAGGTGGTGCTCAAGATAAAGACGTAGAATGGCTGGCTAGATTACCCATGACAAAGGCTGTGGTCAGGGGTATGGATGTTGTCCAGGAAGTATCTGCATCTGCAGGAAAATCAGTTGATCGATTCGTCACAGCAGGCGCATCCAAACGCGGTTGGACCACATGGGCTACGGCGATTGCCGATGATCGTGTCATGGCCATTGTTCCCATCGTGATTGATATGCTGAATGTTGTCCCATCATTTAATCACCATTGGAAATGTTACGGTGCATGGTCACACGCAATTGACAGTTACGTCAATGAAGGAATTATGGAATGGATGGGCTCAAGTGAATTTGACCGACTAATGGAGATTGTAGAACCTTATTCATTTATTGACCAACTGGACTTACCGAAATTCCTCATTAATGCGACAGGGGATGAATTTTTTGTCACCGATTCCTGGCAGTTTTACTGGGACGATTTAAAGGGTGTTAAATATTTACAATACATTCCCAATACCAATCATAGTTTGAGGAATTTAGAAGGTGATTATAATTTGGGCAGTCTTCTTGCTTTTTACAAGTCAGTCATTTCTGAAAAAGAATTATCTCAATTTGACTGGTATGTCAGCGCTGATTCCATCTATTTAAATATTGACCACAGTATTAACAGTGATTATCAATTAAAACAATGGGAAGCAGTCAACGAAAACGGGCGGGATTTTCGAGTTGATACTATTGACAGAACTTGGACATCTCAAAATATTCCTAAAACTGAAGATGGAAAATATGCAATCCATATTTCCGAAGCCGAAAAAGGATATAAAGCCGGTCTTCTGGAAATTGTATTTAACCCTGAAGCAGACTTACCATTTACGTTTACAACCGGGACTGTTGTAACACCCAACACATTTCCCTTTGGTGATTATATGAGCAAAAAACCCATGGGGACGCGTTAAACCCAAACTAGTTACGAATAACCATTTACAAAAGCTTCCCCATCTGTCTGGCCAACCACTTCGGATCCAAGCTGAATGAAATCAAATGGGAATCTCCCAGTAATGCTGATTGAGCTGAAGATGTAAAGGCGTAATGAATGGCTGCCTGCCCCCAATCCAAACCCAGTCCGGCGCTGGTGAGGGCATTCAATCCCCGTCCAAAACGTATCGCTATTTTCTTGTACTGAATTTCCAAACCACCGCGAAAACGACCGCCCATTTCTCCTAACTGAAGATCATCATCCACACTTCTGCCGAAGGGATCCAGGGCAATATCTACCATAAATTTGAATTGTAGTGGAATTTTTTCAAATACTACTTCCTGGGCAATTCCCGCAAACAGTTCGGGTGTGAATCGCTCAACAGTGCCATTGTCCCAAACGAGTAATGATGTGGTTGCATCTGTTAAAACAAGCCCAACGGTATTGCCTTTCCAAAAAGAAGTTGTTGCACCCACATCCATACCAATACCAGATGCAAAATGTTCAGCTAATGCGTGAAAAAAACCTTTGATACCCACACCCAGGGTCCAGCGTTGTATTTGCCAGGTTGTACTTAAGTGCACCCCCCATTGGGATTGGCGAAAATAGCTCACCTGCTCCGCATCCAGGCGTTCACCTTCGTCCAATTGACCATTATTCTCTCCGGCATCACCCGTGCCCGGAATACCATCCAAACCCCAGTCTAATAAAACATCTCGCGTATCAGGTATTTGACTAACGCCTTCGTGGAAAAGCACCATTTTCACCGGGTTGCGAAAACGTTTCAGCGTGGGGAACGCAATGAGGTCACTGTTCACCAGACCGGCAAAGCGGTTCTGGTGAGCGTAGAGGTATTGATCAAAAGGGTTATTGGTGTGAGCGGGATTTTGCAAAACAGATGCAGCGCCGCCGTAGGCTGCCGTTTGGGTTTGCCCCAGTGCCAAGGATTGGGCATCCCCGGCATTTTTAAAGGCCTGCCAGCCGTAGCGCACCCAATAGGATTCCGCCGTTAATGAGGATATCACAAGGACTTTAATGATCAGTCGTTGAAAAATGGTGTGCAAATTACAACCCGTGTTTCTTTTTCAATTCATCCAGTTTCTGCAGGGCCTGGATGGGCGTCATGCTGTCGACGTCAACCTCATCGAGATCTTTCTTGAATTTTGCTTCCTGCTGTTCAAACATGGATAATTGTTTGGACGCTTCCGGAGATATAGATGTTCCCGATTGGTCCATGGACTCTTCCAGATGATGATTGAGTATATCTTTAGCACGGGAAATGATACTGCCGGGCAGGCCCGCCATCTGGGCCACATGGATGCCATAACTCTTATCCCCTGGTCCGGGCATAATCTTCTTCAAAAAGACAATCTGGTCACCAAATTCCTTCACGGCGGCGTGGTGGTTCTGCAACCGCTCAAGAGTATGCTCAAGTTCCGTTAATTCATGATAATGTGTTGCAAAAAGCGTCCGAGCGGCAACTGCTTCATGATTGTGCAGGTATTCCGTAATAGCCCACGCCAGGGATAGGCCGTCAAACGTAGCTGTCCCCCGTCCTATTTCATCCAGGAGTATTAAGCTTTGCGCTGTGGCATTATTCAAAATATTCGCCGCTTCGATCATTTCCACCAAAAATGTACTTTCACCCCCGGCCAGGTTATCGCTGGCGCCCACCCGGGTGAATAAACGGTCTATCATGCCGATCGTGGCCTTTTTCGCAGGAACGTAGCACCCAACCTGGGCCATAAGGACAATCAGCCCGACTTGACGCAAATACGTGGATTTTCCGGCCATATTCGGCCCGGTGATGAGGTGGATCTGACTTTTGTCCACATTCATCTTCAGGTCATTGCCCACAAATCGGTCAGACGCAGGAAGCAGATTCTCCACCACAGGATGACGGCCATCTTTAATATCAAGAACAGCGTCTGAAACTAACGCTGGTTTACAATATTTCTTCTGAATAGCCAAATGGGCAAAGGTGGTTAACACGTCGAGCCTGTTCAGCAGTTTCGCGTTGATCTGGATAAGATCAGCCCGATCAAGGATTTTCTGGCAGCATTCGGCAAATAATTCTGATTCGATGGCCATGATATCTTCCTCGGCGGAAAGGATCTTTTCCTCGTATTCTTTCAGCTCTGCGGTGATATAACGCTCGGCGTTTACTAGCGTCTGTTTGCGGATATACGTTTCCGGCACTTTATCCTGGTGTATCTTGGAAATTTCAAGGTAATACCCAAATACCTTATTAAAACCCACTTTCAGTTTGCTGATGCCCGTTTTTTCCCGCTCCGATTCCTGCATCTCGGCAATCCACTGCTTGCCACCGCTGGCCAATTTCCGCAGTTCATCTAATTCCTTATTTATCCCTTCGCGAAAGACATGCCCCTGTTGGAGCTGGGCAGGCACTTCCTCGTTTAATTTTTCCGAAATCAACTCCACTACCGGAGCCGTGTCCGCGAAAGAATCGGCTGCAGAATTCAATTTGTCAATATCTGCTGAATGAAGTAATTCATTCAGTTTCGGTATACACTTCAAGCTTTCCTTTAATCCTATTAGGTCTCGCGGATTGGCTTTATCCTGGCTGATCTTGCCGAGAATTCGTTCTATATCCAGAACGTCATCCAGTATAGAACGCACTTTTTTCAGCAAGCGTTTATTTTTCACAAAACCGGCAACAATATTCAACCGGTCATTCAGTTTCTCAATATTCGTCAGTGGTTGGGATAACCATTGTTTCAATAAACGTCCCCCGCCGTTGGTCACCGTCTCGTCCAATAAGTCCACCAGAGTGCCGTGGGTGCCTTGCGTAGCCAGGGATTTAAATACTTCCAGATTACGAATAGTAAAGCCGTCCAGCCCCATAATGCCATCATCGGCAATGGGAGTCAATGTCGTGATGTGAGACAAGGAACCATTCAGGGCATTTTTCACGTGATAAAAGATCGCTCCTGCTGCCGTGATGCCCAATTCCATATGGCCGCAGCCAAACCCTTTCAACGTACGCACGCTGAAATGTTCGGTGAGTGTGCGCTCGCCCTGATCAAAGGATAATACCCAATCTTCCACCGTGGACACAAAGGGCTTCAGTTCACGGTACCAGTCCACTGTGGAATAAACCACATTTTCTGCCAGCAGTACTTCCCGGGGAGCATATTTTCGCAGTGCTTCCGTCAGGCCGGCTGATGGACATTCTCCAACAAATAATTCTCCTGTGGTCTGATCCAGCACGGCGTAACCTGCTCGGTCGCGATGGATATGCACGCAGGCCAGAAATTGATTCGATTTCTCATTCAGGGCTGCTTCGCTGGTGATGGTTCCGGGTGTGACCACTTCCACCACTTCTCTTTTCACAATCCCCTTAGCCAGTTTGGGGTCCTCCACCTGTTCACAGATGGCCACCCGGTGGCCGGCATTCACCAGTTTGTGTAAATAATTATCGATTGCATGATAGGGAAATCCGGCCAGGGGCACATTGCCGGCAGCGCCGTTGGAACGTTTGGTGAGCACAATGCCCAGCACTTTCGCCGTGGTGACGGCATCATCGCTGAATGTTTCGTAGAAATCGCCCATGCGGAAGAGGACAATGGCATCGCTGTATTGACGCTTCACTTCCTCATACTGACGCATTAAGGGAGTGCCTTGCTGTTTGGCTGCTTTTACACTCACAATTCCTTCCCTTTCAGGCGCAAATTTCCATTTCGTTCAGTCCAACCCTGCTTATCACAGTATTCCAGCACAGGAATGGCGAATTTCCGCGTTAAACCGCTGATGCTTTTGAAGTCTGCTACATTCATTTCGTTTTGTGAATCAAAATGGCTCTTTAATGCCTTGCGGAGTTTAGCCATGTTTTCACCGTGCATCCAGACACCGTTTTCGATTTCCAGCACATTCCCGGCGCTTTTTAATACATGGAGAATTTCCAGCACGTCATTTTCCGCCTTTTGCACCATTCCGGATAATTCTTTTGTGGTCATGGGAGTGAATCCATTTCCCCTCAATCCAATTTCTATTTTTCCGGATATCTCTGCCGTTCCGCCTGCCAATTCCACTTTATGACTCGCCAATGCTACACCCGTTCCGGCAA
>SCKQ01000057.1 GCA_004124535.1 Fidelibacterota bacterium
TCGACTGGAATCCGGAGCGGCAAGGCGGGGTAGGCGCGACAGGAGGTATCCATTCGAGCTGCTTAACTTTTGCGCAAGTGAAATTCGGTATCGTCCGGGAAGTAGATGGCGGCTGTGGATATACGGTCTAGCCTTTTTGATGATGGGCTTTATTTTGGGAAAAGCTTGGCGCAGATCCATGGTTTTGACAGATGCAGAGCTTACAGAAATCCGTTACAGCGGCCGTGGCGTTGTAGCCCTGCGAGGAATCAAGGCGATTTACTATGGTACGGTGATAAACTGTACGGTTATGGCCATGGTACTGGTAGCGGCTATCCGTATTTCGGAAATATTTCTGCTGTGGCATGAATGGCTGCCTGCCGTAGCCTATAATGCGATTCTAATCTGGATTCAAGCCGTGGGCGTAGAACTTTCATCTGGATCTACAGGACTGGATATATGGGTTGCCACCACCAACAATATTATCAGTATTGTGATGATACTTATTTTTATCGCACTCTATTCAACCACTGGTGGTTTGAGAAGCGTCATTGCCACAGACATAGTCCAATTTTCAGTTGCAATGGTTGCCACTCTAATTTATGCTATCGTTGCTGTAAGCAAAGCTGGTGGACTGGACGGAATGATCGATAAAATGGTAGCACTTTACGGAGAAGTTCGCACCAGCGAAATTCTTTCCTTCAGCCCCAACGCCTGGGATGCGGTTCTTCCGTTCTTGGTGCTGATCGGACTGCAGTGGTTTTTCCAAATGAATAGTGATGGAACCGGTTACTTGGCCCAACGAACAATGGCATGCCGTACGGACAAAGGTGCCCAGCGGGCAGGATTTATCTTCACTGTAGCCCAAGTTCTCGTTCGATCTCTCTTCTGGTTACCCATCGGCGTGGCCCTGCTGGTGATCTATCCGTATGATCCAGCAACTGCCAGTGGAGAGGCATTTGTAGCCAGCCGCGAAATCCTCTTTGCTACCGGTATCAAGGATTTGTTGCCGGTTGGAATAAAGGGACTGATGTTGACGGGACTGCTGGCAGCACTGGCCTCCACCATTGATACCCATCTCACCTGGGGAGCCAGCTACTGGAGCAACGACATCTACAAGCGGATCATAAATGAAGTCTGGCTAAAGCGGGAACCTTCATCAAAAGAACTGGTAATCATTGGCCGTTTATCAAATGTGTTGATTCTTGCTATTGCCCTTACAATCATGGCAAATCTTGGTTCTATTCAAACGGCGTGGTATATCTCACTCCTCTTTGGAGCAGGGGTAGGGTCTGTGCTGGTTCTCCGTTGGGTTTGGGAACGGATAAACCTCTATTCAGAATTGACGGCCATGGCGACATCGCTGATAGTTGCACCCATTATTCTGTTTACCGTGAATGATGAGTGGTTGCGTTTGCTGATTATGTCCGCAGCTTCCACAGTTGCTGTCGTAGTCGTGACGCTGGTAACATCCGAGACCGAACACAGTATCCTGGACCGCTTTTTTCAGCAGGTAAAACCGCCGGGCTTTTGGAGAAAAACAGCTCAACGCTGCGGCGTTGCACCAGAGCAGCCAATCCACCAATTAAAGGACGGTGTATATCTGGTACTAACAACAGCCCTGACGATTTTCCTGTTGTTGGTTGGCATTGGAAAATTGATTGTACCCAGTCCGACAGCATCCCCCCTGCTGGCATTGGTTCTGATAACGCTAGGATTGGCCAGTATAAAGCTATGGTGGGAAAAAATTAAGGCAATATAATTGCGATATAAATACTAATTAATCACTGATAACTCAATCCGAAACCATATTCGAATAAAGGATCGTAATGACTTTTCTATCCGAAAAACAAGTTTCTACCTTTAAGGAAGATGGCTACCTGATCGTATGTGAACTGTTTGATGCTGAAGAGGCCAAAATTCTCCGTAGCGCTGCACGAGCCGATCACTCCTTCAAGCAACACGCTCACGATCTTAAGGACGAAGAAGGCGGTAAAGCACAGCTTGTGTTGTGGAATACAGCTGGGGAAGATCTCTGGGGAACCATTGCCCGCATTGAGCGCATTGTCAATACAATGGAGCAGCTACTCGGGGATGAAGTGTATCACTATCATAGCAAGATGAGCATCAAGCAGCCAAACGGCGGCGGGGCGTGGAGTTGGCATCAGGATTATGGATACTGGTACCAAAACGGCTGCCTCTTTCCCGACATGGCATCGGTCTTCATTGCAGTAGATCCCAATACACGCAAAAATGGCTGCCTGCAAGTACTCAAGGGCTCGCACAAGATGGGTCGTATCGAGCACGGACGATACGGTGAACAGACCAGCGCTGACCCTGAACGTGTGGGTGAAGTCATTAAAGTAATGAAATTAGTACATGTGGAATTAGAGCAAGGTGACGCGTTATTTTTTCACAGCAACCTCCTTCATCGCTCTGACAAGAACACATCTGATCAGCCGCGTTGGTCGCTCATCTGTTGCTATAATACCAAGCACAACAATCCCTATAAGGATTCACACCACCCACGTTATGAGCCCTTGGAGAAGTTGCCCGATAACGCCATAAAGGAAATGAGCGGCAAACTTTTTTCTGAAAATACAGATTTTTGGACCCCCGCGGATGAAGACACCACTGGTGTTGGCAAATATCCAGTGCAGGACTGATTTGGTGGAACGAATGGGGTTTTACTTAAATTGTTGTATGAATAAAGATTTTTACTTTATAACAACAACAGATGTTGTTATAAAGCGCCTTTAGTATTGCAAACCAAAACCGTATTCAAATAATGGATCATACTCCTCATCACTGATATTTATAGGTATTTGTGACATGTTGCGCGGCCAGGACACCGATAATCTCCCTGTGGGATTATAATCCCCAAACAAAACATCCGCAACTCCCTGCCCTTCGGTTCCCGGAAGCCACGCCGCCAGCAAAGCATTCCAAGAAGTAACTTCCTGCTCAATAATCAATGGTCGTCCAGATATAATAACTACAATAACCGGAATCTCTGATTTTTGTATTCTTCCTATTGTTTCTAGGTCTTTCTTATCCAGTTTTAAAAATTCCTGATCTCCTTCCCATTCCGCATAGGGCTTCTCTCCAATCACCACTACAGCTATATCAGACCCCACCGCACCCGAACCATCCTTGGTGTATGTTACCTTAGTTCCGTTTGACACTGTGTTCTGAATTGCTTCCAAGATGGTTGTTCCTTTGGTAATGGGGCCACTATTCCCTTGCCATGTAATGGTCCATCCTCCACACTGGAGGCCTATGTCATTTGCACTTTTACCACTGACATGAATGCGTGGTATATCTTTTTTAAGAGGAAGTATACCATTGTTTCTTAATAGAACCACAGATTCCCGCACAGCCCGGCGTGCCAACTCACGGTGAGTTGTTGAACCCACATGAGATAATAAATTGGGATTACTTAAAGGATGTTCAAATAAACCCAATCGGAATTTGATGTTTAAAATTCGGGAAACAGCGTCATCAATTCGGGTTGTGGGAATGGATCCTTCTTTAACAGCCTCAATCATGAGATGAATAAAATCATCAAAACGTTCACCGCCCCATTTAGCGCTTCCGGGAACCATCACCATGTCTATCCCCGCATTGATAGCAGTAATTATATTGGTCTTGTAATCACCGGGCATCTGGTCAACGCCTTCCCAATCTGAAACAACAAAGCCTTCAAACCCCAACTCATCCTTGAGCAGATTGGTAAGAAGATATTTGTTACCATGGCAGTAGTCACCATTCCATTTGTTAAAAGAAGCCATGATACTTCCTACGCCTGCTTTTATGGCTTCTAGATAACCGGGTAAATGAATTCTCCTTAATTCATTTTCGGTAATACGTGTATCTCCGCGGTCCAGCATACCTGTTTTTCCTGTGCCCCACTGCGTACCACCATCCCCGACAAAATGTTTAGCGCAGGCCAGAATTCCATGAGAAAGGTTCAACGTTTTTCCCTGAATTCCTTGAACAGCAGGCGCTGACAGATTGGACACCAGTTCAACAGATTCACCAAAACTTTCATATGTGCGTCCCCAGCGATAATCAAGAGCAACCGCCAGGCAGGGGGCAAAGGTCCAATGAATTCCGGTTGCAGCCACTTCCAATGCGGTAACCCTGCCAATCTCTGCCACTAAGTCCGGATTGTTGCTGCAACCCAAACCAATATTGTGAGGAAATATGGTGGCACCGACCACATTATTGTGCCCGTGTACAGCATCAATGCCGTAAATGATTGGAATCCCAAGACGTGTAGTAAGTGCAACCTTCTGGTATCGATTAACCATGTCGGCCCAGGCAGAAGGGGTATTTTGTTTGGGCACCGAACCACCGCCACTAAGTAAAGATCCTAAAAAATATTTGGCGATATCTGAATTGGATTCAAGGAACTGCTGATCAACTTGCGTCATTTGACCAATTTTTTCTTTTAATGTCATTTGTTTTAAAAGATTTATTACTCGCTGATCATTTTTTATTCCTGTATCCATATAGGATAATTTATCAATGATTGAAGTAATTTTATTTTCCGATGTTTCCATTGACAGATAAACAGATAATTGATTTGAATTTTGTTTTATTTTTTCTGTTGATTTTGTTATTTGAAAACTGAAAACCATAATGATGAAAATAGCGCCTATAATTGATTTTTGTTGCAATTTTAGTGTCTAATTCTTTACTTGTACATCTGATAATAATTGTTTTGCCTAAACAATAAAGCAAATTTATTGCACACAAGAACTATATTTGACATAATTAATATTTTTTTTAATTAATAGATAAGGAAGCACGTTATGAACTATTCTCAATATCAACTTGTTAGTTTAACAGTTTTGAGAGTATTAATTGGATGGCATTTTTTATATGAAGGTATATCAAAATTAATTAGCCCATATTGGTCTTCTGCAGCGTACCTGCTTGATTCTAAATGGCTTTTATCGGGTGTCGCCACAACAATTGTTTCTAATCCTACGTTATTGAGCTTTTCAGATTATATAAATATGTGGGGACTAACTGCAGTAGGGGCATTGCTCATGCTGGGTCTTTTTTCCAGATATGCAACAGTTGCCGGGCTAGTGCTTGTTTTGCTCTATTATTTTTTCGCTCCACCTTTTACAGGTTTGGAATATTCCAAACCTGCCGAAGGCAGTTATTTAATTGTAAATAAAAATTTGATTGAAGCATGCGCCTTGTGGGTTCTTTACATGTTTCCCAGCAGCGATATTATTGGATTGGATCGTTTTTTCAAGGAGCAAATAAATAAAGGTGATGAACATGAATAATAAAGAAAATGAATCAAACAATACTTCCTCAGAACGACGAGAGCTATTAAAGAGTCTTGCTACAGTACCTGCATTAGCTGCTTTTCTAATAGCGTTCTGGCAAAAATGGCGCAGGGATGCACTAAAAAAAACAAATTTATTGTCCAACCTCGTCCAAGAAAAAGTGGCTCCGGCGGTTGTTTCTGATGTATCTAATTCAAAGCACTTGAATCTAGGGATTATCGGCTATGGGGGCCGTGGTCACCACCTCGTCCGCGGCGCTGGTTTTGCACATCTAGGCTGGACAGAAAGTGCAGCAGAAAACGCCCGAAAAAATAAATTGGATAAGGCTTTTGCAACGTATATGTCCCAGGAAGATTTAAATTGTTCTTTGGTAGGTGTATGTGATCTTTTTGATGTTCGTGCAGAGGAAGGAATAGAAGCCTCCAAGAACGAAACACGGCCTGGGAGCAAACCTGTGCAAACGGCCACTCGCTATCATCATTATAAAGAACTGTTAGCTAATGACGATATTGATGCTGTTATCATAGCCACCCCGGATCACTGGCATGCCCAAATTGTGATCGACGCTGCCAAAGCAGGTAAACATGTGTATTGTGAAAAGGGGTTGACTCGTACGTTTGATGAAGCAATCAATGTATATGACGCTGTCAAAAAAACGGGTATAACGTTTCAACTCGGTCATCAGAACCGTCAGGTAGAAGCCAATGAAAAAGCCAAACAGATTATTGATCAGGGGCTCCTTGGCCCGATTAACTTGGTTGAATTAACGACCAATCGTAATTCTCCATGGGGCGCATGGGTATGGGATATTCATCCTGAGGGGAATGCCAGAACCATAGATTGGGATACTTTTCAGGAACAGGCGCCTAATAAAATTCCATTTGGTGAAGAAGCATTAAAGCGATTTTTTCGTTGGCGGTGCTGGTTTGATTATGGAACCGGTCTTTCAGGCGATTTATTCTCCCACGATTTTGACGCGCTAAACCAAATAATGGAAATTGGAATACCCAAATATGCCTCTTCAACAGGAGGTATTTATTTCTTTAAGGACGGACGTGATGTCCCGGATGTTTGGAATGCCACTCTGGAATACCCTGATAAGGATTTGACTGTTCTATACAGTGCGACTCTATCCAGCAACAATTCGCGGGGTAACCGCATTATGGGCCATGATGCGACCATGCAGATGGGCGGCCAATCCAATGCCGGTTCCGTCAGCGGTTTTGTTGTTACTGCAGATTCAGAATCCACTCAATATAAGGATCGCCTGGAAAGCGGTATCATAAATCCACAGTATCCGATTTACACCTATACACCGGGATCCAAACAAATTGATGGTGTAACGTCAGCAACCTCTCGCTATTTTGCAAATAAAGGCCTCCTCTATACTTACCGTGAAGGAAAACGGGTGGATCCAACTCATCTACACATAAAAGATTGGCTCGAGGCGATCCGCAGTAATGGTCAGCCTAAATGCAACATTGAAATGGCTATTCATGAAGCGGTTTCATGTCATATGGCAACAGAGTCCTATCTGCAGGGGCGCCGGATCGAGTGGGATCCTGTAAACCGTAAATTGATCTAACGCAACTGCAGGGAAAATATATGAAAAACAAATCTCAATTTGGGATTATGATGTTTCTCCAATATGCCATTTGGGGATCTTGGACAACAGCATTGGGTGCCCACCTTGATAAAATTGGATTTGAAGGAAGTGAAATAGCAGCGATATACGGATGCATGTGGCTCGGGTGTGTTATTGCACCTTTTGTGGGCGGCCAGATCGCCGACCGACTCATGCAGACTCAAACATTTCTTGGCATCGCTCACCTTGCTGGTGGTGTTTTTCTGTATTTGACCGCGGTTCAGCAGGACTTCAGTTCCATGTGGACTTGGATGTTTATCTATTGCCTGTTTTATGCCCCAACACTAGCCCTGACCAATTCTATTTGCTTTCGTAATTTGAGAAATGCTGAAGAAGAATTTGGGAAAATACGCATGTGGGGCACAGTCGGCTGGATTGCAGTTGGCTGGATGGTGACTTTCATGCGTAGTCAGTGGCACACAGAAAGTTGGGCCGGTGGTAGCGACCTGCTCGTCTTTGCCGCTGGGACCTCTGCCATCATGGGCCTTTTTTGTTTTACTTTGCCCAAAACACCACCAATTGCCAGTCAGCAGCACCCCCTGGCGTTTCTTAAAGCTTTATCCCTGCTTAAGGACAGGAATTTCCTGATCTTTATGTTGGCTTCATTTGTGGTTACAACAGAACTGCAGTTTTATTATATACCCACAGCACCGTTTTTGCTGGATATGGGCGCTGAAGAAACATGGCTAACAGCGATCAAAACAGTAGCCCAAATTGCCGAAGTGATTGTATTGTTGTTTTTGCTGCACCTGTCCATTAAAAAACTGGGCATAAGAATTACAATGGTGATAGGAATCATGGCGTGGCCAATAAGGTATTTCCTCTTTATGGTTCCCAATTTGTCCGTCATTATTGCATCACTTACTCTGCATGGTTTCGGATACGCCTTTTTCTTTGTCACCTCACAGATATATGTGAACATGAAAGCCACCGATGATATGCGTGCCTCGGCCCAAGCCATGCTTACTTTCTTTACTTTAGGGGTGGGCAATTACTTAGGGACATTACTTACAGGTTATATTTGGGACACCTTTAAGCTGGCCGATGGCTCAACGGTTTGGTGGAAATTCTTTTTAGTACCAGCTGTATTATGTACAGTAATGGCGTTTGTTTTTCTTCTTCTTTTTAAGGATGAACCAAAAACCAGTGATGCTGAAGTAAAAGTGATTTGATCAACCGATGGGAAAAAACAGACTAGGTATTGGTTTTATTGGCGGCGGTTTTATATCCCGTTTTCATATTCAATCATTAGTAGCTGTTCGGGATGTAGATGTAGTGGGCGTCATGTCTCGTACCAAATCTTCTGCTGAGGAAACAGCAGCATTAGCGCGGTCTATCGGCGTGGGCAGGGATGCCAAGGCCTATGATTCCATTGCAGATATGATCTCCAATCCTGACATTGACGCTCTGTGGGTCTGTTCACCGAACTTCGCCCGTCTGGAGGCCTTCGAGGAAATTTCTCATTTGATATCTTCAAACAAAGGTGAACTCATTGGCGTAACCTGTGAAAAACCCCTTGGGCGCAACGTTGCGGAAGCACAAAAAGTGCTGGATCTTACCAAAGGGGCAGGTCTGCTGGATGGTTATTTGGAGAATCAGGTATTTTCTCCTTCGGTAACACGGGGAAAAGAAATATTATGGGCACGAGGTGCAGCAACGACAGGACGTCCTTATTTGGCTAGGGCAGCTGAAGAACATAGCGGACCGCATATGCCCTGGTTTTGGGACGGTACACTTCAAGGCGGCGGGGTGCTTAATGATATGATGTGCCATTCTGTTGAGGAAGCACGATTTATGTTAACTGATCCAAAAAAACCCAGGGAATCACTTACTCCAATTGGCATTTCGGCGCATATCGATTGTCTAAAGTGGCAGCGCCCTGAATATGCCAAAATCCTTTCCGATAACAGTGGGGGGGAAACAGATTATTTAAAACGTCCTTCAGAAGATTTTGCCCGGTCTCTCATTGAATATTTGGATGAGGGTGGGAATAAATTGATTGTAGAGACCACCACATCCTGGTGTTTTGTAGGCGAAGGATTACGCCTCAGCCTGGAATTGTTTGGTCCGGAATATTCCATGTTTATCAATACATTAGATCCAGACTTGAAAGTATTCTTCAGCCGCAATGTGCAAGGAGCAGAGGGAGAAGATCTGGTTGAAAAACAAAATGCTGAGTCAGGCAGCATGCCTGTGGTCAGCAATGAGGCAGAAGTATATGGATATACGGCGGAAAATCGGCATATGGTTGAATCTTTTCTGGCCGGAAAACGTCCGGAAGAAAATTTTGACGATGGTCTGGATGTTACACGTCTTCTTATGGCAGCGTATATGAGCGCAGAACAGGAAAAAACAATTAAACTGCCCAACCCGGAAATAGATACATTCATTCCCGCCGTCTCCCGTGGTGAATGGAATCCAAAAGGAAACTAAATGCAAAAACTAATTTATGTGTGGATACTGCTTATGATTACTGGTTATTCAAGCAATGGTAATGAATGGACCATTCTTTTTGATGGACAGAAAGTAAACGGTTTGCGCGGCTATAAACAGCAAAGCTTTCCCAAAGATAATTGGTCAATTGAGAATGGAACCCTAAAAACGATTCCACCAACGGGCATCGATTTGATCTCGGAAGAAATCTATAAGGATTTTGAACTGGAGCTAGAATGGAAGGTATCTCCAGCCGGGAATAGTGGAATTTTTTATTTTGCAACAGAAGATGGTGATTGGATTTGGCAATCAGCGCTGGAAATGCAGGTATTAGATGATGAAGGCCATCCTGACCGAAACAATAATTTCCCAAAGCGCACCGCTGGTTCACTCTATGACTTAATTGGTAAAGGCATAAAAGAAAAGAAATATAACCCAGCCGGTGAATGGAACCATGTACGGATCGTATGCAAAAATTATGTGGTACAGCATTGGCTCAATGGCGGAAAAGTATTAGAATATGTATACGGAAGCGATGAATTCAAAAATCTCATTGCAAATAGTAAATTTGCTACAATGCCCTATTTTGCCAAAGCCAGAGCAGGACATATAGGCCTGCAACATCACGGCGAAGAGGTCTGGTATCGCAATGTGCGCATAAGGAAATTATAGATGAGTTATAAAACAGATATAAAAAGAAGCAATCATTAGAGTTCAGCAATCTGCATTCCTGAACTTTTTTTCAATATATAATCACCTTTCCCATCGTGAATAATCAAGCACGCTTCAACAGTGTTCAGCGATTCAATTAATTGCAACCCATCTTCTACAGTCAAAACCATCAAAGCTGTAGCCAGAGCATCTGCATCCATACAATAAGAGGCAATAACCGTTGCAGAGGCAATACCTGTTTTTGTAGGATACCCGGATCTGGGATCAATTATATGAGAGTAGATTTCATCATCAATTTCAAAAAAATTTCGATAGTTACCGGAAGTCGCCATTGCACTGTTTTCCAATTCTACCACCCAATCAACTTCTTTTTTGTTTAAGCTACTCACTTGGGGCCGTTCAACGGCAATGATCCAGGGCTTATTTTTTCGGTTTGTTCCCTTGGTGCGAACCTCACCACCAATTTCAACCATCATATTATCAATATTGCGGGATTCGATATACGCAAACACCGCATCCACACCATGCCCCTTGGCAATGGAGTTCAGGTCTAGTTTGACAAACGGGTCGGATTTTGTAATTACATTTTCTGCAACGGAGATTTTATTGAAACCTACATGTGTTAACCGATTTAAGACTGTTTGAGTATCCGGGAAATCATCCAATGTGAGTTTGTCTTGTCCTGGCCCAAAACCCCATAAGTACAACAACGGCACTAGGGTTATGTCAAAAGCCCCACCAGTTTGACTGGACCAGAAAAGGGCCCGATCAACCACCATTGCAAATCCTGAAGAAACAGGAAACTGTTCAGTGGATTCATGATTATTGAATGCTGATATTTCACTGTTGTACATGTATGTGGACATTTGTTGATTGATACTGATTAATACCGAATCAATACCCCTTTTGATTTGATCAAGAGTCCGAATAGCCAATTTATCTGAAATGATCTTTACATTGTATATGGTTCCCATTGTGGAACCGTTAAAATGAAACTCTTGGTGTTGAACACCACAGGAGCAACACCACAAAAGAATCAGAAATAATAAAATGGTCCTGATTAACATTCTAACCCACCGTCAAAGAATTCTGATTGTGTCAGTTTCTTACTTTGAACTTAATGATAGCGTGTTTTGATGTATAGCACCACCCTCCACAATGTATACGGTCTGGTTTGCCGGTATATTTTCGTATGTTTGTGTAGTGCTATTTGGCCAGTTGACTGTAAGCGTTTCCATAATTTTGTTTTCACCCAGCCCAAAATACAGTTCTTTTGCATTTGCTGAAAAATAGCCTTGACCGGAGACCAAAGCTTGTTTTTGAATCATATTATTAGCTTGAACGGTGACTGAAGCGCCAAAACCGTCGCGATTGGACTTGGTCCCCTCTAATCGTACTTTAATCCAATTGTTATCGGTTTTGGATTCATTGTGGTATAAAATACCCCGGCCTTGATTTTCATCATAGACAGTATTGCCGGTTCCATCTTCAACCTGCTGACCATTCACAGTAACATAAATATCCACTTTGCCGTCATTATCATAATCAGCAAATATTGCTGCCCGATGTATTCGTTTGCCAGTGGCGACCACACCCGAACTTTCAGATATATCATCGAAATGTCCCCGACCGTCATTTTTAAATAAAAGATTTGATTGTCTATTATCGCCACTGACAGAATTTAAATGGCCATTTGAAAAGAAAAGATCGAGATCACCATCATTATCAAGATCGAAGAGACCCGGCCCCCAGCTTACATTTGGCCAAGAAAGCTTATGGAGCATTGGAGATTCAAAATCATGAACAAAAACGGCATTTCGCAATTTACCATCATTGCTGCTTTTGTTATCCACAAGCAATGCCACAATGTTTACCTCAACAGCAAAGTTGGAATACACAAGATCAGTGAGGCCATCCAGATTCACATCTCCTAAAGCAATCCCCATGCTTCCGTCAGTTGTGCTTAAACCACTGGGTCCGGAAAAAACCTTAAACGTTCCATCTCCACGATTCAAATACAATCCATTGGCGTCCGTATCGTTGGCAACAAATATATCTGGATAACCATCCTCATTAAAATCATGGAATAATACTTGCATGGATTTCCGAGACGCATCATCCAAAGTACCGCTACGATTGGTGACATTAGTGAATGTTTCGTCACCATTATTTCGGTAAAGAGTATTTGGTCGTCCTCCAAAATCCATTGGGAATCTTAAGTTTGTGTAGTGCGGTCTGCGCGAAAAGTCAACATACCCGGCGACATAAAGATCCAAGTCCCCGTCAAGATCATAATCTCCCCAGGTAGACCCACCGTACCACCAGTCATTTATTCCTTCAGGAAAAGCAGTTAAGGTGATATCGGTAAATGATCTATCACCATTGTTCTTTAAAAGTTTAAAATTGCCATAATTTGTAAGAAAAAGGTCGGGAAACCCATCGTTATTAAAATCAGCCACAGAGACACTCATGCCCTCACCATCATCCTCTGCACCGGTTTTCTCGATCAGAGTAAATGTACCATCCCCTGAATTTTCATAAAGAACGTTCGTAATTTCTGCCGTTCCTTGGCAATTCACGAGGTATAAGTCCCAATCGCCATCACCATCATAGTCCAACCAAGCGCCTCCTGAACCATTCATTTTGATC
>SCKQ01000011.1 GCA_004124535.1 Fidelibacterota bacterium
AACAAAAATTATTGACGGTCCTGTTAATAGCTTAGATGATATTCCAGAGTGGGGTTTTGACGGATCCAGTACCATGCAGGCGGAAGGTCACGACAGTGATTGTATGCTGAAGCCGGTGTATTATGTAAAGGATACTATTCGTGGCGGAGAAAACATCTTAGTGATGAATGAAGTGCTCCTCCCTGATGGGTCTGTACATGAATCCAACACACGTTCACACTTGGTTGAAATTGCTGAAAAACATAAAGACCATGAACCCTGGTTTGGTATCGAGCAGGAATACACATTTTTCGTGGGACGCTCGCCGCTGGGTTGGCCTGAAGGTGGTTATCCCGCTCCACAAGGACCGTTTTACTGCGGTGTAGGTGCCGATGAAGTATTTGGCCGGGATATTGTTGAAGAGCATATGGATGCCTGCCTGGAAGCAGGAATAGCATTTTCGGGTATCAACGCTGAAGTCATGCCGGGGCAATGGGAATTCCAGGTTGGGCCCGTCGGCGCAACGGATGTTGGGGACCAGTTGTGGATTGCCCGCTGGTTGCTTTACCGAATCTCTGAAGAATACGGCGTCAACGCCACTCTGCACCCCAAGCCCGTTAAGGGCGATTGGAACGGTGCCGGCGCCCATACAAATTTTAGTACCAAGCCCATGCGCGAGAATGGCGGAATGAAAGTGATTGAAGCCGCCTGTGAAGCCCTGGGTAATAAACATGAAGAACATATTGCTGTTTATGGCGCTCATAATGAAGAACGCTTAACGGGCCTTCATGAAACCTGTTCCATTCATGAATTTCGGTACGCCGTGAGCGACCGTGGGGCTTCCATCCGTATTCCTATGGCTACAGTCAAAGACGGCCACGGTTATTTAGAAGACCGCCGTCCATCTGCCAACATGGACCCCTATCAGGTCTGCGCTGCCTTGATCGAAACCTGTTGCACTTAGTACATATCATCTAACACTTGCCAAAATCAAAACCCTCGTGTTATTTAAGGGTTTTGATTTTTTTACCACATTGCACTTGTAAAAGCGGCTTAAAATATTTATGCTCACCTGCTTATGAAGATGATTAAAATAATATTTATTCTTCCAGCCATCTTATTTATCAGTTGTGAAGAGGAACCAGCCAAAAGTAATGACGAATCATTATCTATGGGCCGGGACACTTGGAAAATGATCCAAGAAGATATATTTGCGACCAACTGTGTGGAATGCCATACAGTTGGTACATCATTCGCAAATCAATCGAATTTATTACTTACTGCCGACGTGGCTTATGATCAGTTGATAAATCACCCGGTAAATAATCAGAGTGCAAAGGATAATGATCTAGAAAGACTGGGAACGGAGGGCTTAAGCAGTCTGTATAAAAGTTTTTTGTGGGAAAAAATAAACGCACCTGATAAAGAACACTTTTATAGTGAACATCCTCATTATGGTTCATTGATGCCCTTGGGGATGCCTTATTTAACTAATGGGCAGTTGGAATTTATTCGTCAATGGATCGTAGCAGGTGCGCCTGAAACAGGGATTGTGGCCGATTCTTCATTGCTAGGCGATACAACCCGTTTTGTAGAAATAGAATTTGTTCCTCTTACACCTCCGGAAAATGGTATGCAGGTGCATTTGGGGCCCTTTGAGGTTCAACCTCAATATGAACGTGAATTTTTAAACTTTGTGACAATTGATACATTAGACGAGGTTTATATTAAACAAGTTGAAGTCACTATGCGCCCTGGAAGCCATCATTTTATTCTATATTCTTTTGAGGACTTCATGCCTTCAATTCTTTACCCAGATCCGGGTGTATATAGAGACTATAGGGATGCAAATGGCAACTATATAATAAATAATTTGGCAGTCACATATTACCATGTTTTCTTTGCTGGCACGCAGTGGCCATATATGAATTACCATTTCCCCCCCGGAGTTGCCCTGAAGGTGGATATAAATGATGGGTTAGATCAAAATTCCCATTATATAAACAGAACAGATGAAGTGCTTATCGGAGAAGTTTATACCAATATTTACTTTGCAGATCCATCAGAAGTGGAGCATGAAGCACACATACTGTCCATAAATAATTCCAATTTCGAATTACCTCCCCAAGAAACGACAACGCTTGAGCATACTATCACCGTGGGAGAACGTATACATATTTTTCAACTATTTTCCCACGCTCACGAACATATGCTGGAGTTTGCTGTAGAGATTGTTGGCGGTGACCGGGATGGTGAACTAATTTATTTTGCATACGATTGGGAACATCCCCCTATTCTTGATCTCGATCCTCCCATAACGCTTGAAGCAGGTGAAGGGTTAAAACTGATTGCCACTTATTATAACTGGACGAATGAAACATTGACATTTGGTTTATTGAGCGTAGATGAAATGATGATCCTCTTCGGATATTTTTATACTGATTAAATGACCTTGCCATATAGTGCTCTACTGCGCAGGATGTTATTATTTTTGATCCTGTTCACCTATCTTATTGCTGATAATAAATATCCTATAGTACTCGTACATGGTTTCATGGGTTGGGGGTCAGATGAGATGGCTGGTTATAAATATTGGGGTGGTAAAAATGATTTTGAGGGTTACCTGCGTAATAAAGGTTTTGAAGTATATACAGCATCAGTAGGTCCAGTATCATCTAACTGGGACCGTGCTGTAGAATTATTTTATCAAATTAAAGGTGGTCAGGTTGATTATGGATTAGGTCATGCGGAACAATATGGATTGGATCAGAAACCACCAGAGAAAATTTTTACCGGATTATACCCCCAATGGGACCATGATCATCCGGTACACATTATTGGACACAGCATGGGCGGTCAAACGGCACGGATGCTGCAGTATTTATTGGAAAATGTAATCTACCAAGATGAGGATGAATCTATTCCTGAAAAGAGCCTGTTAATGGGTTACATACATGCAGGGTGGATTCATTCCATTACCTCAATTTCCACTCCCCACAATGGTTCCACCCTTTCAGATATTATTACAAAAGGGATTCCAATTTTACAAGACTTCATAGGCGTTGCTGCCGTAGTTGGAAATAATTTTTATGATTTTGACCTCCAGCAATGGGGTTTTGAGAAAAAAGAAGGTGAAACGTGGGCGGCATATTTCAGACGTATGCGTGAACACAAGGCCTGGGGCACCAAAAATATGTCCGCCTGGGATGTGAGCTTGGAAGGAGCTCGTGAATTAAATACGATTACGCCGGCAAATTCCAGTATCTATTATTTTTCCTATTCTACTTCCAACACGCACTTGGACAGTGCCAGCGGATTTTATGCTCCCAACGAAACCATGAGTTTAATTTTGCGCGCCAATGCTAGGATTATGGGTCGTAATAAGGCCTATTGGACTGACGGCTCCGCTACTGATTCCACATGGTTTGAAAATGATGGTATAGTAAATACTATTTCGCAATTCGGTCCTACCAGCGGTTTGAACGGAGCCGATCCCATCGCCGAATATCGTAAAGATGAATTATTGATTCCTGGACAGTGGTATCATATTAAAACAATCAATATGGATCATAAAGCACCCATTGGCCACGGACTGTATGATGAAAATGATGTACAGGAAATGTTAAAATTATTCGATGATCATTGTAATTTACTATGGTCGCTGCCAGAGAAGGAATAAGTTTAATTTTGTCCGAGAAACAACCCATCCGCATAGATGATATTTATAAGTTCAGGATTCCATTGGAACCCAGCCTACACCCCGATGGCAAACAGGTTGTGTGCACTGTGGAACGCATGGATAAGAAAGCTAAGACGTATTATACAAATTTGTACATAACTGGAACCAACGGCCGCAGCTTAAAACAATTAACATTTGGTAAACGTAATGATCATTCCCCTACCTGGTCACCAGGTGGTAATACCATCGCTTTTATTAGTAAGCGGGAAACTGCCAGTCAAATATGGTTGCTGCCCATGGATGGCGGTGAAGCACGACCACTTACAAAATTGCCAAGAGGGTCCGTCAGTGATATAAAGTGGTCGCCTGATGGGAAAAAAATATTATTCCTGTTTCATCCATTGGGTAAAGAAGTAAAAATAGATAAAAGGGGAAAGGTAGAAACGCCGGTTTATCGGCATATTAAAGAAATATGGTACCGCCTGGATGGCCAGGGCTTTTTCGACAGTGAAAATGCCCACGTCTGGGTTGCCAATACGAAATCGGGTGCGGCAAAACAATTGGTATACGGTGATTATGATGATATGTTGCCCTGCTGGTCACCTGATGGTAAAGAAATCGCCTTTATTTCATTCCGTCATGAAGGTTGGCGTTTTCGGACTGAAGAACAGGAAATTTATCGTGTGTCAGCAAATGGTGAAAAAGTAAAAACTGTTAATACTCCAAACGGGCCAAAAGAAGGCGGCTTGTCATATTCACCGGATGGTAAAACACTGGCCTATATTGGACACGACCAACCCTATAAAGGCTGGGGTGTTGTTAATGCTGTTTTGAATACTGTAAGTATTATAGGAAAAAATCATCAAGTACATGGAAAAAATATAGACCGCACGGCCCGGACGCTTACATTGGGGGATATAACACCCTCGTTTCTGTCAACCTCCCCTATTTGGAATCCTGAAGGGAAAAAGATATTTTACGGCATTTCCAGTGACGGCCGTCAGCATATTGTAGAAGCAGACCTTGAAACCGGTCGGGCAAAAATCATTACTGAAAATAATACGGTAGTTTGTACTTGGTCTGCAGATGCGGCACGTTTGACGCTGGCGTACAATGGAGCCAGCCTGGAATCACCGGATGAGTTGTTTACGCTTAACTTGAGCACCGGAGTTACAAAACAAATAACTCATTTAAACAGGAAGTATATAAACAGTAAAATTTATTCAGCTGCAGAAGAAATCGAATTTAAAAATGGCCGCCAGAAATTAATGGGCTGGCTCGTAAAACCACCGAATTTTAATCCAAAAAAGAAATACCCCTTTATTCTGAATATTCATGGCGGTCCCCGTTGTCAGTATGGCCGCACCTTCTACCATGAAATGTATGTTTTGGCTCAAGCGGGGTACGTGGTCATGTATACCAACCCCCGGGGCAGCCAGGGTTATGGAGAAAAATTTGCCAAAGCTATTGAGGGAAAATGGGCAGAGCCAGCCATGGGTGACCTGATGGCGGCGGTGGATTATGCTGTTTCATTGGGTTATATAGACAGTAAAAGACTGGGTGTGACCGGCGGCAGCTATGGTGGTTATATGACCAATTGGATGGTAACACATACAGATCGATTTAAAGCAGCTGTGACACAGCGCTGCGTCTCCGATTTATCCAGCATGTTCGGTAATTCTGATGTGGGCTGGGACATGTCCTGGGAATTTGGGGGTGCTCCCTGGGAAAACCGGGAGATGTATCTGAAATGGTCACCCATGACTTACATCGACAAATGCATTACCCCTCTACTCATCATTCACAGTGAATTTGATCTGCGTTGTAATATTGAACAAGGGGATCAAATGTTTATGGCCCTGAAATACTTAAAGCGGGACGTAGAATATGTCCGTTTCCCCGAAGAACCACACGGATTATCTCGTCACGGTCGCCCCGACCGCCGTGAAGCCCGCCTTAAATTCATTGTAGACTGGTTTGATAAATATCTAAAATAGCACCATGATCAGCATTGATGATTTTAAGAAAATTGAATTTCGGGTGGGCACAATAGTTACTGTTGACGAATTCCCGGAAGCTAAAAAACCGGCCTATAAACTGAAAATTGATTTTGGCGGTTTCGGTATAAAACAATCCAGTGCCCAAGTGACCGATAATTATTTACCTGCTGATTTATTGAATAGGCAAGTAGTTGCCGTGGTGAACTTTCCACCAAAAAAGATTGCCTCCCTCACTTCAGAAGTCCTAGTCCTTGGCGCTGATGGGAATGAAAATGGTATTATATTATTGGATTTGGATAAACCTATACAAAATGGAGTAAAAATAAGCTGATATTGCTTTTACATCGATAATATTTGTAATATACAAATATGGAATTCGGTGAACTTCTTAAGCTGTTCCTCCTAGACCTTCAACGGTTATTCAGGTTAAAAATAGTTGATGGAGAACTGACCCTCCCGCAGATATTGCTTATTTCCTGTATACCTGATGACGGTATTGATATGACATCTATGGCCCAGCAACTGGGTGTAGATAATAGTACCCTCACACGATTAGTGGATGTACTTATTAAGCGAGATTGGACGGAAAAAACGAAAGACAAATATGACAGACGTATAACTATATTAGGACTTACAAATAAAGGACAAGAAATTCAGGAGCAAATAGAAGAACGCATCGATTTTTTTGGAGATACTGTTTATGCCTCAATAGCAAGAGAAGACAGAGATGAAGTAAAAGAAATATTATCCTCTTTTCACTGGACACTTTCAAAAATGCTGCTTAGACAGGAATAGTATGTATAATACAAATAAAATATCAAAACAACTTCTCAAATGGTATAATAAATATCAGCGAGACCTGCCATGGAGACATACACAAGATCCCTATAAAATATGGTTATCAGAAATCATGCTCCAACAAACACAAGTGGAAACAGTTATACCTTATTACATTAAATGGCTTGATAAATATCCAACTATAAAAAACGTAGCTGAAACGGATGAAACCATTTTGCTAAAATCTTGGGAAGGGCTTGGTTATTATAATCGCTGCAGGAATTTTAAAAAGGCAGCAGTTAATATCATGAAGGAACATGAGGGACAAATCCCTACCGATTATGATTCTTTTATTAAAATGCCTGGTGTGGGAGAATATATCGCTGCTGCTGTTTTATCAATTGCCCACGATCTACCACATCCGGCACTTGATGGAAATATTATTCGTGTTATGTCGCGCTTTCTAAAGCAAAAGAAATTATCTCCATATAACAGGAAAATCATTAAAAACCATGTACAGATGTGGATGGAATTTGATTCTCCGGGTGATATAAATCAGGCTCTAATGGATATAGGCAGTAAGATTTGTAAACAGAATCAGGTTCTTTGTTATAAATGTCCTTTGGAAAATTCGTGTGCAGCAACTTTGACTCAATTTCCAGAATCTTACCCTACACCAAAGCAGCATAAACCAATTCCAAACTACGATGTGGTGACAGGTATTATATGGAAAAATGATCAATTATTAATTTTGCAACGTGATAAAAAGAATCATTTGGGCGGGTTATGGGAATTCCCTGGAGGAAAAATGAAAAATGGGGAAACCCAAATGCAAACTTTAAAAAGAGAGATCATGGAAGAATGTGGAATTGACATAAAGATTGGGAAAGAAATCGGCAGTATTAAACATACCTACAGCCATTTTTCAATTGCTATGACATCATTTCACTGCACAATGATCAATGGACAAGAAGTCAAAACCGAACAGCCGTTTGAATGGATAAAACTATCTCAAATCAAGGATTTCCCTTTTCCTAAAGCCAACCATAAACTGTTTGCAATCCTGAACAGACAAGACTGGCATGATTAGAACTTTTATATCCATCCTTTTATGGCCGCTGATATTATTGATTTTTTTCTGCGGCGCATTAATCTACATTTTTCTTACTTTTTTTATTTCACCGATAAAGTTGTATCCTGTGGCCAATCTAATTTGCAGAATTATGCTTTTGTCTGGTGGTCAGTGGCTGAAAATTGAAGGGGAAGTCCCAGATAAAAATCAACAACCGTATTTATACCTGTTTAACCATGAGTCGCTCATGGATCCGTTCATGCTTGGCGGCGCCATTAAACACTACGTCACTGCTGTGGGGGCTGAATATCAATTTTCATACCCGATTTGGGGTACTCTAGCGAAGCGTCATGGAGCGATACCAATAAAACGTGACAAGTTAAAAAAAGCGATTCACAGTCTTGACAAAGCAGAAGAAGCGATTCGAAAGGGAATATCATTTATTATTTCTCCAGAGGGTACCCGGACTACCTCTGGTGAATTGGGAAAGTTTAAAAAAGGACCGTTCCACATTGCTCTCAATACAGGTGTTACTATTGTGCCTACAGCGTTAATAGGTGCCTACGGCGCGAAGAAAAAAACGGATTGGCGGCTGCAACCTGGAATCTTAACAGTGCGTTTTGGGGAGCTCTTAATGGAAAAAGAATATGAAGGTTTAAAGGTTGAACAATTAAAGGATTTAGTAGAAGAAAAGATAAAAGTATTAATAAATCCTCAATAAACAGGAGTAAAGGTTGACTGAAAAAACAATAAAAAATTGGGTTATAACAGGTTCCAAAGGAAATGTTGGGGCGGCCTTGGTAGAAACATTAACAGCCAGCAGAACAAGAGTGTTTGGAATAGATTATGGTACTGAGCAACATGTCGATGAAGTCAATCAATTTTACACATACCTGGAAGCTGACTTAATTGATATAGAAGATGTTCAGCGTGTTTTTAATGAAATTCAAATTAGAGTTAATAATATACATGTCTGGATAAATGTTGTTGGCGGTTTTGCCATAGGCACAACAATCGAAGATACGACAGCTGCAGACTGGTCGAGGATGATGTTACTGAATTTTCAAACCGCCTTGAACTGCAGCAGAGTTATACTACAGCATATGAAAGAAAATGAATATGGGCACATTATCAATTTTGGTTCTATGGCTGCAGAACAGGGTATGGCTGCGGCGGGTCCTTATACCGTCAGCAAAGCGGCAGTAATGGCGTTAACAAAAACAACAGCGCTTGAAGGAAAAAACCATGGCATATTTTGCAACGCTATTGTGCCCACAATTATAGATACACTCCAGAATAGAGCTGCCATGCCGGACGCGGATTTTTCTACTTGGACGGCTCCAACGGCTATTGCCAATGAGATTATTTCTGTTGTGAACAGTGAACGAAACGGAGAAATGATCTATGTCTAAATATGTTCTTGTGCCAAGGGTATATTTTCAAAAAAAATTGAAACATAAAAAAAAGGTAAAAAAATGAACTCTAAAATCTTACTTAAAACCATAACAGAATTCCGTAAAAGTACTGATGCGAATCCACAGGTCAGATTGGCCCGCAATGCTGCTGTAAGGGGTGATGTTATGGATCTGGCCTTGGACTGGGAAGCATTCCGCAGGATTGATCACACCTTTTCTGATATAGTCACCGGGCAGATGAAAGTTACTAACCAGAAATCTAGCGGACGCTGCTGGGGATTCGCGGGTTTGAATCTGTTTCGAATTTACCTTGGTCGAAAATATAACCTGAAAAAATTCGAATTCAGTCAGAACTACTTTATATTCTGTGACAAATTGGAAAAATCCAATTATTTTTTGGAAAATATCATTAAAACTACTGATGAACCATTGGATGGAAGACTAGTAATGCATCTATTGACTGACCCGATCCAGGATGGCGGGCAATGGCACATGTTCGTTAATCTGATAGAAAAATACGGTGTACTGCCGCAGACAGAAATGCCTGAAAGTTTTCAGTCCAGCCAGTCTATGCGTATGAACAGGATGATTACACGGAAGCTAAGAGGTTTTGCCAAGGATTTGCGTGCAGCTTATGAAAAAGGAGCTGATACGAAAAAACTCCGGGTCATGAAAGATGATATGCTGCGAACTATTTACAAAATGTTGACAATCAGCCTGGGTTCTCCCCCAGAGAAGTTCGAATGGCAAATACGGGACAAGGATAAAAAATTCCATCGTTTTGAGAAGTTGAACCCGAAACAGTTTTATAAAGAACATGTTGGCTTGGATTTGAATGATTATGTCTGCTTGATCAATTGCCCTATGTCGGATAAATCATACAATGAGATTTATACAGTCGATTATTTGGGAAATGTAGTAGAAGGTTCAATTATTCGTTATCTGAATCTCCCATCCAAACGCTTGAAAGAAGTGGCTGCTGCATCAATCAAGGATGATCATCCGGTCTGGTTTGGTTGCGATGTGGGCAAACATTTTCACCGCAATCTGGGCGTTATGGATATGGATATATTTGATTTTGAATTGTTCTACAGTACAGATTTTCCGATGACCAAGACCGACCGGTTGGAATTCGGGGATAGCCAGATGACTCATGCTATGCTTTTCACTGGTGTGGACCTTGATGGGAGAGGTCTCCCCCGCAAGTGGCAGGTGGAGAACAGCTGGGGAGAAAAACGTTCTGATAAAGGTTATGATATCATGACGGATTCATGGTTTGATGAATATAATTATGAAGTAGTGGTTTATAAAAATTATATCACCAAAGATGAGTTTTCTGTATATCAAAAAGATCCTGTTGTGCTACCACCTTGGGACCCCATGGGTGCTTTGGCAAAATAGTGTATGAAAGATCTATATTTACTTGATCCTGACATAACTTTTCTAAATCACGGCTCCTTTGGCGCCTGTCCAAAACCTGTTTTTGATGCCTATCAAAACTGGCAAAGAAAACTGGAAAATCAACCAGTTCAATTCATGGCTATTGATGTATATGAGCATTTAGCGCTAGCCAGAAATAAATTAGGTGCATTTATTGGTTGCGGTGGTGATGACTTGTTTTTTATTCCCAATGCAACCACAGCAGTTAATACGATTATTCGTAGTTTAGATCTCGGCCCGGGGGATGAGGTATTATCCACCAATCATGAATATGGCTCTTTGATTCGTGCCTGGGAATGGGTGGCAAAAGAAAAGGGCTTTCATTTTATTCAGCATGAATTTCCCTTACCACTGAAAACACATGAAGATTTTATAGAAGACTTTTGGGAAAGTGTAACCGCTAATACACGCATTATTTTTGTGAGCCATATTACCAGTTCAACGGGACTCATTTTCCCTGCCGAAAAAATCTGTAGCCGCGCTCGCAAAGACGGTATCTTAACCATCATTGATGGGGCTCACGTTCCAGGACAGCTTGCGTTAGATATTACTGCAATGGATCCGGATGTGTATACCGGTGCCTGCCATAAGTGGCTATCCGCTCCCAAGGGATCAACATTTTTATATGTTAAAAATGACCTGCAGTCCTTAATTAAGCCGCTCATCATTAGCTGGGGCGAAGCAGGAGATGATCCCGGACCATCCCAATTCCTGAAGGATAACCAGTACCAAGGGACGCGGGATCCCAGCGCATTCCTGGCGGTACCTGCAGCCATTGATTTCCAAAAGGAGCATAATTGGAATACTGTAAAAAAATCATGTAGAGAACTTAACCGAAGAACAAGAGATCGTGCATATAAGATCATTCATACTGATCCAATATGCCCCAATACAGAAGAATGGCTGGTGCAAATGGCCAGTGTGGAAGTAGATGTGAATAACGAGCAGGCGCTTAAGGATACTCTGCTCGAAACGTACAAAATAGAGATTCCGTTATTTACATGGCAGGAAAAGACACTATTACGATTTTCATTCAATGCTTATAATGATGAACATGATGCCGATGTTTTAATTGGTGCATTGAAAGAGATTTTTTGAGAAAGAAGCTTTTTCTTTTTGACATTGACGGCACACTGCTGTCGCCCGGCCCGGTTTCACGGAGGACATTGGATAGAGTGATAGCTGATCTTTTGGGCCAATCTCCGGACTTGCAATATGAGGATGTGGCCGGCAGTACGGACCCCATCATTGTGCAAAGAGCATTGCGGAAAATTGGAGTAAATAGCGGTGAATTCAACGAATGGACCATCAAAGTCATAACAGAATATTTAAAAAGACTTCCTGCAGTTTTTGATGAAGCAGATGAACCTTTTGTTTATGATGATGCCTTGATTTTATTGGCTAGTATTTTAGAACAAGACAATGCTGTGGGCGTTATGAGCGGAAATATGCAGGCAGCTGCGGAGATTAAACTGGCAAAATTTGATTTATTGCAGAAATTCCCATTCGGTATTTATGCCGATGAAACGGATGATCGTTCTGCCATGCCGATAATCGCTAGAGAACGGGCGTGGGACGTTTATCATGAAGCATTCCGTTTAGCAGACATGATCATCATTGGTGATACGGACGCGGACGCAAAAGCAGCTGTTAATAATGGCTGCAAAAGCATAATTGTTAGCCGGCGCAAGGAAACATGGCTGAAAGCTGAAGCAGCTGGAGCTTCATTAGTTGTGTCATCATTAGCGGATGTTGATTTAGAATCTTTTTTAAGCTAAACCAATTTTTTTCAATGCGACTTGCCATGAATCCAATTTATTCTGCCTTGCTGCACTATCTATTTTTGGATTAATGACCATATCATATTCCGGCAGGGATTGAGTGAAAGGATTCCCCGTATATTTTTTTAACAAGCTATACACACCAAAAGCTGTTCTATCTTTCATGATTGTATGGCCAATGGCAATACCAGTCAAGTCCGCAATAAATTGTAATAAAGGCGGCCGGGCGCCACCTCCGCTGGCCGGTATAAGATCAACCGGCTTTGGCAATGGCATTGTTGCCATAATATCATAAACGAGAAATCCGATGGATTCCATCCCGGCTCTAATGATTTCATCGGCGTTGGCATTTTCAAGATTATAGTACACTGAATTAAAACTGCTTTTCCAATAGGGCGCTGCCAACCCGGCAAATCCTGGAATTAAAACACCATCAACGCGTGTTTTTGCACAGCGTTTATCCCATTGCATTTTATTATGGGGTATTTTCAATTCATTTTCCAACCAATAAAAAAGGGAATTGCAGGTATTAATGGATCCTTCTGTAAGATAATGGATTTCTGACCCATTGGAAAAAAGGACATTATTCAACAACCCTTCATTATGGTTAGGTGTATTGCCGGAATGCAATAAAACGGAAGCAGATGTACCGAAATTGAAAGCCAAAGAACCAGCTGCTATTCCACCTTGCCCTATCAAGGCACTTTGCTGATCACCAATCACACAGTTTAGTGGCAGGCCCCAGGGCTTGATTTGTCCAAAGAGTCCCATAGTGGGGACGATGAAAGGTAAACTGGATTGATTTACATTGAATAATGTACACAATGCATCATCCCAGGTTAAATCAGCAATATTCATAAGTTGGGAGCGGCCGGCCACAGTATGATCAACAAATGGGTTGCCTGTCAATTTATGTACAATAAAAGCACTTAACGGCCCAAACCATACCGCCCCCTTTTCTACTTGTGATTTAAGCACAGAATCATTGTTGATAAGATGCTGGTATTTTGGTCCACCAAAATGAGCGCTTAAAGGCACTCCGCTTATTTCATGTATAAACTGGTTGTAGTCAGATAATTCTTCAACAACTTGACCTGCCCGGCTGTCCTGCCAACTTAATGCTGGTGTTAAAGGTGTTGCAGTTATTTTATCCCAAAACAAAAATGTTGAACGCTGTATGGCAATACCTACGCTGTGGATCTTTTTGGATTTTTGAGATGCAAAATCAACACATTGCTCAATCAACTCCACACACGACTCAGCAATAAGATTGGCATCGCATTCAACATGACGAGACTCCAACCGTGACAATTGATGCTTAATGCGATTGCTGAAAACAACATCATTATTTTTATCAAATAAAAAACACTTCGTAGATGAAGTGCCTTGATCTATTACGAGAAAGTAAAGTGAACCGGAAGATTCCGGCACAGTTATTCTGCTACTGAATATTCATAAAGAGTTTCAAATTCTTCGGTAGGTAGCATGCGAATGGCATCCCAGGTGAGTTTGGTGCAAACATGGGCACATATCTGGCAGCCGATGCATTCATCGAACCGTATCTGCACTGGCGGAATAGGAATTTCATATTTTTCTGCAGGGACCGTTTCGATGCAGTCTACGGGACAAAAGGGTACACATACTTGGCATCCTGTGCAATTGTCCTCATCGACAACAGCCATCAATTTAGGTTTCTTTTTCTTGGCATTGACTTTTTCCGCTGGTTCGGGGATAGATTTGTAGTGCTCGTATTTATATGTATCAGCCATAATTTGTTTTCAAGTGGAATGTGAAATTATACCGTGTTGTTGCAATTCCAAAAGTTAATTCAATCGCCGAAGTTGTGCGGATAAAAGGCCCACCAATCCGCTTAACACAGCTCCAATTCCAAAAACAAGAAAAACATAACGTACAGACATTACAGCTGCAAGAATACCTACCAGGGCTGATGACATAGCCGTCATACCCACAACCGCAAGGTGCACCATTGAAAATAATCTTCCGTGGTATGCATTGGGAGTATTGCGTTGTATGATCGCCGTGCGGGAAATGGTTATAACTGGTATCCCCATGCCATGGAAAAATATCATAACAATAGCTGTAGGGACAGATGGTATCCAGTAGAAAAATGCATACGTTATGCCATCCCATATCAATGCTAGCAATAACAATACACCACGGTTTAATTGATGACTGACCTTATACATAAACAATGACCCCACCAGCATTCCGCCGGCCATACCGGCTTCCACAAAGGCAAAATCAGATATGGTTCCCCCTAGCACATCTTTGACTAAAATGGGCATGCCTACAATTGCTGGACCCATGATAAAAATATTATTGAGAATTGTTAATATAATTAAATAACCAATGCTTCTATGGTCAATGATATACTTCAGGCCAGAAATAAGTTGTGTTAATGTAGCATGTTTTTCAATAATTGGAGGTGCTTTGGTTCGTACAACAAACAAGAGCAACAGGCTGGATATGAGAAAAGAAAAAGCGTCAAAAATAAAAAGATTATTTAATGCTATAACACCGAGTAATATACCAGCAATCGCCGGGCCGATCAAATAGGCCAGCTGTGAACTGGTGGCAATGACGGAATTCACTTTGGTCAATTGATCCTTATTCACCACTTCCGGAATAAAGGCATTCAGTGCCGGTGGGAACATGGTACCGAAACTGCTGCGTATGAAAGCCAGAATTCCGATAAGCATGGCATCGGCAACGCCATAATAAAGTGTAAGCGGAATGACCAACACAGTCAGCGACTGGCTGATATTCGCCAGATGCATAATGTTTAAACGGTTATATTTATCAGCAAAAACACCGCCAAGGAGCCCAAAAAGCATAGCCGGCAGATAGGCACCCATGGCTACCATTCCCGTGACAATGGATGAACCGGTCATGTCCAAAATAAGCCAGATTAAAGCTAACTGATAAATGGCATCGCCCATAGCGGTGATAAGCTGCGCCAGCCAAAGAACGGTTACATTTCGATTCCACATGGTAATATTCAGGGTAAATTAATCGTCAAGTTAATGTCTAAAAGCCTTTCCACCTTTTAAAAAACCCTCCTAAATTTTCACCTTACATTTTTTACTAAACTGATACAAAAGATTAACTAAACAATACTTAGGAGAAAAGAATGACTTACATAATTGCGGAGCCCTGTGTAAGTACGTGTGACACAGCATGTGTAGAAGTTTGCCCTGTAGATTGTATTCATGGGCCAGAAGATAAAACCGGCGCCGGCGCGGAAGCAAAAGCAGAAGGTTTTGACCCTGAAGGAAAACAACTTTACATTGATCCGGAAGAATGCATTGACTGTGGTGCGTGTGAACCGGAATGCCCCGTAGAAGCCATTTTTGAAGAGAGTGAAGTTCCGGAAGAATGGCATCATTTCACTAAAATCAATTACGAATGGTTCGGCCAGGAATACAACGGCTGATTCAGTCCTCTAAGCAATCATAGTTTAAAGAACGGCTGTGACACACAGCCGTTCTTTATCTCTCATAAATCATGAATAAGCAAAACGTATTAGAGCTGTTAAAAGAAATTAATTATCCCGGCTTCAGCCGTGATATTGTTTCCTTTGGCATGATCCAGGATGTAGACGTGGATGGGACTAATGTTACAATTCAGCTGAAAATCACAACGGAAAAAGAAGAAAAAAAACAAGCTGTTGTAAATGCTATTAAAGATAAACTGTCTTCCAAAGGAAATTTTGAAAATATTCGTGTAGAGCTAATTGACCAAGGTGCCCAAGCAATTCCAGCCAGCCAAGCTGCCGCACCTGGACCGTCCCCTTTAGCCGGTGTTAAACATATTGTTGCGATAGCTAGTAATAAAGGCGGGGTCGGCAAATCGACCGTGGCCGCAAACATTGCCATAGCTCTTACCCACAAAGGCCATAAAGTTGGCTTGCTTGATTTAGATATTTATGGACCTTCATTGCCCATTATTCTAGGGATCAATGAAAGCCCCAAACTTACCCAAGATAAAAAACTCATTCCCCTCGACCGCTATGGGATGAAAGTCATGAGTTTTGGTTTTATTAGTGGAAATCAAACACCCACAATTTGGCGTGGACCTTTGGTTGGCAGAATGACGGAACAGTTTTTCCAGGATGTTATCTGGGGTGATTTGGATTATTTAATTCTGGACCTGCCGCCCGGGACTGGGGATATACAACTAACTTTGACCCAGAAACTACGTTTGAGTGGTGCTGTGATTGTTACAACACCCCAGGATATTGCGTTATCTGACGTGCGCAAGGGCGCCGATATGTTCCGGAAAGTAAAAACCCCTGTGTTAGGTGTTGTTGAAAATATGTCTGGATTAGTCATTGAAGGGCAAATATCCGGAGTAAATGCGGATATGAACATGAAAATTGCTGGATTAGAAGATAGTATTAAAGTCGATGATGATGGCCGTTTTCAGTTTCGAATGGATATATTTAAAAAGGGTGGTGGTGTATCGGAAAGTAATCGTCTGGGAGTGCCATTACTGGGTGAGATTGCTATTTCCAAAGACCTGATGACAGCCACGGATAGTGGCGAACCTATTGTTCAAAGCACGCCCGATTCACCCATATCAGCTGTCTTCATGACCATCGCTGAACGGATAGTTACAGCAGTACAGTCATAGCAGTATAGAGGGTATTTTGACAGCCCATTTAGCAGATATTCTCGTGTATACACTTTTGGGGTTTGCAGTTCTTTATCCCTTCTTTTTCTGGTTCACTCCCCGTCAAAAAATCGATTCCGGTTTTTATAATTTTAACTTAGGCCTTGTGGGATTGATCGGTGGCATGGCTTTGGTATTAACTTGGGCCACAGAAATGGAGCGGACTCATGTGTTCGGTATAGCCGGTTGGTTGGGCCTGCATCTGTTAGTGACGTACCTTTACTGGAATAGTGAAAAAATTTCAAATATGGTCATTTCATTTGCAGCATTTGTTGGTTGTGTAATCTTCATGGTTTTAGCAATAGACATTATTCCAGCGGGTAATTCATATCTTATTATCTTTACAGGATTCGTAAGCCAAGCCATTCTGGCAGGTGTAATATTTGCCATGATACTCGGCCACTGGTATTTAAATGTTATTCAATTACCCATTGTTTTATTGCGTAAAACAGCCAATGCTCTGGCCTTCCTTTTGGTTATCAGGCTGATCTGGAATTTGATTCAATTCAAATCACTTGTAGTCACTGATCAATATGGAAAAACCCTTACTGCCTATCAATATATAACAACCCTGGATGGATTTTTCTTGGGCGTTGCAGTGTTTTTCGGACTACTTGTACCACTGGGATTACACTATTTCATTTGGCGTACGTTGAAACTCCAAGCGACACAAAGCGCCACGGGATTATTATACATCAGTGTATTGGCCATTATGGCAGGTGATCTTTGTTATAAATATGTCCTTTTTCAAAAAGGGCTCTTATTATGAGCAAGTTTGATTTTTCAAAATGCCCCCACTGTAAATGTGAGCATTTCTATCGTCAAAAAGATTTTAATCGCGCCATCGGCTGTCTGGTAATCTTAATTGGTGCTGTGTTTGTACCCCTAACGTACGGTTT
Source organism: Fidelibacterota bacterium (assembly GCA_004124535.1). The sequence continues at coordinate 17,735 of SCKQ01000011.1, forward strand.
AAGCTTGGTCATTGTTGCTATTGCAGACTGGATATTATACCGCCGCGTTGCTGATATGGCAGTCTGTTATAAGTGTCGGGAAGAATTTGTAAATATTGATATTCCTGAACGCATTACACCTTTTGATCATCATATCGCTGAATTGTATGAGGAACCTGAATGAACAAGGTGCGTTATACTCGAGACGCCGGTTGATTATAGACAATGTAAAGGGTAAGTTCGCCCGCAATTTTTATAGATAATCAAGTCATTTTATGTCTGTTGATTTATTAAGAAAACAAATTATCGAAAACGGCAATATCCCCAATCATATTGCGATCATTATGGACGGTAATGGTCGTTGGGCCAAAGAAAAAATATTGCACCGCTTTGCCGGTCATCGTGAGGGAATTAATTCTGTCAGGGAGATCACTCGTGTTTGTGGTGAAATTGATGTTAAACATTTAACACTTTATACCTTTTCCTTTGAAAACTGGTCTAGACCCAAAACTGAAGTGTCGGCATTGATGACATTGCTTTTAAAAACGATGAATAAAGAAGTACATGAATTACATAAAAAAAATGTGCGCTTGACTTCCATTGGCGCATTGGAAGATTTGCCAAAAGACTCACGCCAGGGAATTTTAGATGGTATAGAGAAAACAAAAAATAATACTGGATTAAACCTTGTGCTTGCCTTGAGTTATGGCGGACGCCAGGAAATACTAAAGGCAATAAAACAATTATGTGTAGATCTGGAACACGGGGATATAAAAGCAGCTGATATCGATACTGAACTGTTCCGAAATTATTTATATACAGCCGATACACCGGACCCGGAATTGCTCATTCGTACCAGCGGTGAAAACAGGATCAGCAATTTTCTCCTTTGGCAAATAGCTTATACAGAAGTTTATGTGACGGATATATACTGGCCTGCATTCAGAGAAAAAGAATTGTTGTTAGCGATCCAAAACTATCAGGAACGTGAAAGGCGTTTTGGCAAGGTAAGCGAACAACTCGAAAAAAGTAATGCGTCATAATAGTTTAAAATATATTCTAACACTGTTAATAATTGCGAATTGTCTTTGCGCCCAGCAGGAAGAACTAAAACTTCGTGAAATCAATATTGAAGGCAATAATTTAACTTCAGAATCAATGATTCGTTACACAGCCGGCTTGCGCGAAGGGGAAAATATAGCGCCTGGTGATTTTTCTAGGGCGGTGAAACGTCTGTGGCAGCTTGGGCTTTTTAGTGATATACAGATTAGAATGGATGATGAATCAGAAGATGGCTTGGTTCTAACTATTGTTGTTGAGGAAAATTTTATCCTGGGTGAAGTACATTATGAAGGAAATAAAAAAATAAAAGACAAAAAATTCGATGAAGAATTAGGCTTGCGCAGTGGTATGCGAATTCGTCCTAACCTCACGAATGAGACCATCAAAAAAATGAAAGATCTCTATGCCGAGGATGGCTATCTACTGGTGGATATTGAAGCTGTGGTGGAAGAACCCAAAGATCTTTCTGAAACAAGCACTGCGAAGAAAAAGCAAACTCGCCATTTGGTATTTAACATCAGTGAAAACAAAAAAATAAAGTTGCGGCATATCATATTTGAAGGAAATGATCAATTTTCTTCGTTTCGTTTGCGTCGTGTACTCAAAGAAACAAAAATGCAGCGTTGGTATTTATTCTGGCGATCGCATTTTGATGAAAAGAAATATGAAGAGGATAAGCTAACCCTGGTCAATTTTTATCGCAACGAAGGTTATCGTGACGCAACAATTATATCCGATTCAGTCTATTATAATGCAGACAAAAAAGCCATGTCCATTCAAATCAAAATAAACGAAGGACCGCAATACCGCTACAGGAATTTTTCCTGGGATGGTAATTCACTTTATACAGAAAATGAGTTAAGCCGTGCTTTGGATTTAGAAACCGGAGAAAAATATAACGAAGAAGAATTTAATCTTGCTGTATACGAACGTATGCATGGGCTGTACATGGACCGCGGTTATATCTACAGCAATGTACTTCCAAAGTTCACACCCGTAGGGAAAGACTCATTGGATATTCATTTTGAAATTATAGAGAATCACAAAGTTTATATCCGCAATATTTATGTCCAAGGCAACGACAAAACACGGGAAAATGTTATTCGTCGAGAACTCCATGTGTTTCCTGGAGATGTATTTAATCGACAGCTTTTGCAGCGCAGTGCCCGGGAATTATTTATCTTGAATTATTTCAGTAATGTTGTGCCCGATGTTATTCCGGTTGATGAAGATGAAATTGATCTGGAAATTACTGTTGAGGAAAAATCATCTGACCGCGCCAATGCTAACGTAGGCTATAGCGGTGTTTATGGACTCATGGGTGGAGGTGGTTTGGAATTCAATAATTTCCGCGGATTAGGTCAGCAGCTTATATTAAGTTATAATGTAGGCTCACAACAATCAGTGAATTATTATAGCCAAAATCAAGGTGCAAAATATGAATCCTTCAGTGTACGGTTCGTGGACCCCATGATTTTTGATACACCAAACAGGATTGGCTTCTCTTTCTATAACTCATTTAGAGGACGCTCAATGGGATATGGTATTCCTTTGGATATAGAAGTTGTTGGAGGTTCAGTACAATGGGGAAGACGTTTTAAATGGCCGGATGATTATTTCAGGGGCTATTGGGTATTCAATATTTCATCTAAAACATATGCTGGTTCACAAAGTGATATTGACACATATGCCGGTGGACTTGAAAAAACGAGGGGGCATGGCATTACACAGGTCATCAGCCGTGACAGCCGTGACCGCCAGGAGTTTACTAGTAGGGGATCACGTTTTACATGGGAGACAACCGTGTCTGGCGGCCCCTTAAAGGGCAATGAGGACTTTCTTAAACACGTGTTGAATTTGGAATGGTATACACCTACATTCTGGAAATTTGTATTGATGAGTTCATTGAAAATGGGTGTAGTTGATGCCCTGCCATCAAAGGAAGGACGTTCCATAATACCTTTTGATGAAAAATTTATTATGGGCGGGAATGGCATTCCCTTTGGTAATATGCTCCGTGGTTATGCTGAAAATTCCATAGGACCGAAATCATCTTCTGGAAATACAGTCCCCGGCACTGCTATGATGAGATTTATAACAGAATTTAGAATACCCTTTTCAGAAAATCCTGTGATTTATGGATTAATGTTTGCTGAAGCGGGTAATGTCTGGAATTCAGCTTCCATGACTGAACCGTTCAGTATTCCGAGATCAGGGCCCCTGAGCCTGAAGCGTTCCGCTGGATTTGGTATTCGTTTTTTCATGCCCATGATCGGTATGCTTGGGTTTGACATGGGCTACGGTTTTGATGATAATGACGGCAATGGCAGCCCCGATGCTTGGAACTACACCATCATTTTTGGTCAAACTTTTTAATTGATTCAAACAAGGAGGACTTGTGCGTAAACACATTGTAAATATGATGATTATCGCAGTAATGCTGACTTCAGCAGTGCTCGGTGAAATGAAAATAGGTTTTGTCCAATCGGATCGGATTCGTGCAGAATATGAAGAATTTCGCGATGCCGAATCACAATTGCAGATGGAATTCCGCAAAGTGCAAATGGAATATCAAATAAAATTAATGGCATTGGACAGCCTTAAAAACGCTTTTGAAACTCAAAGGCTGATGAGTTCACCGGAATGGCGTCGTGAAAAAGAGCAGGAAATAGCAACAATGGAACGAAATCTGCAGGTTTTTCAAGCAGAAAAAGTAGGCCCAGAGGGGGTGCTTTATCAGAAACAGGCGCAGATGGAATTTGAAATTCTAACCAAAGTAAAACGTGCTGTTGATAAAGTTGCTGCTGAAAAAGAATATGATTATATTATTGATGGCTCCGTTTCCCTGCTCTATGGCAACCCCGCCTATGATGTAACCGATGACATTCTTTATGAACTTCGGAAGTATAATATTTCCGAAGACGATAAGTAACAGTTCCTTTGGCAACATTGCAGGAACTGGCCAAACTGACGGGTGGTCAGGTTATTGGCAATTCAGAACTTGAAATTTCAGGGATATCTGAAATCCAAAATGGTGTAGCCGGGACAATCACTTTCCTGAGTAATCCCAAGTATAAGAAATACGCGGCAGATACAGGGGCGTCTGCTATCATTGCAGCAAATGAAGAAGTATTATCTGGATTTAATGGACTATTAGTTAATGATCCTCAATTGGCTTTTGCAAAAGTCATGAAGCATTTTTATAAGCCTCCAGAAATAGAAAAAGGGATTCATAAAACAGCAATTGTTTCTGAAACAGCAAATATTGCAGCTGATGTAAGTATTGGACCCTACTCAATTATTAAAGCTGATGCATCGATTAGCAGTCATACAATTATAGGTACCAATACCATTATTGGTTATGGTGCAAAGATTGGTGAGGGCTGTAATTTGCATAATAATGTTCACATTTATCATAATTGCACGATTGGTGATAACAATACCATTTTCAGCGGTACCGTCATTGGCAGTGATGGTTTCGGATATGTTGAAGAGGGTGGAAAACATAATAAAATTCCTCAAACAGGCACCGTTGTCACAGGAAGCAATGTTGACATCGGCGCCAATTGTTCTATCGATCGCGGTACTATTGGCGATACGGTAATAGGCGCCGGAAGCAAGCTGGATAATTTGGTCCACATTGCCCACAATGTTTGGATTGGACATGGTTGCCTTATCGCGGGACAAGTTGGTATTGCAGGAAGCGCTGAAATAGGAGATTTTTGTATATTCGCAGGTCAGTCTGGAGTAGTTTCACACGTGAAAATAGGCAATAAGGCCATATTCGCCGTGAGAAGCGGTGTCACTAAATCGCTCCCCGGGGATAAAATTTATGCCGGAATGCCTGCCAGAGAAATTAAAGAGCAGCATAAAAAAGAAGCAGTGCTGACTGAAATTGTATCAATAAAGAAAAGATTACAAAAATTAGAAAATGCCGATAACACATCATAGACAACAGCGCACCATAAAAAAAGCATCCTCCTGTACCGGCGTCGGATTGCATACTGGAGTAGAAAGTACAATTACATTTAAACCTGCTCCGGAAAACTACGGCATTCAGTTTAAGCGTACGGATATTAAAGGCAGCCCCGCCATTAAAGCTGATATTGATCATGTTGTTGATATATCCCGGGGAACAACTATAGAGCAAAATGGTATTCGAATCCATACAGTTGAACATACTTTGGCAGCGGTTTCCGGATTACGAATAGATAATATTCTAATAGAGCTAACTAGTAAAGAAACACCAGTGATGGATGGCAGTGCCAAAGATTTTGTCGAAGCATTACAGTCATCCGGCCAAGTAACCCAAGAAGCAAACCGCAAGGTTTTGCCTATCGGCCGGGTAGTAACATATTCAGACACTGTTAAAGAAATAGATATTCATGTTATACCTTCAGATCGTTTTCGAGTGACATTCATGGTTGAGTACCCGCTTCCGCAACTGGGAACGCAGTATGAAGCGATTTATAATATGGAAGAGGATTTCGCAAAAGAAGTAGCTCCCGCTCGAACATTTTGCTTTATGAGTGAAGTAGAAATGTTAAAGGAACAAGGGCTAATCAAAGGCGGTAGCCTGGAAAATGCTGTAGTGATAATTGATAAAGAAATTGATCTCAAGGAGATTGATCATTTAAGGGCACTTTTCGGAATTGAAGAAACAATTATATCGGGTGCAAATGGAATTCTAAACGGCACGGCATTACGTTTTCAGAATGAACCGGTACGCCATAAAACACTTGATTTGATTGGTGATCTAGCATTGTTGGGTATCCCAATCAAAGGACATGTCACTGCTGCCAGAAGTGGGCACGCCAGCAATGTCGAATTCGTTAAAATGATCCGCCAAGAATACGCAGATTACTTTACAGAACACTAAATTTTACACACAGAGCTAAGATGCTGTATATAAATGAGATTATGCAACTCTTGCCACACCGTTATCCATTTATTCTGATAGATAGAATTATTGATATGGAACCCGGAAAACGTTGCACGGCAATAAAAAATGTGACTATTAATGAACCTTTTTTCCAGGGACATTTTCCAAATAAACCGGTTATGCCGGGAGTACTTATTTTAGAATCCATGGCTCAGGCAGGATCTTTCCTAGTGCTTAATTCGGTCGAGGATCCCTTGACTAAAAATATGTTATTTACAGCTATTGAAAAATCCAAGTTTCGAAAGCCAATCATTCCGGGTGATCAAGTCCGCTTGGAAATGGAATTGCTGAAAATGCGCATGAATGCAGTGAAACTTGGCGGTATAGCGTATGTCGATGATATTGTAGTTGCTGAAGCAACAATTATGGCTAATATCGTTGATCGCGCTGGAGCATAATCATTTCCACGCAAATCCATCCTACTGCTCTAATAGCAAAAGAGGCAAATCTAGGTAACAATGTATCTGTAGGCCCTTACAGCGTTATTGAAGGTAATGTAACCATTGGAGACAATTCCAGTATTGGTAACCATACAACTGTTAAAACTGGAACGACGATTGGTAGGAATACCCGGATTTTTCATAATTGCTCTATAGGTGAAATTCCGCAGGATTTAAAGTTTAGCGGTGAAGAAACAACCGCCACAATCGGCAATAATGTTACTATTCGTGAATCAGTAACCATTAATCGAGGAACTGTTGCCAAAGGTTCAACAGATATCGGCAACAATGTATTATTAATGGCTTGTACCCATGTGGCCCATGATTGTGTCCTTGGTAACAATGTGATCATGGCAAATCTTACAACTTTGGGCGGTCATGTCGAATTGGGGGATTGGGTATATTTAGGTGGCGGTGTTCTTGTGCATCAATTTTCTAAGGTAGGTGCCCATGTCTTTGTTGGCGGCGGTTTTCGTATTGTTCAAGATGTACCGCCATTTATTCTTGGCTCAGGAGAGCCGTTGCAGTATAGCGGGATCAACAAGATTGGTTTACGCCGCAGAGGCTTTGATGGTAACGCGAGAAAATTGATTAAGGAAGCTTATAAATTGTATTTCAGATCAGAACTGAACCGCAAAGATGCTCTTGAAAAGATCAAAACAGATTTGGATCAATCTCATGAAATCAAAATGATAATAAATTTTGTTGAATCCAGCAATCGTGGTATAATTTGAAATGGTTCAATTAGATTATGATTTTACGTTATATACTATTTTCTCTAATCTGCTTCTCTCCGCTAACTAGCCAGTGGTTATCTTTTGATCTGTCGAAAGCAGACATTTCAACTTTCAAAGAACAGGTAGAACCAACCATTATTGCATCAGCCCTTACAGGTGGGCAATCAACCATGTTAAGTTTGACTCAAAACCAGCGATTAGGAATTACAGTTTCTATGCCAATGGGATGGGCTTTAGCATCATCTTCTTATCAATCCAATCCTCTTCTACATCCCTTCATGGTAGAAGGACAATTTTTAGTCACAGGAAATCTGGTGCTTAAAGGGAAAATGAATTTATTTTCCAATGATGGAGAAACGGTTCAAGCCGCGGGATATGGCTGCAATTATCTTGCGCAATCATGGTTTACCAGTATTTCTCTTGGCTGGCTGGAAGGGCCGGCTCATTTACGTGTACGTTATGTTGATAGTGCTATCATTGGGAACAGGACAATTGCTGAAACACCAATTTTGTTTGGTATAGGATTCAACAAATTTAGTGGGAGTATTTTGGAATTTGATAATGTTGATATCCCCAGAAAAATAGATAATTTTATTACATATTTAATTGCAGGAACTGAATATCAATTTGGAGGTATAGATATAAACTTACAAACCCAAATCCATCCTAAATTCATACAATTAAATTTGACAATTTCCCGTTTATTTTTCTAATGACAAAAAAATTATCCATACTTGGGTCCACCGGATCTATTGGAGAAAACACCCTGCTTGTTGCTGATAATCTTGGTGAGCAGATAGATATTCTTTATCTCTCAGCAAATAGAAATGTTGAGCGGCTGATTGAACAAGCACAGAAATATTACCCCAAGACCGTTGCAATTGTTGATGAAGAAGCTGGTAAAAAAGTAACCGGTGCTTTGAATGGTCAGATTGAAGTATTAACCGGTAGAGAAGGACTATTAGAGCTCGCCGGGCGAGATGATGTTGATATTGTAATGAACGGGTTGGTGGGCAGTGCAGGTATGGAACCGACATTGAGATCTGTTGAGGCCGGTGTGGATGTTGCATTGAGTAACAAGGAAAGCTTGGTTATGGCCGGTTCACTTATTAATGAAGCAAAACAGCAATCTGGAGCTAAAATATTTCCTGTGGATAGTGAGCATTCAGCTATTTGGCAATGCTTAGCCGGAGAAGACATGGACGATGTAAGAAAAATAATACTTACTGGCAGTGGCGGACCTTTCAGAACAAAAAATGTGGAAACGTTTATAAATATTACACCGAAAGAAGCATTAAATCATCCAAACTGGGATATGGGAAATAAAATCACAATTGATTCCGCAACCATGATGAATAAAGGGCTGGAAGTCATTGAAACATACTGGCTTTTTGGATTAAAGGCTGATGAAATTGATATTGTCGTTCATCCCCAATCGATTATTCATTCCATGGTCGAATTTGCTGATCGATCTGTTAAAGCACAATTGGGCGTGCCAGATATGAAAATCCCGATTCAATATGCATTAACATATCCGCGTCATAGCGCAGCTCATTGGGAAGAACTGGATTTTATAAAAACGGGGCAACTTACATTTGAAGCACCTGATTTGGAGAAATTTCCCTGTATAAAATTGGCTTACGAGGCTCTTCGTGCCGGTGGTTCAACTCCGGCTGTATTGAATGTTGCCAATGAACAGGCAGTGTATAATTTTTTAGATGGTGAAATAAAATTCACTGAAATACCCGTAATTATTGAAAAAGCCTGTGCTGAACATCATTATATTGCGAAGCCAACTTTAGAAGATTTACTGGAATTAGAAATCTGGGCTACTGATTTTGTAAACGCATATAATTGAAGTATAAGGTAAAAAATTAATGACAACTCTCTGGGCAACGATTATTGTATTAGGTGTACTTGTAACCGTTCACGAACTGGGGCATTTTTTTGCAGCTCGATCTGTTGGTGTACGTGTTGACCGATTTTCAATAGGCTTTCCTCCACGATTGTTTACCTTAACTTCAGTTGATAGTGGCTGGTTATGCAGCATTTTCTTTTATTATCGTAATGAGAAGAACAAATTTGTTTGGGGTCCTGTATATGAAAAAATGGTCGGTAGCAAACAACGTGCGGGCAGTAATACAGAATATTGTTTATCCATTATTCCGTTGGGCGGTTATGTAAAAATGGCCGGCACAATTGACGAAAGCCTTGACGATAATATAAAACACACGGATGATGAGTTAATGAGCAAAACACCCCTGCAGCAGATTTGGGTAATGAGTGCAGGTGTTATCATGAATGTCCTTTTGGCGTTTGTGCTGTTTTCTGGAATTGCCAAATATATGGGTATCCCAGAATTAAGCGATGAACCTGTTATTGCTCAGCTAGTACCAGAAATGCCTGCTGAAGCAGCAGGCTTGCAAGTGGGGGATCGAATACTTGCTTTAGATAATGATACAGTAGAAAAGTGGTCAGATATTTCAAAAACAATCCACGCAATACCAAATACACCAATATTGATTAAAATTCAGAGGGGTACTTTAGAATTTGATATTGCTATGACAACAAAATATCAGTTAGCCGTTATTGATGGACAGGTCGACACTCTCGGCGCAATTGGTATAATTCAAAATTATAGCTATCGCCCAATTGGAATGGCCGAAGCAATAAAAACAGGATCCATCGCTACAGTCAATGGCTTTGGAATGATCGTTATGTCCATCGCCATGCTGGTCAGAGGAGATGCGTCAATAAAAGATATCGGTGGCCCCATAATGATTGCTCAATTAGCCGGTGAAGTAGCTAGAGCAGGATGGATAGCCCTGTTAACTTTTATGGCTTTGATTAGCTGTAATCTTGCCTTTATTAATATTTTACCCATTCCGGGGCTGGATGGTGGTCATATTTTAATTATAGTTATTGAGGGTATTATTCGCCGTAAGCTGACCGTTAAAACACGGATGGTTATTCAGCAGATTGGTATGGCATTTTTATTATTATTAATTGTTACAGTTATTGTAAACGATATTAGCCGGCTTTTTGGTTAATAATTTCCTTTAGCTTCAAATGCATAGACCCAAATTTCATTTTGATCTGTATTTGTATTGGTAGATGTCGTTCATCATCGCTGAACCAAACCTGCATATCCCCCTCATTCTTAAATAACGTTTTTCCCTGTCGAAAAGGCCGTACAACAAGGCAATTGAAAATACCAGCTCGTGTTTTCACAGATTCTCTACCCGTAACAGCTAATTTGAAGAAAATTGATTTTTTATTCTCGAAAGATGTGAATTCCATTAATTGACCAACACTCAAAGGTAAAGTACGTAAATAGTAAAAAAGGGTATAAGGATCCCGAACCAGTTCTGTGATTGCTACAGTATCAGAATTAATGATCGCCAATGATGCATCATAATGGATCGTCGTCAGAACTTTTTTGTGATAATTACCCTCTCTTATATTCTTTTTCAATTGGTGTGTGAATAGATCCGTTTCATCCATCCAAATATCAACTTGGTCCCTCAATTTATACAATCGATCTAATGCAGGATTTGTTCTTGCTTTGAATCTGGCGTGATATGTTCCAATTCCATTAATTGAATCACGGCCTATAACTTCCAAGGAGGCTTCTCCAGAGGGAATAATATTGAATTTTACTGTATAAACCAATTTTTCGCCTATATTAAATGGGAGATTCTGACCATACAAAATTGCTAGAAGAGTGAAAATATAAAATCTCATTTTAGCCCCTTAACTGCACCAGTTTGTCATGTTCAAGTTTATAAATACTGGATCCTTTATTTCCTTCTAAATTCCCACCATTTACAAACAAATCAATTTCTTTCCCAAACTCTTCCAGAATTTTTGCGGGCTCATTCAAAGCGGTGTTGCCGTGTCTATTCACGCTTGTTGTTGTGATTGGGTTTACGGAAAACTTCGCCAATTGATTGCAAAAATTGTTCTGTGGTATACGCACACCCAATGTGTGATCCATCCCCAATATTTTATGATTGACTATACCATCTATAATGGGATAAATAATTGTTGAATACCTTGTCAGTTTTGATTTAACAAGATTCATTTCTTTTGATGAAATATCAGCCCAACTTAATGCAGTATCTTCATCAGGAACTAAAACACTCATAGGTCCACTGCGTCCTTTGATTATATTTAATCTATGGATTGCTTCATCATTGGTAGCATCTACGCCAAACCCATAAATTGTATCCGTAGGATAAATGATAACGCCTTTATCCTGAATTATATTTAATGCTGTAATAACAGCATCTTTATTTCGAACGTCAATTGAGATCATGAAGCTGTGTGTGGCATAGTTTTCCAACGACGATGAAACCAAAAATACTGTTCAGGAAACTCTCGGACTTTTTCTTCTAATAATGTAGTAAATGCCTGAGTGATGGACTTAACTGTGCTTTCTCCTTCAGGAACGACCGGTTGAATTTGAAGTTTATGCTTCCCGTTTTGTTCAACGTAACATGAGATAAAAAATATATCTGAACCTGTTTGTAAATGAAAACGGGCTACTCCTTTGGGTGTGGAAGCCGGTTTATTAAAAAAGTTTACAAAAACACCCCGCTGTTTTGCATCCTGATCGCTACCTAGAATCAAAATTTTATTTTCTTTCAATATGCGGTACATATTTTTTAATGATGATTTGCGGTAAATCATTCCCATACCTGTATTTGCCCGAAACTCTCTAAAGAATATATCTGCACCGCGATTTTTTTGCCTTTGGGCTACTGCAACACAGGGATATCCAGAATATCCAAGCCATGCGGACATTATTTCCCATTTACCAAAATGACCCGTAGCCAGAATAATACCGTGTCCTTTTTCCAACGCTCCATCCAATAATTCCTGGCCTTCTACATCAATATTTGCATATCTATAAGATTTAGGCAATGATAAAAATTGCATGAATGATTTAGCGAAAAATGAATATGTTTTTTTAATAATCATATTTCTTTCGCTGTCACTTTTTTCTGGAAAGGCAGTGGCAATATTTTTTAAAGAATCTTTTTTACGTAAGCCGAGTAAATAATAGCCAAGCCTCGCTATTCTAATTCCGAGCCTATTTCTTTCTGTTTCAGATAAGCTGCACAGCCAACTCGAAAAAAGTGTCAGTGATATATAGTTAAATTTATGACGGAATCGCATTATTGTATAAAAGGGTCTGCAGTGAATGTAAATCTATAATAATTTCTAGGATGACAGTATTGAAATTACCGACGAATTGGGGTAACGTCATCGGAATGAGAATTCCTATAATAGTATCTTTATTCCTTTCGATCCTCTCTGCTGAACCGATCGTCTATCATGTTCCTATCCAGGGAGTGATTGATCTAGGACTTCCGCCATTTATTGAAAGAACTATCGCAGCGGCAGAAGAAGCAGATGCAGCGGCTATTATTTTTGACATCGATACGTTTGGTGGGCGAGTAGACGCAGCTACACAGATCAAAGACGCCATTCTTGGTTCCGATGTTTTGACAGTTGCTTTTATCAATCGACGAGCTATTTCAGCAGGAGCATTGATATCCTTGTCCTGTGAAAAAATATACATGACTGGCGGCGGCACAATTGGAGCAGCTACAGCGGTGGATATGCAGGGGAAAAAAGCATCAGAAAAAGTTATCAGCTATATGCGGGAGGAAATGGCCTCCACAGCTGAAAAACGGGGCCGTAACACGGCGATTGTCACCGGAATGGTGGACGAGGAATTATCGTTTACTCATTTAATTATTGATGGTGATTCGGTAGATGTGACTGATCTGGAAGGCCGCAAAGAAGGGAAGCTGATTACATTGACAACTGTAAAAGCATTGAAGTACAAAATTGCTGATGGAGAAAAAGAAACGTTTGAGGAAGTACTTTCAGAATTAGGTGTTTCCAATGCTTCCGTTCGTACTGCAAAAGAAAATTGGTCAGAAAATTTTGTTCGCTTTCTAACCAATCCTATTGTGGCTTCACTATTAACCACATTTGGTTTTTTGGGTATATTATTTGAACTGCAAAGTCCCGGCTGGGGTATACCTGGTACGTTCGGCGCTGTGTGCCTGGCCTTGTCTTTGGGGGCGTCGTACATCGTCAAACTTGCCACGATGACGGATCTCTTAATTATTTTTGTTGGCGTCGCACTACTCCTTGTGGAGGTAATCTTGATCCCGGGGTTTGGCGTGGCCGGCATCTCCGGTATTGGTGTTATATTGTGGGGACTGTACGAATTACTCTTGCCTGATGTTCCTGTTGGTCAGGAAATTCACTCTATGGCACTTACGGGTTTTACCATAGGAATTATTGGTGGAATCATCGGTTTGGTATTGTTGTTTAAACTGATGACCAAAACAGAATTTTGGCAAAAACTGACTTCCCCCAATATCCAGGATAAAGATAAAGGCTATAATTCTTCTATAGGATTAGAAGGTCTCGTTGGGCAAGAAGGTATTGCTGATACTGATTTACGACCATCAGGGTGGATTAATATAGGAGATCAGCGAGTATTTGTTGTGACTGAGGGATCATATATTGATAAAATTGATAATGTAAAGATCCTTTCTGTGGATGGAAATCGGGTCGTCGTTAGAAAAATTAAATAAAAAGAAAGGAATAAAATAATGCCTGTTGCATCTATTATAATGTTGTCGTTACTGCTACTCTTTGTCGTACTGTTTTTCTATTTTGTACCGTTGGGGTTGTGGGTACAGTCAGTCGTGAGTTTAGGCCTGGGCCCCATTTCCATTATCGATCTTATCCGTATGCGCTTGCGGAAAATAACTCCCCGGTTAATTGTGGATGGTGTAATCAATCTGCACAAAGCCGGACTGCCGTCCATTTCCACGGACATGCTGGAAACGCATCAACTAGCTGGGGGACAAGTGCCAAACGTAGTAATTGCACTCATTGCGGCTGAAAAAGCAAATATTTCACTGACCTTTGAAACCGCTACAGCAATTGATTTAGCGGGTCGTGATGTCCAAACAGCAGTGGCAACAAGTGTATATCCCAAAGTGATTGATGTTCCATTAGAAGGATATTTAGCGGCCGTTGCCAAAGACGGCATTGAGTTGAAAGCACGCGCCCGTGTAACCGTACGTACGAATATTCCCGGTTTGATTGGCGGAGCTACGGATGAAACAATCATTGCCCGTGTTGGCGAAGGGATTGTGAGTGCGATTGGTTCTTCCGATACTTATACTACTGTGTTGGAAAATCCTGATAATATTTCCAAAGCGGTGCTGAGTAAAGGCCTGGATGCAGGCACTGCTTTTGAAATTTTATCCATTGATATTGCTGATCTTGATGTGGGAAAAAATATCGGTGCGAGTTTGCAGGCTGATCAGGCAGAAGCAGATTTAAGGGTTGCCCAAGCCAGAGCAGAAACGCGCCGGGCTATGGCTGTAGCTGAAGAACAGGAAATGAAAGCCAGAACCCAGGAAATGCAGGCCACGGTTGTAGCAGCGGAAGCAGAAGTTCCCAAAGCGATGGCCCAGGCATTTAGAGAAGGAAATCTGGGCATCTTCGATTATTATAATATGCAGAATATCAAAGCGGATACGGGTATGCGGGATTCGATTTCCGGAATGGGTGAAAAACCCATCGAAGGACCTGAGGAGAATGATTAATGGATAGCCTTGGCTACTGGCTTTTTCTGTTAATTTTATATATGCTGTCGTTTATGATGAAAAAACGGAAGCAAAAGGCCGCCAGGCAAAAATTGGAGGGTGACGAAGAAAATGGCTGGCAGACACCGGATTTTGTCAAGGGAATCTTCGCTGATTTTGTTGACAAAGGCAAAGAAGAATTGGATGAAGCTGTCTTCGCAGAATTAGAGGAAGAGTTGGAGGAAGAGTTGGAGGAAGAACTAGGTAAGCCTGAATTTCATGAGCCCCCACAGGAGATTCAACTGGAGGAAAGACATTTACCTCAAAAAGATTTATCGATAGTCGATGAGCATCGTACAATCGGTACTATTGCCCATAAGGAAATTAAAAAGGTAATTTACCAGTCGAGATTTTTCCAGAATCAAGGGGATGTACGTATGGCAATGATCTATAAGGAAATAATGGATAAGCCCCGGGCTCTGCGGCACAGCATACGCTAAACAATCTGTTCGTAGATATTCGTAATTTCTTTACGCAGGTTTTCTTCTGTGCTGTCGTTATGAATAACAAAATCGGCCAGTCCTGTTTTTTCCTCTTCTGACCATTGTAGATCTATACGCTGCAGTATTTCTTGCCGTGATAATGTTCTCCTTGACAGGGCCCTCACCATTCTGTTCTTCATCAACGCAGTAATAACTATTACATAATCAAGGTGTTGGTCATAGCCTGATTCATAAATCAAGGCACCATCTACAATAAACATGGAATTTTTATTTTTTGCTGAAATCTTATTAAACTGTTCATCGATCAAATTGTAGATGTATGGAAACACAACAGAATTAAGACGGATTTGGTGGTCTTCATCCTGGAATGCAATGCGGCCCAGTTTTTTCAAGTCAATTACATTTCCCGGCCCCATAATATCCGTCCCAAATTCAGCGATCAATTCACTTTGCACAGTTGAGTTATTGTTTATCATTTTTTTCGCTTCATTGTCAGCGTCTAAAATGTAAGCACCGAATTCAGCCAATACTGCACTGGCTGTGCTTTTTCCGCAGCCAAGCCCGCCTGTTAATCCAATTTTCAGCATATTAAACCAATGTATTCAGAATTCGTTCAGTGATTTCAGAGATTTCGCCAACACCTTCAACCGCTTTAATTAAGTTGCGCTGTTCATAAAATTCTATCAATGGTTCGGTCTGCCGTCTGTATACTTGCAATCTCTGGCGGATAATTTCAGGAGTATCATCTGTTCTTCCGGATGTTGTACCTCTCAGGACCAATCGATTAATCAATTCCTCTTCATCGGCTACTATGCTGACAACAGCATCCAGCGATTGATTTAAATTTGTCAGAATTCGTTCCAACCCTTCAGCTTGGGTAATAGTACGGGGAAATCCATCAAGACAATAACCACCATTACAATCGTTTTGCGCCAGCCGGCCGGACATCATTTTTAACAGAACATCATCGGGAACTAATTGACCGACATCAATAAAAGTTTTTGCTGATTCGCCCACAGGTGAATTTTTGGATATTTCATCGCGCAGGATAACACCTGTGGAAAGGTGTACAATGCTAAAATGATCACAGATTCGTTTTGCCTGGGTTCCTTTTCCTACACCGGGCGGGCCAATAAAAATTAAATGCATAAGGCAAAGTTATTTATCAATAATAAGAATTAAATCAATAAACCTGCAATAGTCGCAGTGAGCCAGGATGCTAACGCACCTCCTATCATTGCTTTAGTAACCAGTTTAGCGAGATCTTTTTTACGTTCTGGAGCCATACCGCCGATGCCGCCTAATTGAATACCAATGGAACCGAAATTTGCGAACCCACACAAAGCATAACTGGCTATAATAGCTGTGCGGTCAGAAATGGCTCCTGAAGACATCAATTCTTTCAAGTGACCATAGGCAATCAATTCTGTAAAAACAATTTTTTCCCCCATGAGTGTGCCAAGAGTACCAGCCTCTGACCAGGGTACACCCATGGTCCATGCCAAAGGTTTGAATATAAAACCGAGGATTGTTTCCATGGATGTGCCTGCAAACCCAAGGAGGTAGTTAATCATAGCAACGAGTGAAACAAAAGCAACCAGCATAGCACCGACATTCGCTGCTAGTTTCAATCCAATTGTAGCTCCGTCCCCCAGGGCTTCCATGGCATTGGTGTTTTTTTGTTCGATAGTGATTTTCATCTCCCCCATCGTTTCAGACGTTTCCGTTTCAGGATAAATAATTTTTGCCATCACCAGTGCTCCTGGTGCAGACATGACCGACGCGGCTAATAAGTGACCGGCAATTCCAGGAATATCAGCTAGCCACATGACATAAATAGCCAAAATACCTCCAGCAACAGTCGCAAAACCGCCTGTCATCACGGCCATCAGTTCTGACTTTGTCATTTGACTGATAAAGGGCCTAACCATGAGCGGTGCTTCTGTTTGCCCAACGAAAATATTGGCTGAAATACAGAGCGTTTCCGACCCGCTGGTACCCATGGTTTTCTGCATGGCTTTGCCAATCAATTTTACGATCACCTGGATAATTCCAAAGTGGTACAAAACAGCCATTAGGCTGGAAAAGAAAATAATCACGGGCAGTGCTCGAAAAGCGAAATTGATCATGGCAACATGGTAACCCACATCTGGGACGAAAGATTTGAAAAGAAAATCACTGCCAGCATCGGAAAAACTAACGAGCTTGCGGACGGCTTTATCCAGAAAACCAAACAGCGGTCCGCCAATTGGCGTTTTCAGAATAAATATGGCAAAGATGGCCTGCAATCCCAGGCCCCAGCCAATTATGCGCATATTTATCTGTTTTCTGTTATTCGACAGGGCGAATGCGATAGCCAATAAAACAACAATTCCAATCAGTCCAGTAAAACGTTCCATTATAATTTCTCCGGGTGTTGATAACATTTTCTGCAGCGTGCTTCATATTTATCAGTTTCTCCAATGACCACTTGCTCTGAATCCCCTGATATGCGTTGTGTAAAACCGGCCGGTTCGCCACAGACAACGCATATGGCCTGCAGTTTATCGAGATAATCCGCTGCACACATGATTTCCGGCATGGGCCCAAAAGGACGAGTCAGATAGTCTTTGTCCAAACCGGCGACAACCACACGCTTATCATTGGCTGACAACTCCTGGCACACGGCAATCAAGTTATTGTCAAAGAATTGTGCTTCATCAATCCCCACGACTTTTGCGCCATCTGCTTTTTCAAGTATTTCACCGGCGTCGCTGATCAGATATGACTCCATTTTCATATGGTTGTGCGATACGATATGCTCCTCACTGTAGCGATTATCGATTTGTGGTTTAAAAATGGCTGTCTTCATTTTGGCGATCTGGGCCCGTTTCAAGCGACGGATAAGTTCTTCTGTTTTCCCACAAAACATAGGACCACATATTACCTCTATCCAACCGCCAGTGCGTGGTGTAAGTGTCATCTAAACTCTCTGCGTTGGAAGTATAGATTTAATTTTAGTTCGTATGAGATCGATGGCAACTGTGTTTTTTCCACCCTCGGGAATAATAAGATCAGCATATATTTTCATGGGTTCAACAAACTGTTCATGCATGGGCCGCACCGTATACAGGTATTGATCGATGACAGATTGTCTGGTGCGTTTACGTTCTTCTATATCGCGTGTTAACCGGCGAATGAAGCGAATATCATCCGGTGTTTCCACAAACAATTTGATTTCCATCAGTTCGCGCAGCTTGGTGTCCCAAAGAGTTAAAATCCCCTCTAAAACAAGTACATGGTGAGGCTCAATGTGTTCGGACTCTTTTTTACGGGTATGTGTGCTGAAATCGTAACATGGAATTTTGACTGCTTCCCATTGCATCAATGTCGATAAATGCTCGTGCAGCAGTTCAAAGTCCATAGCCTCGGGATGATCAAAATTTTGTTCATTTCTTTCTTCCATGGACATATGCGCTAAATCTTTATAATAGGAATCCAGCTGGATTACAGCAACTTCGCCGGTAGTGAATTCTTTAACAATTTCATGAGCAATGGATGTTTTTCCGGAACCGGTGCCGCCGGCAATACCAATTAATATAGATGAATGATTCATTTTAATTTTGATTGATCGAAAGCTTCCGGAAGAAGCTGCAGTGTTGATGTCTGCTCAACATTATTCTGATTATCAGTAATAAAAATAGGAATGTCACCACATAAATCCCAGACAACTTGCCGGCAGGCGCCGCAAAGGGAGCCGCCATTTTCTGTTGCTACAGCAAGAGCTTTGAATGATGAATGGCCTGCTGCAACCGCTCGGTATAATGCCACACGTTCTGCGCAGCAGGTTAAACCATAACTGCTGGATTCTACATTACAACCACCGATCATTTCTCCATCGGAAGTTAATACCGCAGCGCCAACTGTATAGTTAGAATAGGGCGCGTGGGCAAAAGTTCGCATTGATTTAGCATGAGCAATAAGATCTTCCATATTAATACTCTTTGAATTTTATTTGTTGAAAAACATAGTTAAAGCCAACCCCGGCAATAAAACCGCCAATATGTGCAAACCAAGCAACCCCGCCAGTGGTATCAAGGCCAAGAGTTCCAAGGCCGTTTGTCAGCTGGGTCAAAAACCAGATGCCCAGTACAATCATTGCAGGAACCTTGATGGTTGTAAAGAAAATGAATATAAATACAAATACATGTACTTGGGCATGGGGATAACGTATCAGGTAAGCACCCAAGACACCGGCGATGGCACCGCTGGCACCCACCATAGGCAATATGGAATCAATGTTGAACATGACCTGTGCCAGTCCGGCCGCAAGACCGCATAGAATATAGAATAATGCATAACGAGCGTGGCCCAAGGCGCTTTCTACATTGTCGCCAAAGATCCATAGGAACCACATGTTACCTAGGATATGGGCAATACCGCCGTGCAGAAACATGGATGTAAAAAGATTAATGATATGAAACTGAGCCGGAATCAGGCCAAACATATAAATAAACCGGGCTTCTGATTCAGCCCCAGACATGGCCAATGTAAACTGGTATAAAAAAATGAGGACATTGGCAGCAATGATTCCATACGTTACAACAGGAACAAGGATACGGGGGTTATCATCTTTGTAAGGGAAAAACATTACTTAATATGAAAGTTTACAGTTTTGGTGGTCTCATTTCCTGATCTATCCCTAACATTGACTGACATCGTATGATTTCCAACAGATAGATGCCCAGTCAAATCATAGGAAATAGTTTGGCTGACCGGTTGATAGGCATAGAGCAATCTTTTTCCATCAAGCGTCATCGACATTTCTGATTCATCCGCTATAATGCCGGATAGCAGGTCATCTACCTTAGCTTTCAATTTTTTAATGTCCTGAAAGTAATACACTCCGCCATCAGCTGGAAATGTAGATTCGATCTTCGGAGGAATATTATCTTGTAAAATGCACACTGCCTCGAAACTATCTATGCTGCCTGTTAACACCTGGCGTTTTTTGGAATTCTTTGATGGAATAAATGTCCAGCCGTCATCTTGATCATAGTAGTATAAACTAGTTTTTTCCAATTTTGATATGTTTTCATCGTAGCGTATGCCGATGCGGACTGTATCTTGTAGTGCAATATCAAAGGGCTGGAGCTGGTAGACATTTGACAAAAAACCGCCGTGAGGAGGCGGAGTAGAATTTTCTACAGCATCGATCCAGATTAAGCTTTGGCCATAGAATGTTGATTTAACAGACCGCAATGAACACATTTTATCCTCCGAAACGACAACTGTTTGTTCACCGGGGGTTGCAATTGCCGGCGTAAAAGCATATTTATAAGTGTAATCTGTGCCATTATTAATGCTTACATATAATTTTGTTACATAATTAAATATTTGGACATCAAGCGGTGCTGAAATAAATGCGTAGGGCTGGATTTGCTGTAAAGCAACAGCAACCAGATTTTGCGGTGTATATAAATGCAAAGACGGTTGAGCGGTGCCCATATTACCTGTTTCTATCTGGACAACAACCCCGGCAGCTGTTTTATTGATTTTTATATCCGGTTTTGTATTGTAATCCATCACAATATTTTCCGGGTGCCAATTCAATGGATTAGAAAATGCCCCCATTTTATTTTTGGCTATGAACTGCAATGAACGATTCTGTATTATTCTGCTATTCAGCGTTACAAGCAATCCGCCAGTACTTTTTTCAACACGCAGAGGATTGATTTTATTATCTGCGAATCCAGAGGGAGAAAAGGAATAACACGTAATATTTTTTAAGGGAATACTTATGGATTTTGATTGAACATTAAAAGTGGTTTCATTTCCGTTTTGAGTTATATCCTGAACGATCAAATCGATTGGCGGGTGTGTAAAGATCCAACCGTTACCTGTAGTGGTGTTACCATTAGCGTCTGTTACCTTAATGATCAGTTTATGATAACCAGGAGGTAATTTCAAAATTCCATATAAATTTCCAGGTTGAACTGTCGATGTTGGATAATCCTTTAAGTGATACAGGTTGTGGAAAGAGCCAAGATTTAAACGATGTAACGCATGATTGCGAACCAATTGTACCCGATCGCTTAATTTATAATCAAGGACATTATAATCAAGCTTGTACTCAGTAATACCATCAACAACCAATTCAACAGATTTTAACTGGTATGATTCAGCAAACCCTTGGCGTTTGTCTTTTGTTCTTAATGCCAACC
Organism: Fidelibacterota bacterium; assembly: GCA_004124535.1. The sequence goes on from SCKQ01000011.1 coordinate 39,226, forward strand.
CAACAACTCCAAATACATTGAGTGTATCAGCTAGTTGATATGATCCATCCGTTTTCCTGAAAAAAGGGATCTGTACCGGCAATAAACTGCCATTTACCCGGGAATCTTTTTCCAGCGGAATAAGCGCCAATTCCTCTAATTGCGGCGACAGGCGGTCATCAATTACAAAACCATTGGATTGTGGATTTAATGGTTGTTCCATGCGATTACGAATTTCAAAGTGCAGATGCGGGCCGAAGGAATAACCAGTATTTCCAGTATAACCGATCACTTCTCCCTTTTTTATTTTTACGTCATTTGGTTCAAAATAGTGGTTCAGTATATACGATTCATTTTTATTCTGATAAAATTTTAAATACCCTTCCAGTTTTGGATTAAAATGCGACAGGTGGGCATATACACTGGTTTCACCATTGGGGTGCATGATGTACAATGCTCTGCCGTATCCTTTGAAATTTGCGACCATACGGGAAACATACCCCTTTTCTACTGCAATGACCCCAGCGCCTTCTTTTCCGCCTGTTTTAATATCGATACCCATATGAAAATGGCGCTCCCGAAATTCACCAAAATTGGATTTTAATGACTTGCCGGCATCAGTCGGCCATAGGTAATCCTGGGCCGTAACAACAGCTAACAAGGTGGTTATGAAAATAAGTAATCGGTTCATAAAGAATGTAGGGGTGCCATCAATTTATGGATATAGAGAATGTTTTAGAAAAGAAAAAGGCTCCTGTAGGAGCCTTTTTCTTTTAAGAAAATTGTTAAGTTTATGATTCTTTAAGTTTTTGAATTTCTTTCCGTAGTTCTTCTAGTTCTTTTTTTAATTTTTCGAGATCATCACCATGAACTCCTTTGGGAAAGAAAAATTTATTTTTCATCATACCTGAGGCTCCATCAGGAATCATCAAATCAATGTCCAATTTCAACTGACCTTTCAAAGGGCAATTGTCACCGCAGTCAGCAGTACATACATGGCCTAATTTTTTCATCATTTTTTTATGCGGTTTCAACTCCATTTTATGAAGACCGCCTATTTTTGGTAACCAGGAAAAAGAGTCACCGCTTGATCCTAGTGTTGCTTTCAGTGATTTTTCCCGGCCTTTGCGCACAACAGTTATGTCAACCTCGTTATCTGGTTTTTCACTGCGGATTGTTTGCGTCAATTCTCTCGTGTCGCTGATGCGCACATCATTGACGGTCATGATCACATCGCCAGCCTCGAGTCTGGCTTTTTCTGCCGGGCTGTCTTTAACCACCTCAGACACTAACACTCCACCATCACCTTTTACTTTAAAATAATCGCGAAGCTGATCGGTGAGATCCTGGATCTGTACACCTAAATATCCACCATTATCTGGTTCAAAAGAAAATTTATCGTAATCATCACCAAAAAACATGATTTCATGATCTTCATCACCATTAACTAATCCCATGATTTTCACATCAACACCCAGAGCCTCTATTTCTTCTTTCAGTGCTTTAAGCGCATCCTCATCCTGCAGGTTGACCTTAAAAACATTTTCTTCCCCATCTTTGTTAATGGTCAATGTCAGTTGATCGTTTTCTACTTCAACGTTCACATCTACATTTTGCTCATCCTGGTCTGAACTGACGACCATTTTCTTGATAATGACCTTCTTATCGTTGGCCTGCAACAGACCCACAGAAAAGAACAAAAGAAATGCTAATAATATATGTTTCATGATTTACCTCGATTGTTATATGAATTTACTCTTCATCTACGATTTTTGGTGTGAATAAGTTCCGTTTTATAAAACTTTAATAATTAGCTCAAGTTCAATTAACTTGTTTATATACAAACCACAAACCACAGGGAGAATTCCGTGAGAAATTTAAAAATACTCGTATTAACTATTATTTTAACCTCAACGGGTTTATTTGCCATTGGCGGATTTGGTCTACAAGTAGGACAAAGTTCATTTAGTGTTGCTGAAACACATTTAGAATCAGGAGTAACTGCACTATCAAACCATAGCTTTGATGGAGCATATGTAATTGGTGGTTATCTTTATATTGATGCAATTCCTTTTATCGATATAGAGGTTGATGCAAATATCAGGGGAAATACTTATGATATCGAATTTTCCAATCAAGCCGGTTCAATGGAACCTATTAATTTTGGATGGGCGAGTACAGATGTCTATTATACTTTAAGAAAGGAAATCTTTGGACTATCTATACCATTCCTTGCAGGAGCAAAGATACATGCAGGTGGCGGGTATAACACGCATGTGACAACACCACTTGCTGATCTTGACATGGTTACTGAACTTTTGGACGGTGATTTACATGATGGTGATCCATCAGCGCTTCAAGATAATCTTGTGGATTATTTAAAGGAAAATAAAATTGACGCTTCAGGTTTCCATTTTCAAACAGGACTGCAATTCAAATTACTCATGCTGGATACATTTCTGAATTTTCGTTATACCATCGTGGATGACGTTGTTCCTGATGCTAGTGGTTTTGGAAGTATAAACTTTCGTTTAGGATTTGGAATATAATTTGAAATAAATACAATATTAAAAAGGGGCAGGTAACTGCCCCTTTTTTATTTACGATATGAATTTCCCTAATCTCCCGGACAAATGGCACATACCTTTGGTGGTGTGTCATCGGGAGTGATGACATTCGAGTCCATTGTGCCATTGGGTTCCTGCCCTTCGGCTCTAAACTGTTCCCAGGTCAGATACCATGTTTCACAAAATTCAAACTTTTCGGGAATGCCATTATGGTGATAGGAATTGTAGTCAAAAAGATTATTGGCTAAGGGATCTCGGCATCCCCAATCTGGTATCCCATCGCCATCACCATCATAGTAGTATTCTGTTCCTTCCTCGCCATCATCTGCAATTCCGTTCATACCCCACAACCCTAAATGGGTGATCTCATTATGATGGATGTAATTGTTCATGCCGTAATAATCTCCATTGATAGGATCTGGTCTATTATAATTCATAATCCCAATGCCGTTACCACCATCTGCATGTATATAAATCGTGTTATTATAAACTTCAGCCCCATCACTTACATGAATTAGTATCTGAGTTCCCCAGAGCCAGATATCATCATTAATCCCGTTATAACGTACATCGTTATTGCGAATGATTACATTGTGGCTAATCTCATGGGTTATCCCCATTCCTACATTCCACCACACCCAGTTTCCTTCATAAAGAGTATTTGTGTTTTCAATATCCGTCCACAGCCCATGACCCAAGTTATGGTGAACATAGTTTCCAATAACTTGCAAATTGTCAGAAAGATAAAATTTAGTTGCTGCTCCACCCCAGCCCATGGAAACGCGTGTAAAATTATTGTAAGAAATTTCATTGGATTCAATAAGGATATTAGATCCCGATCCCGCATTGACACCCACATGTCCGTTATGATGCAAATAGTTTCCTCTCACGATCGATTCGCCGCCAACTACAATACCAGCACCATGGTTCAGGCGGATTTCACAGCCCTCAATGAGCCAACTGGTTACCTGGTCTCCGCCTACAGCACCCCAGTCAGTATGATTTGCATATTTTTCAACAATTATGTTTTTGATAGTTACATGACTTGCAGAAAAGAAAAATGCAAAATCTGTTATACTGGTTTCCACTTTTTTCCCGTCAGGTTCATCAGCGAAATAAATCCGCTCTGCATCGTAGTCAAAAAAGTAGGATCCCGATACCACATCTTCCAGGCTGGTCATGTGCCTGAGCGGTTCGTCATCAATATATAGTACTTCAGGATAATCACATCTTTCCCATCCCTCGGGACAAACATAGGGATCTCCGTGATCTCCACCCTGCTGGGTTTGGTCCGGGGCATAATACAATCCGCCTTCCTGCTCAAATTCAGTCAAGAGGCGTGAGCCATTCAGGATAGCGCCGTCTTCACCAATGTAAGTATCTCCCTCCTGTGGCCATATCTCCTGCATGCGATGGAGACCAGATTTCAGGATGTATGTGGAACCGGCAGGATTGGCATCTACAATGGATTGGATATCATCGCCGGGGTTGATCTCTATGCCCTGGGATTCATTTTCCTCTTCCTCTTTTTGAAAGAGATTACAGGATGTGATAAATAAAAAAAGGGATAGTGTAAATGTTTTCTTAAACATTTTATTAAAAATAATCCACAACCAATAGACCGTGGTTAAAACCACGAAAAAAACCTATTTTAACAAGATAAGCTTTTGGGTGGTTTGCAAACCACTACTTTCCATCTTGACAAAATACACGCCACTGGCAAAACCTTCTGCCAGCCAGCGTACTTCATGTTCGCCAGGTGCCAATTTGTCGTTGATTAATGTGTCTGCCAAACGGCCGTTGATATCGTATATACGTAAAGTCACTTTTTCAGATTGACCAAGTGCAAACCGAATAGTCGTTACGGGATTAAAGGGATTGGGATAGGGAGCGAATAATTTGAATTCATTCGGTAATATTTCTGATCCTGTCCCGGCAATCTCTTCACCAAAGATCATATCCTTGAATTCAAAGTTTGTATGCAGGTCCCACTGGTCATTTTTATGCGGGCTTGGCGTACCATCAGTGTGGATTAAGTCACTTTGCCCGGGTGGGTTTATATTGTAATCAATAATCTCTGTACCCGTCATTTCATAAGCCCCCTGGTATGTGCCGTGATCGTTAATCGCTTCCGGTATTCCTTTTACATCCTCCAGGGTCATGCTGGAAAAAGACGTAACAAAATTAGTAATGTTATCCACGCCATTACAGATTCCTGATCCGGAGATCCAGGGACCGATATCGCCGTTATTCCACCAAGACGCCGGTTTATTATTCCAATTGGTAAAGAAACCCTGATCAGGATTTAATGCATGTGGCATATCTTCAAAGGCAATGAAACCGCCCCATTCTTCCGAGCCGTCACCTTTATGGGGCAGGTAGGGATGAACCCCATCGCTGCGATCCTGGAAACGACCACCATGCCAGAAAGCAATATTCTGATCCTGGTCAATGGCAAAGGCATTAAAAGACATAGGCGCGTCACTCACGGCCTCATCATAATCAGCGATACTGGTGGCCTTATTAATTTTGTATATATAATCCGCCATTTGAACATCATCCATCCAAAAGGTCATCTTCTGGGAGTAAACCTGGTGCGTTGGTAAATAAGAACCCACAACAGGCCCATGTATGGTTCGGTAGTGAGTAAATATTTCCTCACCAGCGATCATTTTAATAGTATCAACGATCACCTCAAAATCCAGCCACTCGCCGTTGTGCCAGTAACCATCATTAAAATTGTTGCTCTGGGTTGAATCAATATAAGTATCCACGTTATCGCTGACACCGCTGGTCCAGGTCCAGGCGATATGTTCATTATGGCCTAAAGTGACAAATGGTACACCAGGTATAGTTTTTCCTCCTATATGGTAAGTGGGACATTCCAATTCTATTTCCATGGTTGTCGATGCTTCATTATAACTGGGCGAGCCCATTTGCGGGCAGCCCAAAAGCATTACATTGCCGCTGGTGGAAAAACCTGGATCTACAAGAGCAGCAAAACTGCCGAGTTTGTATATGATACCGTTATCTTTCCAGAATTGCATAACGTATTCATTGCGTGCTTCCATTTCCAAGACAACTTCTTCCGGAACCGTCATTCCTGAATAATGCCAGGCTTGAGCTGCAGCTTGCCTGGTATCCGGGATGGTGGTGGAACAGGCCGGGTCATTCACAGGCCGGTTCTCATTGAACCAGTCCCAGCCGTTATTCTGCAATTCATTCAAACGGGATAATTCTTCACCGCCGAACATGCCGAACCTGCGCAACATGAAAACAGCGAAGGCACTACCATCTCTTAGTGTAAAAGGATCAAAATCTCTGTCCAGATACTGTTCAGGCATGTACAATTCCGGGTGTAGGTTCATCGTATCAACATAAGCGTTGATACCATCCGCATAAATTTGGATAGCGTTTTGAACTTCAGGTAGTGTATTGGCAATCATGGCATCTATTTCTGCATCTGAGTAGCCAGTACGCAATAATTCCTTATCCACATCCAGAGCAAGGCTCCCAAACCATTCACTCAATCTGCCGGTGGCCGCCCGGCGGTTCAAATCGATCTGGTATAAGCGATCATTGGCTTCAGCAAAGCCCTGGCCGAAGAACATTGCTGTTTCATTATCGGCTTTGATGTGGGGCACGCCGTACTCGTCCCGGTCAATGATGACCGTGGTGCCGTCCGGGGCAATCAAATGTTTTGTTTCAGCAAATAAAGCTGAAATTGCAAGTAAAATGGTAATTAAATAACGCATTGTGACCTCAATTAAATTATTAAATCCGGTGAATTTACAGCTTTTTGGCTAATCAGCTTTCCAGCTGTGTAAAAATTCTTCAATACGCGTGCAAATAGTTTCGCGTGTTTTTCGAAAAGAATCTAGGTATTCATCATCGGCATCCCAGCCGGCAAAGGGATCTTTGATACTCCAATGCAGCCGTTTCACATCGCCGGGAAATGTTGGGCAGACCTGGTTGGCGTTATCGCAAACGGTAATAACAATATCAATCCCTTTATCTAAATAGTAATCAATGGGATCAGATGTATGATGAGATATATCAATTCCCCATTCATTCATTACCCTGATGGACATGGGATTAACACGGGTAGGGTGGCTGCCGGCGCTATAAACGTCAAATTCATCCCCGGCTTTATCACGAAGTATCCCCTCAGCAATTTGTGAACGGCACGAGTTTCCTGTACAAACAAATAATACTTTAGGCTTAAACATAATCGTGAATTTGCTGCAGGCGTAGATGATTATCAATGAACCTTTTGTGGAATCCGTATTTTTTTGAGGATAGAAGCGTGTAAATTTTCCCGTGGCAGGAATTGAAAAAGAACAACTAAACCCTTTGTTTACCAATCCGCTGGAGCCCTATCCTGGTTTATCGGTCAATGATCTGAACCGCTATTTGCCAGCAGTCCGCAAGGCGGACGAAATCGCCATGACCGTGGATACCATGGAAGAAGGTTTGTTTCTGGCAGACGCACTGGATGGTTTAGAACACCTGCCGGAAAATTCCATGGATTTGATATTAACCGCACCGCCGGTCAGCCCCTGGCGGGATATTGGCACACATGGGCAAAAAATGACACTTCAGGAGTATTATACATGGAACAACAAATGGCTGCAGGAAAGTCAGCGAATTTTAAAGAGTACAGGTGCTATATATTTGCTGTGCAGCTGGCGTTTCTCTGGAATGTACCATGCATTGTTGAGCGATTATTTCAGGGTGCAAACACGTATAACCTGGCGGGATAGAAGAACTGGAACCCAGGATCAAAACCCCACGTGGTTCAATGAAATTGGTGATATTTGGCTGGCCACAAAAACGAGTGACTTTGTTTTTAACAGGGAAATGATAGCCAATGATAAAAAGATACTGGACTCTGGTAATACTGAAAATATGTCCAATCTCTGGCTGGAATATTTTACAATGGGCTCTGACCAGGAAAAAGGTGACCTTCCGGAAATGCTGCTGAGTAAAATCCTCCAGGCCAGCAGTTTCAAGTTAAGCTGGGTGGTGGATCCATTTATGCGCAGGGGTAGTGTGGGTGTTGCTGCAAAGAGTATGGGCCGCCGGTTTATCGGCTTTGAAACAGACCAGGACAGCCTGCTAATGGCTATGAAACGGATCGATCAGAGTTAAAAAAGGAATAATATGAGTTTATCTGAACAAATTCAAAAAGACATGTATGCGGCCATGAAAAATGGTGAAAAGGATAAAACTGTTACACTTCGCAGTGCACTTTCTAAACTGAAAGACAAAAGGATCGACAAACAGGATGATTTGAGTGAGCAGGAAGAGTTACAGGTCATAAAGACCATGGTGAAACAGCGTTATGAATCCATTGAAATGTATGAAAAAGGTGGCAGAGATGATCTCGTTGCTAAAGAAAAGACAGAATTGGAAATATTAGAGACGTTCTTGCCGCAAATGATGGGCGCTGAAGAATTGGGAACTTTGATAAATGCCGTAATTGCAGAAACAGGAGCTACATCCATGTCTGATATCGGCAAGATCATGCCGGAAGTAATGAAGCGTTCTGCTGGCCGGGCTGATGGTAAACTGGCTCAATCACTCGTTCGGGACAAACTTGGTTGATAAATGATCTATGATCCTCTTTTTTGATATATTAGCAATGATGTTCATAATAGCCTTAGGCATCATTGGCTATAAACGGGGTCTAGTAGAAGAAATGGGCCGCTTGCTGGGCTTGATCATAGCTGTTTCCTTTGCTTGGAGCTATTATGTGGAATTATCCGGAATTGTGCTGAACCTGATCAATATCAACACTTGGGTGGTAATGGTTTTTAGTTTTACAATTATTTTTATAGCTGCGCTGCTATTGGCTAGGATACTAACAAAATTCATACATTTGTTATTACTGTCAAAAAGCACCAAATTGTTGAACAGAGGTATGGGTTTCACATTTGGGGCAATCAAAGCAGTATTGGTTTTGATGGTGTTTATTTGGGCTTTGGATATTTATCCAAAAAAAAAATGGTCAAAGATCGTTCATGCCGAATCAAATGTAGCTGGATACTTGACCGCTATTCGATTGAACATAATCAATTTGTTTAATCTTCAGGATCCCGTGGCCAAAGGGGAGAAATTTGTTCAAGAATTAATGGAATCAGCAGAAGAAGACTTATAATGGCGCGCATCAGTCAGGAAACCATCGATAGAATACGCAACACTGCTGATATTTTAGATGTCATCTCCCAATATGTTAATCTCAAAAAGCGCGGCAGGAATTTCTTTGGTCTTTGCCCCTTCCACGATGAACGTACGCCTTCATTCAGCGTAGCTCCCGATAAAGAGATTTACCATTGTTTTGGCTGCGGAGCCGGAGGCAGTGTATTCAATTTTATTATGGAGCACGAAAACCTCACATTTGTGGAAGCTGTCCAGCAATTGGGAACGCATTATGGAATTGAAGTTGTGCTTTCGGGGGATAGCGGATCAAAGCAATTATTCACCCAATTGTATGAACTTCATGAGATTGCTGCAGCTGTATATACCAAAAACCTGTTTTCTGCAAAAGGTAAAGCTGCATTGAATTATTTGCTCGAGCGTGGTTTGACAGAAGATACTCTAAAAGAGTTTAAAGTTGGTTTTGCTCCAGATTCTTGGGAATTCCTTACAAAGAGCATTAAAGGTAAGGGTTATTCTAGAGAAAGCGTGGATAAGTCAGGCCTTTTTGGAAAAGGAAAGCAGGGCGTTGTTGACCGTTTCCGTTCACGGATTATGTTTCCGATCATGAACCGTTCGGGCAAAGTGATTGCTTTCGGGGGTCGAGTTTTCGAAAGTGAGGATCCGGCAAAATACATGAATTCCCCTGAAACGCCCCTCTATCGAAAGAGTGAAGTATTTTACGGTTATCATAAAACAGCACCCGCTGTGCGTAGTGCCGGTTCTGCTATCCTGGTGGAGGGTTATATGGATTTCCTGCAATTGGTCCAGGCCGGGATAGAAAATGTATTAGCAGTTTCAGGAACTGCTTTTACCACAAGACACGCGGTTCAAATTGGTAAAATCACCCAAAAGGTGTATTTAGCTTATGATGGTGATGAAGCTGGACAAAAGGCAGCATTACGGGCGGGTTATGCACTATTGCAGAATGGAATTGCTGCTTTGATTGTACAGGTGCCGGAGGGATTGGATCCGGATGATTGGGTGCAGAAAAAGGGTGTAGATATCGTTCGAACTGGAATTGAAAATGCTGTACCGTTATTGAACTACCATCTGGAAATAACCACAGCTATAGACCTCCCAGCTGTGGAGCGCTCTAATCTGGTAAAGGAAATTTTGGAGGAAATTGCAAGTATTCGTGATGGTATAATTCGTGATGATTTGCTACAAACATTAGCAAACAAATTGAATATCAACGAACGTGAAATGGTCAAACAGTTTCGAAATGCTGTCAGCCGTAAGCGAAGACCATCCCAACTGCAGGAATCCAAACCGGCAGCGCCAACATTATTTATAACCGTTGTGCAAAAAGCCCAAGTAGAAATCATCAGCGCATTGCTAACATCGTTTCGTGATGTAAAAGAATTGGTACAGAATAATATTGATCTCATATCTGAACCTCTTTTAAATAAAACTGCACGATTACTATTGGAACATGGTTCAGGTTCAACGGCTGCAGTTTTGGAAGAATTCAGGGATAAGAGCGAACGCGAAACAATAGCACGAATATTGATGAATGGACACAATGTTAATGATCCCCAGATTTTGGTTCAAGAATGCTTACAAACCTTAAAGACACAACCGGTTCGGGAAAAGATTCAACAAACGCGCCTGAAAATTCGGGAGCTGGAAGCTGCCGGAAAAGACACTAGTGCTGTGATACTGGAGGTGGGGCAGCTTCGGGAGCAGCTTCGCCTGCAGACTGAAAACGATCAATAAATTCAGAGTGCGACAGCTCTACACTATCTTCGGTATTCTTGTCTGTATCGCCCTAATTCCCGCGCAAGATCGCACAGCCATAAAGATTGTTTGTGATACTCCCGATATTCCCATTTATGTAGACGGTCATCTCATAGGTCATACTCCCCTGGATCAGGATGTGGATGTAATACCCGGTTGGCATACGGTCAGCTTTTTCCCCAATAGTAGTGATGAGTACTTAAATACTCGCAAAGTAACCAGAGACATTATTCGTTTAGGTACACAGGATGTTTTGGTGGAAACAGGTCAAACAACCCACGTTACAATGGCCTACAGCAATCTGGGACAGAATGTTGATGGTTATTTTAAAAGCATCCGCACTGGGAGCTATTTTGGCTTCAGTATAATCATAGTACTCATCTCAATATTGGTGTGGGCCTATGTTTAAACGCTGTGTTGTTTTATTGTCATTTATGATCTTGAATGCACAGGAGCAAGATACGGTTGTAAAATATTTCCCAACGGATATTCAACGGTCTGAAATATTGGATAGTGAAGTCCCGGAAAAAGATGTAAAAGGTAAAGCCCATTTTAAATCCACATATTCCGGACAGGGGAAATTGCTGAATGTGGAATTTGTCCCCGGGAAGAAAAAAGGCCGTGAAAAATTGTCAGGTCTCAAATTATACTACGGTTACTGGGATATTGAAAAAAGAGATCTGGCAGACGGTTTAACCAGGGATCAGCTGGATGGGAGAAACTATTATGAAGTGAATTTCAACAGCAAGGGCCGTATAAAAAATGTGACTTTTATTGATAATAATAAGCGCACCTTGTGGTCGTATCAATTAAAGTGGAATAAAGCAGGAACACGATCAAAATACAGCGTGGAATTCCATGTTCGCGAACCATTGACACTTTTTGATGAATTTCTATTTGCCGATGATTTAAGTGAAATGCGCAGGGGGTGGTCTATGAAAATAAAAGAACGTGAAGATAACAGGCCCCACACTGTAACCGTCACAGATAAACTGGAACAGGTTTATTATTATTATACACTGCAGTATCTGGATGGCAGCAAGAAAAGCCGTTCAAAGGAAATCATTACATCGGAATATTTCCGGTTTGATTCCTCTAAAGTGGGCAAGCATAAATTGTTTTATAACAGAAAAGATTTTTTGCACAAGGCAGAGTATTATAATGCAGAAGATAATTTGAAGTATACCAATTCCTTTGATTACAGCAATGCTCCCAGTGAGATTTTATTGACAGTGAGTGATAAAAAAGGGATACTGCTGGAAAAGAGGATTATCCCTTTTTCCAACAAATACAAACGGCGGCTGGGACCGCCGAAAGACAAAACCGGTTTGGCAGATATTCTGGAATTTATTGAAAACAGCGGAGAAGAAAATCTGGGGCAATTGGTGCAGCTCATTGAAGCAAAGTTTGATGTAACTGTGAAAAAAAAAAAAAATAGAAAAACGAAATCAGAAAAGCTAGCTTAAATAGTACTAGAACTATAGTGATACAAACACAGTCTCA
>SCKQ01000012.1 GCA_004124535.1 Fidelibacterota bacterium
GAGAGATATGCATCATTACCATAGATTTTATTGAAATTCTCAATTTCTGGTGAAAATATACCAATCCTGGTTTCTACTAAGATGGACACCTGATCGCTGATTAATTCGATCCCGGCGAGGTCTAATGCCACCCTGTTCATTCCGGTCTTAAGTAAGTCTCCTATCTTGCCCTCGTGGTCATAGCTTGCTGCCGTCAAAACCGTGCCTGTCTCTACGCTCACAATCCTCGCTGAGACTGACATCACGTCACCGACTCTGCTGATACTCCCTACAACAATCTGTTGAACACCAACCAGCTCTCCAACTTCTACAGCACATTCATTGGAGACGCACCCCGATTGTTGAAATCCCTGTTCCTTCAAGACTTCTTCCATCTGACTCCGCTCAACTACCGTATACTCTCCAAACTCGGTGAGTTCATTTCGTAACCTATCCGACAAAGCACTCGCCTCATCATTAGATACACCTTTACCCTCAAAATCAACTACAGCTATCGTAGTCTGAGCAGAAAGGGAGGAGACGAGTACAAACAACGATATTCTCTTCATCTCTCGAGTCTACCCCACTTCAAAATGATTAATCCAATGATTTGGTTTTTATTCATAATAGGGAATATAATGTTTTTACCCATTAGCGGGGTTTTTTGTTTATAGACATTTAGGTCCGCCAAGGGCAAACTAAGTAGCGTTGAGTATCCCCTTACATTTAACGAAATAAAGTCAAGCCTTGACATATTGTGATTTTCCTCACACCATTCACATTGGAATGCTATTTTTTTGATATTAACGCTGGTAGGGTGTAATATCACTCGGTGCGATAATTCCGTATGGCTTATATAGTACCAGTAGTACCCACTGATTTATCAAAAAAAATTTTAGGAGGATGTTGCCATGAAAAATTACACTAGAACACTCACACTCTTATTATTCATCTCTGTGTTGGTTGGGCAGCCAACATTTACAGAATACTCAATCTCCACATCAGCTGATGGAGCCCGATCAGTCTACGCTACTGATGTAGATGGTGACGGGGATATGGATGTGCTCTCAGCATCTTACAATGATGACAAGATCGCCTGGTATGAGAATGACGGCAGCGAGAGCTTTACAGAGCATGTCATTTCCACATCAGCTGATGGTGCCTGTTCTGTTTATGCTGTGGATGTGGACGGTGATGGGGACATGGATGTGCTCTCTGCATCAGGTGATGATGACAAGATCGCCTGGTATGAGAATGACGGCAGCGAGAGCTTTACAGAGCATACCATCTCCACATCAGCTGATGATGCCTATTCTGTTCATGCAGCAGATGTGGACGGTGACGGTGACATGGATGTACTCTCTGCACTTAGAATGATCACAAGATCGCCTGGTATGAGAATGACGGCAGCGAGAGCTTTACAGAGCATGCTATTTCCACATCAGCTGATTATGCCCAATCTGTTCATGCGGCGGATGTGGACGGTGACGGGGACATGGATGTGCTCTCTGCATCTTACGGTGATGACAAGATCGCCTGGTATGAGCAGGAAGGGAGTCCAGTTCAGACCACTTTCCAACCACAAACCACAGCAGCACTACAAACAGCGGTAGACCTATGGGTTTCTGATAGTGCATCAGCTGTAGCTGCCTATGGTGATATTAATACCTGGGATGTATCTCTGATTACAGATATGAGTGAATTATTTCAATCTAAAACGACATTCAATGATGCTATTGGTAATTGGGATGTATCCAGTGTTATTGAAATGGGCTCTATGTTTAATTTAGCATCAAGTTTTAACCAGGATCTATCAAGCTGGGATGTATCCAGTGTAACAAATATGCATTGGATGTTTAGGGGTACTAACAATTCTAATCAGGATCTATCAAACTGGGATGTATCCAGTGTAACAAATATGAGTGGTATGTTTTATTCTTCCAGTTTTAATGGGGATTTATCAAGCTGGGATGTATCCAGTGTGACCCTAATGAACGGTATGTTTTATCAGCATTCCAGTTTTAATGGGGATATATCAAACTGGAATGTATCCAGTGTAACAAATATGCAAGGGATGTTTTGGGGTGCTTCCAGTTTTAATGGGGATTTATCAAGCTGGGATGTATCCAGTGTAACGAATATGGCACAAATGTTTAGAAGTGTTTCCAGTTTTAACCAAGACATATCCAGTTGGAATGTATCCAGTGTAACAAATATGACTGACATGTTTTCAGGTAATGGTTTATCAGATGAAAATAAATGTGCAATCCACATGTCATTTTCTACAAATGATGCCTGGCCCTATGATTGGTCCGATTATTGTGCGCCCGTCATATCCGCGATCGCAGACACCTCGATGGACGAGGACAGCGAACTGTATTTAATCCTTAGCGCAGAGTCTGAGCAGGAATACGATATCTATTATGATGCCGATAGTGATACCTCGAGCGTGTATCCGTTCGTAGAGGGCGACACACTGAAGATTATGCTAATGGATGACTGGCACGGTACCTCAGAGATCTCGGTTAGCGTCTACAGTGTGAATGACGCTAGCCTTAACGATACCACATCATTCACGCTCACGGTCAACCCTGTGGATGATCTTCCATTTGTAGATGGCCATATATTGCCCCGTAATTACCCGGAAGACTTTGGTGTGGATACCGTGGCCTACCTGCCGGATGTATTCACTGACATAGATGGTGAGCTGACCTATTCCTATTCGTTCACGGACAGTTCTGTGCTTTCAGCAGATGTATCCAGCGGTTTTCTGGTGCTTTCATCGCTTCCTGATGCTAACGGAGGGACAGAGCTCATGGTTACCGCCATGAACCCCACAAGGGCCAGTGTGACCGATACGGTGGAGGTCACTGTCTGGGCGATAAATGATGCTCCTGTGGTTAGTATTCCGGATACATCTATGGCTGAAGACAGCGAGTTCTTTTATGATCTTTCTGCGTATATCTCTGATGTGGACAGCGAAAACCTGATGGTAAATGTGGAAAATGTATCTCAGCCGATGAATGAGCATGTTCAATCCCATATGTTGGGACCTGACACACTACGTTTGTTTGCCCGCCATGACTGGCATGGTACGGGAACAATTATTATCAGGGTACGTGATGGACAGAGAACTACGCATGAGCCCTTTACCTTAACAGTGAACCCGGTGAATGATGCCCCCGTTTTTGAAAACCTTTTTGCTTTAGTAGGTGTAGGGATGGAGTTTGATGTTCCCATTCTTGTTCATGATGTTGACATGGACTCCTTGGTGGTCTCCTTTGATGATTCCTGGGACTATCCAGGCTGGCTGTCACTGGCTGCTGATCCATACCGGTTAGAAGGGACAGCCCCGGGACCGGGTCAGTCCCGCTTTCCGCTTGCTTTAAGTGATGGAGATACATCTATTACAGATACCTTTAGTTTATCGGCGGCGTTCTTTCATCCCCGGATCACATCGATCACTGATGTGCCTGATGATCAGGGAGGACGGGTCTATATTGACTTTAGAAAATCCTTTTTTGATCGTCGCAATCAGGCCAATCAACTGTACACCATCTTCCGTCATGATATGATAGATAATATACCTGAATGGGTGGTGGTTGGCTCCGGCGCTGCGATTGGTGATAATAGTTATATCTATGAAGTGCTGACACTTAGGGACTCTACGGCCGATGATGACGGCATGACCGAGTTCAAGGTAGTGGCATCCATGAATGAAGGGCACTTTCATTCTCCACCACAGTCTGGCTACTCGTTAGATAACATTGCTCCCGGCGTGCCTACTGGTTTAATGGCTACTATTTTAGAGACAGGAATTCATCTCAGCTGGGACATAAGTCCTGATGATGATTTTCAATACTTTGACCTTGAAATTTCCAGCACTGCAGACTTTAGTGATTATCTTACCGTAGAGACGGTAGATACGGCTTATTTGGATACTGATTATGAAATTGATGTAACTGTCTATTATCGCCTAATAGCATATGATGATGCCGGTAATTCCAGCGAACACTCTGTTGCGATTGATATAACGGTGTTGTGGGCTGATTTAGGCATCGCTATCCCGGATGAATTTGCTATTCACCAAAATTATCCCAACCCGTTCAATCCGGTAACAACACTGCGTTATGATCTGCCAGAGCAAGGTCATGTCCGGATTACTATTTATGATATGCTGGGCAGGGATGTAAAGACACTCATTAATGAATACCAGGACCCTGGCTACAGGTCTATTATTTGGGACGCTACCAATGATTATGGTAAACCAGTGAGTGCTGGTATGTACCTCTACCAGATACAGGCTAATAATTTTCTGAAAACGAAAAAAATGATCTTAGTTAAGTGATTAAAAGCCCCGCTAGCGGGGCTTTTTTTCAGCACTATAATTTTTATAAAAAATGGATTAGATTTACCTCACGTTCTATTCGGAGGTATAATGGCAATACTGGATATAAAATATCTGGATGTCTATGCAGTATTTTCAATATTGATCATATTTGGTGCTATAGAGGCCCTTGGTGGTCTTTATGGCAAGAATTCTATACGATCCAGAAATGACTGGTATGTGGAATTAGTTAGTACTTTTCAACTTTTCATTTTCATTAAGCCAATCATATTTCTCACAACGACATTTTTACTGATAAAGCTGTTACCGCAATATCGGAATGCCTTTTCAGGATTGACATTGTGGGCCTCTGCATTATTCGTATTAATTGGTGATGATTTACTGCAGTACTGGTATCACCGCAAGGCCCATAAGTGGCCCTGGTTGTGGAAATTGCACCGCCCTCATCATTCTTCCAGAGAAATGGGAGTGCTGGTGTCCTACAGGAATGCATTATTGTATTACGTTTTAATGCCCAATATATGGTGGTTGGGTATGGCTACATACTTTGGTTTATATCGTGAAATGATCATCGCAATTATATTGAAACAATTAATAGTGACCGGTGCCCATAGTGAAGCAAGATGGGATGCATTTTTATATAAATACAAAACATTGAGCCCGCTGGCATGGGTGATCGAGCGTTTTATTTCTACACCAGCCACACATTTTGCCCATCATGGGAAAAGTCCCGAGGATGGGATTAGTAACCCCAATGGGAATTATAGCAATATGTTCTTCCTATGGGATGTAATTTTTGGTACAGCCCGTATTACCAGAAAATATCCCGAAGTATACGGCATACCTGATGACCCTGACGATAGCTGGCGATCCCATCTTTATTATCCATTTGTTAAATCTGATAAAACTGGCAGCGAGATAGCAGTATAATTATTTTTCACTGTAATTAACTGATTCGAATAATATAATGGATCTTCTAATCGATAATATTGAGCAAGCAATTGTTGATACAAAAAAACAGTTGAAAACAAACCTGCCTGAGCTAAAAGGTATTTTTCAAGATCTTGAAAAATACATTAAGCAAGAAGTATCCCAAATCGAAGATTTGGCCAGGGAAGGGAAACCAGTTATACCGGAAATCAATTATGAGACCATCGAAAACGAAAAAGTTGATGAAACCATCATTGTATCTATTAAAAATCGTGGTTGTGCAGTTATCAGGAGCGTATTTCCTAAATCCAAGGTAGACGATTGGAATGATGAACTGGTAGAATACATCACTGCAAATGGCTATTATGAACAGTGTCAGGGGAAAGCACACCTAGATCAATATTTTAGTGGTTTACAGTCAGGTAAACCACAGGTTTTCGGTATTTATTGGTCGCGACCTCAGATGTTAGCACGTCAGGATGAACGCATGGCCAAGACAAAAGCCTGGCTGAATAATCTGTGGAGCTGCCAACAGAATGGAGCATTTGGGATTGATCCAAATATGGAATGCACCTATGCAGATAGGATCAGGCGGCGTGAACCGGGTGATAACACATTTGGGTTATCGCCCCATACCGATGCTGGATCCATAGAACGTTGGATTGATAAAGAATACCAAAAAGTATATCGACATGTGTTCTCTGGAAATTGGCGTGACTACGATCCATTTGACGCAAAATATCGTACAGAAATAAGCGAAATCCCATCACCAGCTGTCAGTCATGTTTTTAGGACTTTTCAGGGTTGGACAGCCCTAACTGAGCAAGGGCCTAATGATGGAACGTTAAAACTGATTCCGATCGTTCGCAATATAGTATATACATTATATCGTGCCCTGTTGGATGATGTACCGGAAGATTCGCTTTGTGGCGCATCGCCAGGCAGAGCCTTAGATACTAATCCAGAATGGCATGATCTGCCCCTAAGAGCACTGGTCTCTATACCGCTCCTTTACCCCGGCGACACAATCTGGTGGCATCCCGACCTGACTCATGCTGTAGAAGGTCACCATGCGGGAAATAACTTTAGTAATGTGATGTACATCGGTGCATCACCATTATGCAAAAAAAATAGTGACTATCTGAAGATTCAGGGTGAGCGATTTTTGTCCGGTGAAAGTGCCCCGGATTTTTCTGCGGAAGACTATGAAATTAATTATAATGGCCGGGCCACATTAGATGACCTTACCGATCTCGGGAAAAAACAAATGGGTTTTATGCCCTGGTAAATGGGGTAATTACCATTGCGACATTTCAGAACCACAGCACTGCTGGGTTTATTAATTCTATCAGCACTGGGATGTGTAGAAAATAAACAAAGCATACGTGCCGGCGTAGCGGTAGTTGATATAACCCCACCATTAGAATTACAACCAATACTTGGTGGTTATGGCGATCGAATGAGCAAACCAGCAGAAGGAGTTCATGATCGGATTTTTGCCAAGGCGTTGGTCCTCAAAGACCAGGGAAATTCTTTTGCCTTAATTACGGCCGATATGCAGTCCTTTCCGCCATATTTTAAAGCAGAGCTTGTTAAAGCACTGGCGGAAGAAGGTTGGGATGGGAAGGAAATTATGCTTTTACCCAGTCACTCCCATTCCAGTATTGAAATGATGTCTGTCCACATAAAAAACAATCTGAATATTCCCCAGATCGGTATTTTTAACAAAGATGTACTGGTTTTAACCATTGAGAATTTGAAAAAGGCAATATTGAATGCGCAGGCAAATATGCAGCCAGTTAAGGTTGGAACAATCAGAAAGGAGTTGGTAGGGTGGAATCGAAACCGCAGGGAGGGAAATCTTACAATAGACCCGGACCTAACGATTACGCGCTTTGATCGTCTGAACAATGAACCGTTGGCTGTATTGGTGAATTGGACCGCACATCCGACGTTCATGGGTCCAGAGGATATGGAATTTTCCGGTGGTTGGCCGGGGCATCTGCAGCGTACCATGGAAGCATTATTTGATTCTCAAGTGACTGTCTTTTATTATAATGGGGCTGAGGGAGATCAAAGTCCTGTTCCCCAGATAGAATATGGCAGTAGTTGGGAACAGGCCGAATCTTATGGTCGTGAATTAGGAATCCTATCATGGAAATTAGCGCAGAATATTCAGACTAAACCGGTGTACGAAGTCCACCATTATACTACCAGCATTTCATTACCTGAGCTTACTTGGTACCCCGAATTTATGCAGACTGGTGGTGCAGAATACGGTCTTAATGAAGAAACTGCTGCTTATGTAATTAACCTATTATTTTCTAGGACAACTTCAAGTACAGCGGTCAATATTGGCGACTTAATGATTATTGGCGTCCCCGGCGAATTGACGGCTGGTTTAGGTCAAGAAATAAAAAGAAAAGTCCTAGGTCAAACTGATGCTATTTATGTAACCATTGGTGGACTTGCTGATGAATGGATCAGTTACATACTATCAAAAGAAGAATATGAAAAAGGTGGCTATGAAGCGAGCCTCAGTTTTTATGGACCTACACTTGGCCCACTGGTCGTGGACCGAATTGTTGATGCAGCAACATCGTTTCAGCTACAGTTGCTAACGAAGAATTAAGGACATATATAAATTCCTATAGCATCGTAATTTCGACTATCGGTAAGCAATCTTTTAATTCAGAAATGATTTAACAGGTAACATGAACCCATTTTCACAAAAAATCTTCGTTACAAGGTCAGCAATTTACTTGCTGCTAATTGTATTGTTAGCTATTCCTGCTGGATTATTTGGCAAGAAGGAACCATTTATTGGTCGGGACCGATTTAATCGTCAAATATCAGAAGGTATTATTAATAAAGAAGACACGGTTTCCGTAACCTATTATGCATTTTATCCATTCCAAATCGATACTACCAAAATGGCTATGAATAAAATTGCAGATCGCCTCACCAAACAAGAGATTGATATTTTCAGGAATTTTGCAGATGTATACAAATTTGCGGACGCTGGACCGAAAGAGGAGTTGTATGTGGTTCAGGGCAGTCAGATTGACAGTATCTTTTACGATGGCCTCTTCGGATTTAAAAAGATTGTTATTCCCGCAGATGCCAATAAAAAGTTCAGTCATTATTATGAAAAAGGTAGAAAAGAGGGCGAGTGGACCGAGTGGTATGTTAATGAAACAGTAAAAAAAGTTTATCATTATAAAAAAGATCTTTTGGATGGATCGTATGCTATTCATGATTCTGCCAGCGGTCAAAAAGTGATCGAAAAAATGTACAAAAAAGATAAATTGGCCGGAATATGGAAAGAATGGTATCTAAATAATACACTAAAACTTGAGCACGCCTACAAGGGCGATAATCTTCATGGAGTAAGTATAGATTATGATTCTACTGGGAAAAAAGACTCCGAGAAAAGGTTTAAAAGTGGACTAAAGCATGGTGAATGGAATTTTTATAATGATGATGTAGAACTTGTGCATGTCGAGATTTATAAAGATGATTTAAAAAATGGACTGTGGTATACAAAGGACCTGGACACCAGAGATATTCACTACGAGGAATACCGGGATGATAAATTCATTGTTCGGTATACAGAACACTACTATCCCAATTATCAACTGAAGGAAAAGTATGCTTATCAAGATAGTTTGCCTCACGGGAAATGGATCGGCTATTATAAAGATGGTGAGACCAAACATGTAAAACGATTTGAAGACGGGAAAAAACAAGGGAAATGGCAGTTCTTCACTGAGGGTGGAGATGTCCATACCTTTGAATTATATGAAAATGACAAGCGAAATGGTGAATGGTATAAAAAAGGAGAAGAAACGGATATCTACTACCAATTCTGGGACATGGATTCACTTATATCAGAATATGCTGATTTACATTACCCCAATGGCCAGCTGATTGAAAAGATTTCTTACAAGGAGGGATTGAAAAATGGGAAATTCACTGGTTATTTTCAAAATGGGGCCAAGAAATATGTGAAGCGCTTCGAGAATGATAAGCCCGAAGGCAAATGGCGGTATTATACAATGGCAGGTAAAACCAATGCCGAAGAGATCTATGTGGAAGGTAAACGCAATGAAGAATGGTTTCGGCTCGATGAAAGTGGTGACACCTACTACCAGTATTGGGATATGGATTCGCTTATATCAGAATACGCTGATCTGCATTACCCCAACGGTCAGCTGATTGAAAAAATTTCATATAAGGAGGGATTAAAAGACGGGAAATTCACTGGTTATTACGAGAATGGTGAGGTGAAATATAAAAAAAGATATACAGAAGACCAGCCTGATGGAAAATGGGAATATTATACAGCCGCTGGTAAGAAAAATGCTGTACAGATCTATGTAGAAGGCAAGCGGAATGAGGAATGGTATCGGATCGATAAAAAGGGTGACACATACTACCAGTACTGGGACCAAGATTCGCTCGTATCAGAATACGCTGATCTACATTATCCTAACGGTCAGCTGATTGAAAAGATTTCATATAAAGAGGGGTTGAAGGATGGGAAATTCACCGGTTATTATCCTTCCGGTAAAGTAGAATATGTTAAACGGTATGAAGAGGATAAGCCCATGGGTAAATGGAAGTTTGTAAGGGAAGATGGAACGACTAAAAAAATTGAAATATATGAGACGGGGAAAAAGAATGATGAATGGATTACCTATGAAAAAAATGGCGATGTATATTATCAGTTTTGGGATATGGATTCACTCGTATCAGAATACGCTGACTTACATTATCCCAATGGTCAGCTAATTGAGAAGATTTCATATAAAGACGGGCGTAAAAACGGAAAATTTACTGGATATTATGAAAATGGCCAGACCAAACATATACGAACATACAAAGACGATAAACTGGATGGTAAATTCGCAGATTATACAGAGTCTGGTCAGATACTTCGCAAGCAGGGGTATATGAATGGTTTACTTGATGGGCCATCTAAGGAATGGTATCTAAATGGAGAGGTAAAGGTAAAGACAGCCTATAAGGAGGGTAAGCTTGATGGGGGTTTTATGTCCTACGATAGTTTAGGACGAAAAGTTACTAAAGGTGAATATGAAATGGGGCTAAAAGCAGGTGATTGGCTGACCTGGTACCCCAGTGGGAAAAAGAAAGAAAGGTCAAGTTATTTTTCCGGTAAAGCAAATGGACCTTATACCCTTTGGGATGAGATAGGCAGAATCATTAAAGAGGGTGAATATTCAGATGACCTCAAACATGGTGTATGGATAACATTTGACCCTGATTTGGATCGCCAAGAATCATATGAGTATTATGATATGGGAATTGCAAAATTAAAGTATTTTTATAAATACTATGATAACGGCAATGTAATGGAAGAACCTGCATTTACTGAATATTACCGTGATGGTGAATGGCGGCAGCTTTTTGATAATGAACGTCTGCAATACCTCACTACCTATTCATTAGGTAAAAAATATGGTTTATACGAAGAGTGGACGATTAAAAAAGACCTTGTTCAAAGGGGATACTATGAAAATGATTTGTTGTCTGCTTTGTGGACGTATGTACGCAACGATTCAGTAATAAAATATGAAGTGTATGATGCTGATTCAATTATCGATGGTTTCATTTATGAATATTATGACAATGATAAAAAGAAAGCTGACGCAGTTTTCTTAGAGAATGGTAAGCGTGACCAAAAATGGTATACCTATTTCGAAGAAGGCCAAGATTCCACTATATCTGTATATGATGCCGGGGATAAAACAGGTACCTGGTATGTTTATTATGACTCAACATTTGAGGCTGTAACTGAAACAAATTATGAAAATAATTTGAAACACGGTGATCATAGAGAATGGTATATTGATGAACGGAAGAAGGTGGAGGGTTATTATGAAGAAGGTAAAAAACATCTTTTATGGGCTTTTTGGGACGAAAGGGGTTATCAGCGTTTCGAAGAATGGCGTATGGGTGTATTATATGATACTTTTGAATATGAATATTATGAGAATGGCCAGTTAAAGGAAGAACCCAGCTATAAAAATAGAATGAAACATGGCAAGTGGTTTCGTTATTTCCCTGATGGTGAAATCAGTGGTGTGCGTGAGTTTTCCAAAGGCTTACGAGTTGGTGAATGGGTTGATTATTATCGTAAGGATGAGATAGCATTCAAGGGTTTATATAATAATGATAAAAAAGATGGCCCATGGATATGGTATTATATGAATAGGGGCGCAGTAGGAGAGCAAGGCAATGTTATGAGTGAAGTTGATTTCAGAAATGGTGAGCTGATTTCAGAAAAGTGTTATACGCGGGAGGATGGTGAAATTATTAATTGTCAAGAAATATTTGGTGAGAATGACTACCGTTTTGCTGACCAGAAAAATTAATGGACCGTAGAAAATTTCTCAGTACAGCAGCGCTGGCACCATTTGCCGGATACTTTTTACAATCCTGTGGGAATAGTATTATGAGATCTAAATATAAATTTGCAATTGCTACCTATTCGTACTGGCATTTTCGTGAACCAAAAGTCACTGTGCAGGAGGTGATTGATCATGTAGCTAATCTTGGGGCTCATGGAGTGGACGTACTGCATGTCCAAATGGATAATGAAACACCAGAGTATTTAAAATCTCTTCGACAGCGGGCTGAAAACAACGGCGTAGAATTAATCTGTTTATCGATTCATCAGGATTTTGTTGATCCTGACGAGGCAGTGCGAGATCGAAATATTGAACACACCTTGCGCTGTATTGATATTGCCTATGAATTAGGTATTTCTTATATCCGGCTTAATTCCGGACGCTGGAATACAATAAAGTCATTTGATGAACTCATGGCCAATCGCGGCGTAGAGCCGATTCTTCCCGGGTTCACAGAGGATGATGGTTTTAACTGGTGTATTGAATCGATCACAGAATGCCTGCCAGCCGCGGAAAAAGCCAGCGTTGTTTTGGCGCTGGAAAATCACTGGGGACTCACTCGTACTCCGGAAGGCCTATTGCGGATCGTAAATGCTATCGGTTCTCCCTGGCTTGGCGTATTGATGGATACAGGTAATTTTCTAGAGGATCCCTATGATAAACTGGAGCAGATTGCAGCGCAGGCTGTATTTGTCCAGGCCAAGACTTATTATGGTGGAGGGGAATGGTATACATTGGACCTGGATTATCCGCGTATTGCGCAAATTCTGAAAAAAGCCAACTATCAAGGTTATATCTCACTAGAGTTTGAAGGCAAAGAGGATGCCAATACAGGTGTTCCCAAGAGTTTGGAATTATTGCGACAGGCTTTCAGTTAATACAGTTTTTGTTTCTTTTATTTTCTTTATCATTTGCGTTAAACTAATCAGTTTTTCTATTGTCACAGTGTACACACTGTATGCTTTTTCCACCTTGCCCTGAATTAGGAAAAGCGTTTCCCAGTTTAATAAATCCCCAAATGTTTCATATGCTTCAGGAAACATAACGCAATCGTATAAGTCTGTCTCATCTTCGAAGGTCACGAATTCCATAGGTTGACGATTGCGGGTAGCTGTGATCTTCCGAGTAATGGCTATACCGGCCAGCGCAATGGTCTTCCCTATGTAAAGATGGATATCCTTTGCTTTTTTTATACGCTTTCCCAAATACGGTAAATAATTTAGTAGCGGATGCTCTGATATGGGGAATCCAAACGTATCTATTTCCAGTTTTCGTTTCTCTTGACGGGATAAATTGCCCGTAAGTGTAGGCACTGTAAGCGGTTCTCTGTTTTCATTTTGCAGATAAAAGTGGGCCGTACGAAAAGCAATGTCTTTGTGTGTAATTTCTGGTTCCAGTTCTACAAAACAACCGGCGTTGGTCAGGACCATGGCATCAGATAGATCGATATCTACCCGAGCGAGAAAATCAGCAAGAGATGCGAAATCGCCGCTTTTTCGTTCATTAAGTATTGCATCGATAGCTTTGGCTTGCAGGTTGCGAATGGCCATGAACCCCATGCGGATACGATCTTTTCGACCTCTATATTCTCGAAAACTACGATTGATATGCGGCGGCATAATGCGAATACCGAACCTTCTTGCCTCACTCAGATAGGCATAGGGACTATAGAAGCCACCCTGGTTTGCAATTACCGCTGCCAGGAATTCTGCCGGGAAATAGGCTTTTAAGTAAGCGCAGGTGAAAGA
This sequence comes from Fidelibacterota bacterium, assembly GCA_004124535.1. Next base: position 13,440 of record SCKQ01000012.1, read on the forward strand.
TAACATGGCGTAAGATGCGGAATGAGGTTTGCAGAATGAATATCCGGAGAAAGATTGGATCATCTGCCATAATGTTTGCGCTAGTTTTGCGGTATATCCGCGATTGACTGCGCCGGATGTAAATTTCTTTTTCCAGCGGGGAATTGCATGTTCTAATGTTGGTTTGGAAATGACTTTACGTAGATAATCCGATTCGGCATAACTGAACCCGGCGATTTTTCGCGCTACCATGGATACCTGCTCTTCATAAACCATGATACCGTAGCTTTCCGCCAGACATTCCAGATCCTGGTGTAAAAGTTTCCAGGACTGCCCGTGAATTCGATCCAGCATCAAGTTGGTATAACGGTTTGCTGCCGGTCGAATGATCGATGAATAAATTACTACATGCTCAAAATCCACTTTACCTGCTTTCGCTAATAATTGCCGGGTGGCAGGACTCTCAATGTAAAAAACACCCATGGTGCGGCCCGCTTTCATTAAATCCTCGGTCCTGAGGTCACCTACTGGCTGAATTTTATGGTAATCCATGTATTTATTGCGGTAGAGACCGACTTGTTTTAGTGTATCACGCACTACTGCCAAAGATCGGTTACCCAGAATATCAATTTTCAATAATCCGGAATCTTCGACTTGATCTTTTTCCCATTCTACAATTTGAACACCCTTGGGCGCCGTAAGGACAGGTACATATTTGCGTATTTCATCTGGCACAATAATCACACCGCCAGGGTGCACTGAAGACACTCGAAAAGCACCCATAACTTTTTCACTATATTTCAGTATTTCCATGAGTGTGTCGTCTAGATCCAGATTCTTGAATCGTCTATCGTTTCGCACCCATTTTACCAGTTCAGCCCGGCGACTGTAATAACCGATCCGTTTGGTTATGGCTTTGATTTCTTCTTCTGCCAGGCCATAGACCTTACTTACTTCGCGGATTGATGATCGAGGCTGCAAGAATACCTGGCTGGAGACCATAGCGCTTCGTTCGGTACTGTATTTGTTGAAAATATAATCCAGAATTTTATCCCGTTCATCCCAGGGGAAATCAATATCAATATCCGGCATATTCATTCGTTCTGGGTGAATAAAGCGTTCGAATTGCAGGTTGTAGCGTAGGGGGTCTACTTGTGTGATGTACAAACAGTAGCTTACGACAGATGCAGCACCAGATCCGCGGCCAATGGTGGATTCAGTTTGTTGAACAATATCTCTCACGATAAGGAAATAAGGCGCGAATCCTTTTTGTGTAATCAGGGATAATTCATAGTTAATACGTTTTTTTAGTAATCCATTAATTTTACCGTAGCGTTCCTGGGCACCAGTTGTTACCAGACTGCGCAGTGCCTTGTTCGCGCGATGGGTATTTTTCAATGACAGGTCTGGGAAGATTGTATTGGTGTAGGTCCAATCCGTTTTACAACGCTCAGCTAAATATTGACTGTTATTGATAGCTGCCATACTGCTGGGGAATAGATCAATCATTTCTTTTTCCGATCGAAAAAAGTGCCTTTGGTCTTTGGTTTCGTTAGGGGGTAACTGCGACAAGGTGGTATTGAGGTCGATTGCCCGCAGTATACGGTGGGTATGATAATCTTCTTTACTGAGAAAGTACACATCGCCAGTGGCAATGATCTCTAATTGATATGTGTTAGCCAGCGCCTGTGCTTTCGCTTCCGAAATACTGGGCCGTAATTCCACAAATAAATGGCTGTTGGGTATGAATGTAGCTAATGATACTAGAACACTGTCCTGATGCGCTAAGATGAATAGTCCACTGTGAAATAGCACAAGTAGGTTTGGGATTGATGCATCTGGGTCATCGTGAATAGAAGAAATGATCCGGCACATGTTTTCGTAACCAGTTTGATTCTCTGCAAGCAGGATAACATTCTCCATTGCCGTGATCAAATTGGTGCCGGCAATAGGTTTTATACCCTGTTCCTTGGCCAACTGTACAAAACGAATAAAGCCCCAAAGACCATTTACCTCTGTCAGTGCTATATGACTCATATGTAGTCTTTTGGTCCTGGTAATAAGTTTCATTAATGGAATAGTACCGCGCATCTTCGAATAGATCGAATGTGTGTTTAGGTGGGCGAACATGATTGTTGATCTTTATCTGGCGATGTTCAAGTGGGATGCTGATTGAATAATGCCAAACCCATATTTGGTGCGCACAGTGTCCACAGCACTAGCCAGTGATTGATCTTTTACACCTGTGTCCCTGAACAGCATTAATTGGTTTGCGATCGGTTTCATATCAGTAGCATCGACAACAACAGCGCGGATGCGGTTCCGCCGCCGGTTAGCCCGTTGCAGCAGATCCAGGCAAAGTGCGCTTACTGTATAGTTATCATTCTGCGCAGCTGATCCTGTTTTATTAAACTTGTATCCATCTGTGTAATGCACTGCTACGGTTATAGATCGCGCGACCTGTTGTTTGTATCGCAGACGAAAAGCTACTTGTTCTGCTAGGTGTTTTGTCACCGCTCGTAACAGCGCTTCATCATTGCTGTCCTGCTTCAAAATGGTCTGTTCCACAATATGATCTTTTTGTGCAGGTGGTGTTACCATAGATGTATCTTTGCCCAAGGCTTCCATGGCCAGTTTTACATGATATTTCCGAAATAAAACTAAACTAGCAGCCTCATTAGCTACGATAGTCTGAATGTGTTGCACTTCTTTCAAGTGTAAGAAACGGACCAGCCTTTGTACTGACTGCTCCTGGACTGTAGGAAGTACCTCTGCTGTAAGTGGTGCCAGGAATTTTGGCTCATCTCCGGTGTTGATCTTGTGAATCTTTTCTGGGGTCACCGTTGTAGCAATATGGCTGACCAGTTTATTGGCACTGATACCAATTTGCCCGGCTAGTCCCGCTTTGCCATGGATATCATTGGATATATGGTAACCAGCCTGCGTTTTGCTACGGTGGATCGCTTCCATGCCACTCATATCCAGATAATATTGGCCAAGTACAGTTGGCTCTACCAGCGGTGAATAGTTGGTGACAATTCGTGTAACATAATGGTGCATCCGGGCATACAGTGTACTATTATAAGGCATGAGTAGTGCACTGTGACTGATTTGGCGCGCCAAAGACACTTTCATCCCTTGGCATAGGCCTTCTGCCTTCGCTTCTGTTGATAAGGCTATAATCGTGCCGTTTTGATGGTGTGACGATATTACAGCAATGGGCCGGGTGCGCAGACTGGCATCCAAGATACGCTCAGCTTGTATTTCAAAGTTTTGCAGCCGGATATGAAAAACGGAGCGTTCCATAATTTGTGGATTTGATTATCGAGATTGGTGAATGACATAGGTTACAATGCCCCAGATCTGAAAATCATTACTTTCGTCTACTGCTATTGGCGGATAATCTGGATTTTCTGGTAGAAGTAAAACAGTGCCATTTTGTAATTGCAGTCGTTTGACAGTGAATTCACCATCAACAATACAGATCGCAATATCGCTGTCTTTTGGAGCTAGAGATCGATCTACAATCAACAGATCGCCATCGTAGATAGCAGCATCCATCATGGAATCTCCCTTGACGCGGACGGAAAAGGTAGTAGTAGGATTCTTGACTAAATGCTGGTTTAGATTCAAGCGCATGGCCACATGGTCATCTGCCAAAGCGGGGATACCTGCCGCTACACTGGATTCAAAAAAGGGTATAGTTATGTCATCGCTTATGATCACAGGATTTATGATCAAAGCCCTTTTCCCAGAGTAACCTTTGCTCCGTTCTAGCACACCAGCCCGTTCCAGTTCTTTCACGTACCAGTTTACTGTACCAGGGGATTTGATATGTAACCCATCCATTATCTCGGCGAAGGTCGGTGGGCAACCATGGGTATAGGTAAAGGTTTGTATAAAGTCAACAAACCGTTGTTTTTTTGGTGATAAATATGCTCTCATTGTATACGTCCTTATTCGTAACTAGTAAATTACTCGTAAATAATTTACGCTATAAGCAAGTGCTTGTGGTAGAAATTTTTACGAAATTAGGCGTATGATAAAACGAGCGTATGTGTGACTGGTACTGTTAAAGAATATGATCGGGATCGTGGATTTGGATTTATAACTGGCGATGATGGTGATGATTATTTTGTTCATGTATCTGGTTTAGGGCCAAAGTTGCAGAAATTTGGTTTACGGGCAGGACAGCAAGTGGCCTTTGATGTAGATTACGACCACAAGGGAGATAAGGCCATCAACGTACGGCCGGGTTAATAGTCAAACGGTCCAGATAGTATAATTAATCGGTTTCTGACAGCGTATAGTTTTCTGCAAAGGCCAGGCGCTCGCCAATAGGCGGGTGAGAATAATATAACAATTTGACCCACCATTCGGGGTAGGCGTTGGACAAATTCCTGTTTGCCAGACCAGCCATTGCTTTTTGGAAAGCATCTTTATCTGGATATAGTTCCAGCGATGTTTGATCTGCCTGCCGTTCAAAAAAACGAGATAATAAATTATTCAATGGCCCAAACAGCAAACCTGATAGTAGGCCCATGATCAGGCCAAATATGGGGAAAAGAGTAAGATTTGCCGCATTGGAGGTGAGAAACTCAGGAAAGAGTGTTTTCATAATTATATTGAGCAAATAGAACGTGATCAGTTGCTGAATGGTGCCGATGGCAATATTTTTTGGTAAATGAGCATAACGGTAATGGCCAACTTCGTGTGCAATGACAGATGTTATTTCAGGCAGACTCATATGCGTTAGCAAATTATCTGCAATGACCACCCTTCTGGTTTTACCCATACCAGCTAGAAATGCATTCTCTTTTTTTGTCTGACGACTCATATCTTGCTTGAAAAATCCACTAGGCCTTAGACCAGCTTTGTTCAAGATTTCAGATAGCTGGCTGGTTAATTTTTCATCCTCAATTGGATCATATTTATTGAAGATCGGGAGTATGACTACTGGAAACAGGGTTACAAATACTATTGAAACCAGAGTGGTCGCAAGCCCGGCTACGAGCCACCATGTATCAGGGAATTCAGCAAGTACCCAGAACAGCAAGCCTAACAGCAGCGGTAATAACACTAGGCTCACGACAAATGACTTTAGTTGATCAATGGCCCAGGTTTTTGGGGTGTAATTAGAGAAGCCCCACTTGTGTTCATGGATATAGCCGGAATAATAACCTAATGGCAATCCAATTATGGTGGTCAAAAATAGAAAAACTACTAAATAGAACAGAAATGCCCAGATAAAAGAAATATTCAGGTTAGCCAGGAAATGGCTAAATCCACTGAAATAAAAAACTAGAATAAATGCAAACGATAACAAGGACCCGCATATACCAATTAACCGTTTTTCCTTTTCGTATTTTTTTGCCTGCTGCTGTTTATTGGCATCCAGTAGGGGGTGAATACTATTTTCGTCCATCTACAATTTTTATGATGCTAAATGTAAATTCTCTAATTTACCGGTTTCGATAAACTGTTTGATCAAATTGGTGGCGTAAACGCCAATTATATGTCCCCCGCTGACAATCTCTAAGTGTATAGAAAATCCATTATTTTTCATTTCTGCCGCGGCAGTGATGCTTTTTTTATGATCTACCACAGAATCATCTTTGCCGTGAATCATTAGAATGGGGGTCTGTTTACTTTCCAGTGAAGCAGAGTTAATCAGTTCTTCTGGTTCTCTAACCCAGGCCGCCACAGGAATGATACCGCGCAGTTGGCACTGCATTCCTAACCCGTAGCGTAATGACAGGCTGCCACCCATGGAAAACCCGAATAAGATTATATTCTCCGGATCGAAACCGTCATTCTGTACTTGTTGAATGAGTGTATCTAATAAGTTAAAAGTTTTCTTTACCTTCCAACCATTATCAGGCGAACCGCTAAACCAAGTGTGCCCTTGGCCCGTGCTAGCTTTATAGGGTGCCCGTGGAATATACCATTTCGCAGATTGAATTTTCATAGTCTTGGCAACAGGCACCATTGAATGTTCTGTACCGGTCCAGCCATGAAGCCCGATTACCGCAATCCTAGGGGAATCTGATTCCTGGTGATAGTTAAGTATCATCGTTCATTATTACTCACAGCAGCAATCATCTACAATAGCGATTGTTTCTAAATCAAACTCTTCTTCAGTCAGTCCTAGCAATTGATACCTGATACAAATTCCAATATTCATTCCTTCAATATTTCCAATCTCAGCCAAGTCGTCCTGGGTTACTTCTTTGAATAAAAAACCATCCAATAGACCGCCTCCGCAACTAGCACATTCAGGGTTATCTTCGCAAGTAACCATCATAAAGAACGACAGTGTGAGTATAATTGTTAGAATTATTCTCATCATAAATGCCATTATTTTTTAAAATTTGGTTCAGCGGTTAAAACCCATCTGGCGTTAGAAGGAGTACGGCTGGGCTCCATACGATACAATTCTCCAGTAGTTGTATCCAGTAGGTAATGCCAGTGCGTACGATCGATACTAAAACTCTGCAACTGGTAGCGACCACTGGGACCAATGGTTGTATCACCGCTAAGATAAGCATCAATTCGACCAAGCATGACTTTTAAGGAGTCATCCTCTATTTGGCCAGCACCCAGAAACATGAACATGCATATGGTTGCCAGAGTGCCGGTGATGAATCCACTGAGATATTTTTTCATTGATATTCCTCCACTTTTATCTAGGTTAACGGTTGGCTTCATAATCCGCCATCCGGGTTATAAAATCTTCTTCATCCTTTGCCTGGAGCAATGGACTGATGCGCACATTTTCATCGATACTAATGGTTGGTTGTTTACCATAATCATGACCGGGATAAATTAGTATATCACCGGGTAATGATAAAATCTTATCATATACACTATGATATAATTCCCGTGTATCTGCATAGGCATTAACAGTCCGGCCGGTTCGGCCCACGAAAAGTGTATCTCCAGTGAAAAGAATATTACCCATTTTGTAGCAGACAGAGTCGGGGAAATGACCAGGTGTGTGTATTACATTAATATTAATACGCCCCAATATAATCCTATCCTTGTCATCAACCGGATTAAATAGATCAGTTGGTGTCAAATGGATCAATTCCTTGTAACCGATATATTTTGCTTTTGGGTAGTGACCGAGGAATTGTGTCAAATAAGCGGTGTGATCTCCATGAGTGTGGGTAATTAAAATAGCGTCTAACTGCCTGCTTATATGTGATTTTACAGTTTTTACTGGAACAGCAGCATCAACCATGAATTGAATACCAGTTTGCATACAGGTAACCAGGTAGGTAAAATTATCATCGTACCCGCCGCGAAAAGAACGAATCGAAAAATCAGTGTCAAACATAAGTAAATATTTTAAAATGATTTAATTGGGCAATAGTTTATCTTCTGATTAGTTGAAATGCACTATTTTAGTTAAAAATATTATTCATAGAGGTTCAACATGAAACAGACAGGTATTTACCTTATCCTTGGTGGCGCAGTGGTGTTTATTTTGGTTTTTATTGGCAAGATCATGGCACTGGTATTTAATAATCCTCTTCTTGGACTAGCTCTCATGGCTGTAGTGATTGGTGTATTTATTTTACTATATAGTATCATCCAGGAAGATAGAGTAGCGAAAAAAGACGAGCCATTTCGGGGAATTGATAAATGAAAATAGTAACAACTGATACTGTAGCAAGCTACACCATAACGGAATCTTTAGGTACCGTAATTGGCAATACGATCAGGGCTCGCCATTTGGGAAAAGATATTTCTGCAGGATTGAGAAGTCTGGTTGGTGGCGAAATCACTGAGTATACGGGTATGATGGCAGAATCCCGGGAACAGGCACTGCAGCGCATGTTGGATCGTGCTAAAGAAATGAATGCTGATGCGATCGTAGGAATACGCTTTCAAACATCAATGATAATGCAAGGTTCAGCTGAATTATTAGTTTACGGTACTGCTGTAAAACTGGCGCAAAATAAATAAACCACCGGATAAGGTTCCCTTTACATTCATCAATCAACCTTAAAATAACTGTTGGAGAATTATAATGATTGAATTTTTAACCTGGATGCCTGCAGTTGTATTGCCTGGTGCTGCTTTAATACAATTGGTAAAACTGTGGAAAACCCATAATCCAAGTGGGGTCAGTATTTTGTCATGGCTGTTATTCGGTATTGCTTTTGTAGGCGCCTATCTTCTTTTTGCCCAGACGGGAGGTTATTTTTCCGTGCAGGCAATAATGGCTTTTTTGCTTACGTCCGTGCTTAATTTTTGGATCGTATGGACTGTATTAAAATATCGCTTTAAACCTGATGAAAACGATGAACCAGAAAGAACCACTGAATAAATGAAAAAACTGATTGGTATTTTTATATTGTCGCTAATGATAGCTATATCATGTACAAGCAGCGAAAAGGGAGTTGAGACACCACAGTTGACAGATTATATGGACACTGTGAGTTATAGCGTAGGTGTTGATATTGGAAAATCATTCCGTTTACAGGAAATGGACATAGATCCTGATGTCATGGCTAGGGGTTTGAATGACGCATTCTCTGATAAAGAAACCGCCTTAACCAAAGAGGAAGTACAATCAACGTTGATAAAATTTCGTCAAGAGTTCCAGCAAAAACAGCGTGAAATTGCACAACGTAAGGCCCAGGAAGCAGCTGTCGTGGAAGAAACGTATCTGGCAGAAAACGCAACAAAAGAAGGTGTTGTGTCTTTACCCAGTGGCTTGCAATATAAAGTTATTACACCAGGTGATGGCCCCAGTCCATTGAAAACTGATAAAGTAAAGGTGCATTACAAGGGTACACTAATTGATGGAACCGTTTTTGATAGTTCTTATGCTCCCGGACAGCCAGCACCCTTTAATGTTTCCGGTGTGATAAAGGGTTGGACTGAAGCATTGCTATTAATGCAAGTCGGATCTAAATGGGAATTGACTATACCTTCAATACTGGGCTACGGTACACGTGGCAGAGGCGGGAAAATACCGCCAAATAGCACGCTTTTATTTGAGGTTGAATTATTGGGCATCGAATAGGTTTTACAATGGAGCATGTCTGATTTTTCTATTCGATCTTATAAATCTGCCGATACCAGTGCAGTTTATGAGATCTGTCTAAAAACCGGTAATGCTGGTCAAGATGCAACCCATTTGTTTTCTGATCCATTAGTATTGGGACATATCTATGTTGGTCCCTACATGGAATTTGAACCACGATCTGTATCTATTTTGGAAGATGATCAAGGCCCCTGCGGTTACATAATGGGGGTATTGGACTCGCAAACATATTACCAATGGATGCATAATGAATGGTTGCCTAAAATTTGCGTTGATTACAAGAAGCCTGCTGGTGATCCCGATACCTGGAATGAGACAGAAAAAATAACGGATCTTCTTTTTCAACCTGAGTCGCAACGATTATTTCCAGATTTTCCAGCCCACCTGCATATTGATCTGTTGTCGCGAGCACAGGGCAAGGGTCAGGGGAAATTGATGATGGATCGCTTTATTGATCATTTAAGGTTCAATAAAATTCCCGGTGTGCATTTGGAACTGAGTCTTAACAATGACCGTGCATTTAGATTTTACTGCAAATATGGGTTGCAAGAATTAGATCGTAATAATGAATCAATTTTTATGGGGTTTTATTTATAATTAGTTAATTTTTGTTATTACGGCTGCTGCCGTTTATAAAAAGTTTAGGAATGGCTTGTCTAGCCTATTTAGTAACCTGCCCATCAGTATTATGTACCATGTTAAAATCATTGAAATTCACATTCTTGGATTGTTTCCTGAACGTTCTGCCATTGTATGGATACAGGGTAGATATTCTACCATCTTCACGAATGTACCAGCTTTTGCATCCACTGGTCCAGACAGTATCCTTCAAAGCTGAATGAATCACATCATTATAGCGGTCCTGGGCTCCTTGTTTAACGGAAATAAGTTTTTCTCGGCCAGCTCTTTTAATCAACTGCATGATAAAATGGACTTGCTGTTCAATCATGAAAACGACTGAAGTTGTCGCCACTCCTGTATTGGGACCAGTTACTAAATAAAAATTGGGAAAACCTGCTATACAAGCACCCTGATAGACTTCCTGATTGACGGCCCATGTTTCCAATAATGATTTTTTATTAAGGCCAATTACCTCAACTGATCTTAAGTGTTTTTCAATATCAAATCCTGTTGCATATATAATCGCATCGACTTCAATTAATTGGCCTGTATTTGTTAAAATACCATTCGGCTTTATTTCTTGAATCTCATCGGTTACAAGGCAAACATTTTTCCGATTCAATGTTTCGTAATAGTCATCGGAGATAAGTATGCGTTTACACCCTAGCTTATAATCTGGTTCTAGACTGGCATGTATATTTTTATCATTTACTGTAGCCCGCATATATTGTTTTATCAGGTTGCCAATCTTATTTCCCCGCGGAGAATTCTTTTTGGTTACAGGGAAAAGGAGTAATTCCATACGCATAAAAATAAACCAGCGATATAACTTGGCTAAAAAGGGAACCTTTGAAAATATGATTTTCTCCATAGCAGTATATTCGCGATCCTTTCGCGGGGCCACATAGTTAGGAGTTCTTTGAAATACAAAAACTTCTTTTCCAATTTTTTCCATTTCTGGTATCACTTGGATGGCGCTGGCTGCAGCCCCGATGACAGCAATTCTTTTACCATGCATATCGACTGAATGGTCCCATCTTGCAGTGTGCATCCCAGCACCTTTGAAGGTCTCACGTCCTGGAAAATCTGGTATGGACGGCACATGCAAACCTCCGCTGCCATTAATAACATGACGTGCCTTCACAGTATTCCCATCCTCAAATATTACATTCCATAGGCCAGCAATTTCATCAAACATCAATTTGACAATTTTTTCACCATGGCGGATATGCGCTGTGAGCCCATACTTTGTTACACAGTGTTCAATATATGTTTTGATCTCTCCTTGTGCTGGGTATATCCTTGACCAGTTAGGATTGGGCTCAAATGAATAACAATATAAATGTGACGGTACATCGCAAACAGCTCCCGGATAGGTGTTATCCCACTAGGTACCGCCAATCCCCTTGGTTTAATTATAGATCCGAAAATTGGTTATACCTTTTTCCAATAATTTGATACCGGCACAAACTCCGGAGAAACCGACACCTATGACTAATACATCAGTGTCTTTTACCTCGGGGTCTATTGTATCAACTTTTCGTTTTGTATTTGTGATCATGTGGTATTTCTAGTCTTAGGGTGTTGGGTAATACCAGAAAGTTTTTCCAATATTTCTGGAAGGAATTTTAATTTAGGTTCATATTAATATTTATAATCAATCTATAAATAACACAACTTTGCCAACTATTTTTCGTTCTCCGATCATCTTTATGGCATCTTTGGCCGATTTCATTGGTATTGATTTTGAAATGAATGGATTGATTTTTCCGATTGCGATTAATTTTCCGATTTCAATGATGTTCTTTACATTTTGTTGTGGTTCATGACTCGTGAACGAGCCCCAGAATACGCCGACAATTTCACATCCCTTTAGCAAAGCAAGGTTAAGGGGAATTCTTGGTATTTCACCTGCGGCAAACCCGATCACCAAATATCTACCTTTCCAATTAATAGTACGAAGTGCTGGCTCGGCGTAGCAATCTCCAATGGGGTCATAAATTATATCATAACCGCCTTTTTGGCTTTTTTCTTTGAATTGAGCGGAAAGGGCTTTTTGTCCTTCTTTATCCAATTTTTCTGTACCATATATTACGATATCGTCGGCACCGTAATTTCTGCAGACCACAGCCTTTTCTTCGGATGAAACACCTGCAACAACCCGGGCATTGAAAGCTTTAGCAATATCTAAGGCTGACAAACCAACACCGCCTGAAGCTCCTAGAATTAGGATTTCGTTATTCTCTTTCAAATTACCTCTTTGAATCAATGCGTGGTAACTAGTACCATAAGCCATTTGCGTTGCAGCGGCTAGTTCAAATGTAATTGTATCGGGCATTTTGATAATTTGTTTTTGATTTACAGCGATTTTTTCACAAAAAGCACCCCAGCCGCTCATAAATGAAACCCTATCGCCAACTTTATAGTCTGTTACGTTTTTTCCGACAGCACTGATTGTACCGGCACCTTCAGACCCGGGAGAAAAAGGCAGGGGCGGTTTGAATTGATACAGTCCCTGAACAATTAAGTTATCCGGAAAGTTCAAAGCGGCTGCTTTGATTTCAATTATAACTTCACCATCCTGAGGAGATGGATCTGGCACATCTTCCCAAGTGAGATTATCGACTGCAGCAAATTCCTTACATAGCAATGCTTTCATCATTATATCCTTTTACCTAGTTTTATTATAGTTACAGATAATTAAATTATAATTCTTACTATTAGATTACTATAACAATGGTTCTTGGTCCAATAGATTATACGATCATTATAGTGTACTTGATCGGCACGGTAGCCTTTGGTGCCTACATAGGTCGTAAAATAAAATCAGGGAAAGATTATTTCCTGGCTGGAAGATCCCTTCCCTGGTGGGCCATCGGCATGTCGTTGGTTGTCTCCGATATAGGCGCTGTAGATATGGTAGGTATTGCAGGGTCTGCATATTTGTATGGTATTGTCCTTGGAAACTATGATTGGTTAGGCAGTGTTCCGGTGATGATAATCGGCGCATTTTTATTTATACCAATGTTTTGGAAACGTAAAGTTGCTACCATTCCCGAATGGCTGGGTGCCCGCTACAATTCATCAGTACAGACTACTTCGGCATTGATCTGGGGTATTTATATGCCCATCAGTCTGGGGATTATATTATATGCTTCTGCAGTTATGTTGAATGTTTTGCTGGATCTCAATCCAAAAATATTAGTGGTCAGTGATGAAAAGGCCATTGTTGAAAACATTGCCCACGCCACAAGTGTAAAAAAATATGATTTCATATATTCTGACACAGTAGATGATGCAGTACAGAAGGCAAATGACCGCAACCCCGTTATAATTTTTATTGATAATAGGATAGGCACATCTGCTGATTTTCAAAAATTATTTCAGAATATTCCTTTTGTGTATTTTTCAAAGGAAGAAGTTAGTCCCTCTTGGGGGGAATCAAATATGCACCGGGCCCGTGAACCAGATTGGAATATTTTTTATTCTATTGTGCTAATGGGTCTCATTATTGGTGTATATACCTTTTTAGGTGGTCTCCGGGCTGTAGTATATACAGATGTCATTCAATGCATTGTAATGCTGGGTGGATCACTATTTGTTTTGTTTTTTGGTATCTACAAACTTGGTGGTGTTACTGAATTTGTCGATATAATAGGTGCCATGGGAGAACGAACGAAAGACCATTTTTCTCTGGTACTACCAGTAGATACAAAAACACCTCACCCCTGGTCAGGGATACTCTTTGGGCTGGGTATTGTTCTGGCAAATGCGTACTGGCTTGGTAACCAGGCCATCGTACAGCGTTCTTTGGGTGCTCGTTCCATGGCCGATGCCAAAGCATCCTATATTTTTGGCGCCTTATTGAAAATATTAATTCCTTTCGCTATGGTTATACCGGGGATTGTTGCTTTGGCACATAATCCTGCCATCGCCGATGCTGATAAAGCCATGGCAACGTTAATAAAAACTATTATGCCTACGGGTCTACTGGGAATATTCTTTGCGGCATTTCTCGCAGGATTGATGTCCAGTGTTGATACATACCTCAACTCAGCGGCAACTGTATGGACAACCGACCTATATAAAAAATTCATTCGCCCAGTGGCAGATGATACCCATTATCTATTTATTGGCAGGCTTTTCACAGTTGTGTTTATTCTGGTCGCAATTTATGTTGCCCGTTTTGCAACACGATTTGAAAGCATATATGACCTGGCACAAACATTACTTTCATTTTTCCAGGGACCAAGTCTTGCTATTATAGTTTTGGGCGTTCTTTGGAAACGGGCTACTGGCCCGGGGGCCTTAGCTGGTTTGATTGGCGGCGTTGCTTTCTCGAGTTTATTGATGTGGGTAAACAATAATGCGACAATACCCTTATTCCAAGTTTCAGAACCATTTCTCTATGTTGCGCTGTGGTCATTTATGCTTTCATTAATGCTCACAATTGTTGTCAGTTTGTGTACTAAACAGGAACCAGATGAAAAATTAAAAGGTCTTGTATACAGGTATGATTAAGATCCTAACCATTACTTTTTCTATATCCGTTTCAATTGCGGATACAATTGCAAACTTTTTTCGCGGGCCAGGCCAGTTCTTGAGAGATATACTAATGAGCATTGATCTGACCATAGCAAAATTATTGTTCATTCTTTATTTTCTTGCGATTGCATACTGGGTATATAATTTGCCCAAATCAGAAGTAACTATGGATGACAAGAAAAATGGGAAAGAAATTAATCTCAGGCCGTTTGCCTTAGTTGCCATGGGGGCCATGATTATCATTTATCTAATTTTTTAATTGCATATGAACCAGTGCAGATGGATATCCCTTTTTATTATCTTTGGTATAATCCATGGGGAAAGTGATGATGGTGTATTGGGTTATTTTACGGAATCTAGCAGTAAAATATTATTGAATCAGTCTAACCAATTAATTTTGGGGTCAGCTGCCCTGGCAGCGTTAGCTGCAACAAAAGTGGATCACCAAGTGAAATCATATGCGCAGACAAAAGGATTGTTATCAGATGATATTTCTCATTTTGGAGATATGTATGGTGGCCGCTGGGGACACTGGTTATTATGGTCATCAATATTGGCCACATCATTAGATAATGGGGAAAATGCTAAATTGTCTGAAAAAATGGAATTTTCAACATTGGCTATGGTCACAAATGGAATTTTAACCGAAACAATGAAAAGGGGGTTTGGTCGTAAACGTCCAAATGGTAGTTGTTGTAAGTCATTTCCATCTGGCCACACTTCGCATAGTTTTACAATCGCTACCGTTGTAAATGAGCTATATGGTAACCAAATGGGTATCGCTGCATATTGTTTAGCTGTATTGGTTGCAGCCAGTAGAATCAATGATAATAAACATTATTTAAGTGATGTTCTGTTCGGCGCGGGCTTAGGAACAGCAGTGGGTCGGGGTTTTGCATTGGCTTACCAAAATCGATTAAGTGATAACGGTATTGTGCCATTTCCGCAATTGTCATTTAAAATATATATACCACTCAACTAAAGTATGAAAAATAGAATATTTATCGTTTCGGTCATGGTATTAATGGCTTTATCCTGTGGTGTTGAATTAGCTGGTGAAGATCCAGAACCACCACGTGGTTATTTGAATAATACTTTTTTAAAATGGGCCTTAATGGTTGGTTGGGTAGAACTGGTAGATACCAAACCAGATGTACCTGAGCATATTGAAGTATTTGGAGATATTGGTTTTAAGGAAACAGAAGAAAGAGTGCTTTTCTTGGATATATACCGAAAGAAAAATATCCTAGGTCCCGCTCCACTGATAATTTTTATACACGGTGGCAGCTGGACTGGGGGCGATAAAATTGATTATCTAATATATTTATTGTCCTATGCAGAAAAGGGGTATATCACTGCATCCTTATCGTATCGGTTCGCTCAAGAAGCAAAATTTCCTGCGGCCCTGGAAGATGTGATTTGTGGTGTCGAATGGCTCAAGGCTAATGGGGCTGAATATGGTATTGATTCCAGTAATGTGGCCTTGGTGGGCGGTTCAGCAGGAGGTCATTTAGCTTTGATGACTGCTTATACGATAGGTGGGCCATATGGATCAGGCGGTTGTAGTAGTAATGGTGCCAGTCCTCGGGTAAATGCTGTGGTGAATTTTTATGGTCCGACTGATCTGACCACTGAATATGCCATCAGCCGGGATGAAACAAAATATTTTTTAGGAATAGAGTATAAAAATGATCCAGATAGATTTCTTATGGCATCACCCGTACATTTTGTGACACCGGATGATCCACCTACCATGACTTTTATTGGCACGCTGGATGAATTAGTACCCGTATATCAAACTGATGTATTGAATGAAACGTTAACTGCTGCAGATGTACCTCATAATTATCACAGATTAAAAGGTTGGCCTCATACCATGGATGCAACTGTACCTGTAAATGAGTATGCGCAGTATCACATGGATAAGTTTTTTACCGAGCATCTGAGAAAGGTAAAATAAGATTATGGGAAAGATTTCGCTTATTTTATTTAGTCTTTTACTATTGGCATCATGCGATAATAAAAATAATAGTGTAAATGTTCCACAATTGGATGGTAAAAATTGGGCAGAAAAACTGGGTTACCCAGTTAATAGTAAAGTAGTCATGCTTCATGCGGATGATATTGGTATGTGCTCGGAAGCGAATGAAGCTGTAATCCCCTATCTATTAAATGATCAAATCCAATCAGCAGCAGCTATGGTGCCTTGTCCCTGGTTCAATGACATAGCAGATTGGTATAAGAAGCACCCTGAAGAGGATATTGGATTACATTTAACATTAACAAGTGAATGGAAAAATTATCGCTGGGGACCGGTGTCAAACCCCAGTAATGTACCTGAATTAATTGATCCGGAAGGGTACATGTGGCGTGGGGTGATCGATGTTGTTTCCCGGACACCTGTAACTACAATTGAGAAGGAGGTTAGGGCACAAATTGAACGTGCCTATGAAAGAGGGATAAAACCTGGTCACATTGATACCCATATGGGTACTCTTTATAGTAAGGTAGAGTACGCGGAAGCATTTTTTAAGGTGGCAATGGAATATGGTATTCCAGCAAACGTTATCGAGTTTACCCCTGATCGAGTGCAAAAATTTAGGAAGCAAGGTTATCCAATTACGGCCCGGTTAATCCAAAGCGGAACAAAATATACATTGCCTAAACTTGATGATTTTACTTCAGTGCCCAATGGAAAGAGCTATCAGGAGAAAAAAGAAAATTTTTTCGATCTGATCCAGAACTTGGAACCTGGTATAACTGAAATTATTTTTCATCCTTCTATTGAGACAGAAGGCTTAAAAAAAATCACGAATTCCTGGCAGCAACGCGTGTGGGAAGCAAAAATGTTTTCCGATCCTGAAGTCATTCAATTTTTGAAGAATGAAGAGATAATCTTTACTAATTGGAAAGCAATGATGCAACGGTTTAAGGAAAGAACTACTAAATGAAGCTGTTGAAATATGGTCTGGTAATTGTAGCTGTATTATTAATTCTAATTGTAACACGGTTTACCTACAATCTTCGAGATAGGCACCCTGATTTTAATATAGATTTGGTAATCGATCCGCCAGCTGAACCAGGTGAATTATCTGTAGGGTTCGCAAAAATGCCGATCACACCGCAAGTCACTGATACCTGGAATGACTTTAATGGTAATGCAAGATATGAACCTGAACAAGGTGAAACCTACAATGATGTAAATGATAATAATAAGTTTGACCCAATTTGGATCGCCGGGTTTCATAACCGTCGCCCCGCGCAAGGTGTTCATGATGATCTTTGGGCAAGAGTTATGGTGATAGATGATGGTGCTACACGTGTTGCTATCGCAAGTATTGATGCGGTGGGCTTTATTTACGATGATGCGGTTGATATACGTAAATCAGCGCATGGTAAAATTAATTGTGACTATACAATTATATCGAGTACCCATGTTCATCAAGCACCAGACCTACTTGGTATATGGGGTGAGAGTTTCTATAAAAGTGGTGTAAATACAGACCACATGCGCTACGTAAAGCGCCAAACCGTTGCAGCGATTGAAACAGCTGTAAAAAATCTGGTACCGGTGAAACTAAGGATCGGACAGGATCTGGAAGGCGCCATTCCTTATGTTGTTGATTCGCGAGATCCGCAGGAAATGGATCCCGGAATCAGAATTATCCAGGCAATAGAAATTAGTTCCGGTAAAACGCTAGGATCTTTGGTAAGCTGGAGTAATCACCCCGAGACCCTTTGGAGTAAAAACTTATTAATATCCTCAGATTTCCCCCACTATTTTCGGGAATCTGTAGAAAACGGTGTGCATAAAGGTGATCGCTTATTAGCACAAGGATTGGGTGGAATAACAGTATTTGTCAATGGTGCAGTGGGTGGTTTGATGACCACAAATCCCAGCCATCCAATCCCCGATCCATTTGATGGAGAAATGCATAAAGGTGCTACATTTGAAAAAGCGCAGGCCCAGGGTCAGCAACTTGGTTTATTGGCCTTGAAGGCAATCCGTTCTGCTGATGTTATGGAGATTGAACGGGCAGCAATTGCAATTCGTGCCAAAACAATCTCAATTCCTCTTGATAATCGAAATTTTTTACTCGGTTTTCTTCTTGGTGTTATTGATCATGGTACGACAGGTTGGTTAGATGTAAAAACGGAAGTAGCAGCATTACGTATTGGGCCCATATCGATCATCACAATACCTGGCGAAATTTATCCAGAAATTATCAATGGTGGCGTTGTTTCACCTCCGGGTCAGGATTATAATCTGGATCCAGTTGAAATACCGCCCTTACGCTCAATGATGTCCGGAAAATTTAAGTTCGTATTCGGTTTAGCAAATGACGAGATCGGATATATCATTCCTAAGAGTGAATGGGATGAAATTCCACCATATTTATATAATCATCATCAATCACCATATGGGGAAGTAAATTCAATTGGTCCGGAAGCGGGGCCGATCGTCCATGAATCACTCAGCGAACTATTAGAAGATTTTTAATAATCATATAGTGAAAAACTGGAGAAGAACAGGCGCAATAATCGGCAGTATTGGTTGTATAGAGTTCGTATTATTTTCAACTATTGCGATGTTTTTCTATGGCGGCGGCACATCCTGGAATAAGTCCGCTGAAGGATATACCTTTTGGCATAATGTTCTGAGCGACTTGGGCCGCACTGTTTCATATTCTGGAGTACCTAATACAGTTTCAAGTCCCATGTTTAACATTGCATTAAGCTTTTTTGGAATTTGTATAATTGTAATTTACCTTAGTATGGGAAAGAACTTTTTACGGTCCTATTGGTTAATGCTTCTTATTCTTATTGGTGGGATAATTTCTGGAACAGGAACTGTAATTATTGGATTTACACCTGATGATAAATTATCCGATTATCATATGCTTGGTGTTTGGATGTGGGCTTTGCCGTTATTTGCTGTCTTGCTTTTATTTATTATTTATGGTGTGATTAACGGTATTTATGACAATTTTTTATTCATTACCTGTGCCTTAGCAATTGCATTATTTATTCACATTGGTCAAGGTGTTACAGGTTTGTGGTCTCCGATTGTTGCAGCAACTCAGAAGATTGTAGTTTATTTAAATATAATCTGGTACTTGTGGATCTGTCGCAAAATATCAGCACAAGAAGTAACGACTTTTAGTTGATATAACCGCTCAATTAAGAGTTTATTTTACTATTGCTAGCGTACCCTTTTGGATTTGACCATTACTGGCTGGATCAAGCGATTCTACAACCCAGAAATAAATTCCGCTGTCCACTCTTCCTGAAAGCGAAATAGTATCCTGTCGCCATGATTCTTCAGCGGAATTTTCATTGGTATGTTTTCTTTCATATACCAAATCACCATTTACGCTGTAAAGTCTGATTATGCATGCTTTTGGCAAATTGATAAAACGTAATTTATATGGATCAGCAAAATCGGGGTACATATGCAGGGGGTCATTGAAATCCAAACGATAAGGGTTGGGCACGACCCGAATTGGTACGTTCATGCTGTCAAAAGAAGCCATGGAACCTTGGTATGGTGTAATAGCAATTGGATTTTTTTGTTCTACTGATGTTATCCCGCTTTCAAGGGGCAGTATAGGTCCAACATCATTTCCATTTACATCGATCCAGTGATCATGACCAGAATCATATGTATGTACACTATAGTAATAATTATAGCCTGAGTATGAAGTTGAGTCGATATAAGAATAGGTGCCGTTTGCTTCTTCATAATACTTTGGTGAACCAATCGGAATATCGATCAGAAACTCCCAGGGACCATAATGCCAATAATGGGATGGCGGCCAGGATTTATAAACTCTGTATCCGCGTACATCCCGTGCTTCTTCATTTTCATAGTCAGGATCCTGAGCATCTTCTACATCGTCAGACCATTTGATCTTTATTTGCCCTAATTGGGTATTGGCAAAAGATATTTTAACGTCTGGCGGAGGATCGGGAACATTATAATTATTTTCATAGGCAAATTTGGCTCGATCAAAATTTCTGAACATGGATCGTTCACCTAATATTCTTTCTGCTGTGGCATCCTCAGTGGTTGACCAGGTTAGCTCATCTTCTCCCAGCCAATCGGCACCAGAACCACCAACAAATGCGATAACCAACTTTGTTTTTTGTCCCGGTTCTAAACGGTAAGGTCCAAATACAAGTGCATGTGTTCCTAAACCAGGATCCTGCGGTGTTTTTGTAATGTCCTGATCATTATTGCCAATGACCATGGTGAACATTTCTTGATCTGTATGCATCCCACTGTTGGGGTCTTCATAATCAAACTGATTATTTTCACCACCATGCCACCATTTGGCATAAACTGGTTGAATTGCACTAGATGGATGAACAAAATTAGTATTATCAGGGAGATAATCAAGGACCCCCATCCCGATGTACTGATAGGCTAATAGTTGATTTTCTAGTTGTCCCTGCATTTCATCAGCATGTGCGCTGGCCGCTTCTAATTTATAGGGCTGACCTGTGTCATCCCAGTTCGTGCCGAACCAATCATCATCACGCTGGTAAAACATGATATAGTTTTTATAGAGATCAGTATTCTCCGAGTCATCTGCTGTAAAGGTATCCGCTTTGGTGTAAAAAAATAAATCATCTTGTGTTTGCTGACGGTTATGACGCCAATCACTCCAGTTCATACCAAATTTATCTGCCCAACCGTGGGCCATAGAGTTCAAACTGAATGAATTCATCAATGTCAGATAGGCAGGATCCAATATTTTTGTGCCGATGTTTTCAAAAACCAACTCCTGTATTATAAAATCATCAAAATTCGGATAACCCCAGGCATAGGCTTTTCTGGTTACTCTGATTCCAGTTTTTGTATTCCATTGACTGATAATTATTTCTTCCGGTGAATTATTATGTGCTGTGTAATGATGATAACGATAATTATGAATTTCAATGGGCTCATTTCCAGTAATAGAATTGTGATAAGTAGAAAAATTACTGCGCTCAAGATTATGATAGGTGGTGTCACCCAATACGGCTTCAGGTGAATTGTTAATATTATACGGAGCTGGCTGTACATCATAGGTCACGTTTCTTGGCCCGGAATACGATACTAATGTGTCTCCCTGGTCATCAACTGCAAGAATCCAAACACCCTGCCCTTTAGAGCTTTGTGGTATTGTAACTCGAGGTATTTCAATAACATTTGGTTCTCCGGCCAGGTATGCACTTACATCTATGAAGTATTCAATAAAATCAAGACCGACTCGGGACATATTACCTGGGTAGGTCAGACTTTCTTGAGAATGACTATCAGATTTAGATCGATTGCCACCACCATCCAAGCCATTATTTCGATAACTGGACCACATTTTTCCTCTTGTAAGATTTCGTGGCCGGTACCCTTCAGTCATATCCTGCTGGGCAAATAACATATTAATTAAAATGAACAAGGATGTAAAAATATATTTCATTGCTAGGTTATCACTTCAAGTAATCTCTGAATCAAACCGACAAAATAGGCACCATTGTAGGGTCCATACCAATTCATAACGAATGTTTCATATTCTTTCAAATTATACCATTCATCTTTGGTGATATATCCAATATAACCGCCGTTAAAACTGGTAACCAATACATCAAGATCAAGAGCGTTAGCCCTTTCGTCAATTGCAGCCGTTAATTCGCCTGAAAAATCACACGGTGTTCCTATGAATGCAATATTTCCAATTCGTAACAGGGATATATAGGCTGGAGAGGCATCCGTTATTTTTTCAAATATCCATGGTCTCACACGCCAATTAGTAGCCACCCGCATATGTGGTTTACGTAAAGGTATGTCAAATTGAATAGTACTAGTCTGTTGAACTTCATCCATTGCAATGCCACTTACATTTGCACTTATGATTGCTGTTAAATTGGATGCTAAAAGAGAGATTCTATCGAAACTATTTTCACCCTTTGCGACTGGAGAGTGGCTGCCTACGGCACCAGCACAAAAAGCCGCAAAATCAACATTTGTGAGATTTTCTAACGAGTCTACTAATGCTCCAGGGTAATCTCGGGAATAATTCATTTGACGGTGTGATAGTACTGTTGCATGAGCTGCAAATGTGGTAATTAAAGCAACTGCGCCACTTTCTTGTTGAATTTTTACGACCCGCAGCCATGGATCCCGAGAGCCCTTTTCACCAACCAGGCGATTTCGGGTAAATGGGCTAGCATCATAGCGGGCATACCCAACTTTAGCGCTAATCAATTTTGCTTCTGCTTTTTTTATCGTTGCTATAATTGCATTGGCCAGGTCGCTTACAATTTCACTTTGATATTCACCGGCGAATTGTGTACCAATCCAGCTATTGGCCCAACCGCCAACTGAACAGTGGGTATGGGTAGCGCTCATGAATATTTGATCAAGGCTGTAACCAATTTCCGGTAGCCTTATTCGCAGTGCTTCTGTGACCGCAGGCGGTATGATCAATGCGTCTAATGTAATGATTGCTGAGTTGTTGAAACCATCGTCAAAAACAAACCCTCTTGCCCAGACAGAATCGTGAACTGTTGCGACAAGGGTACCTTTCCTGGCGCCATAGCCTGCTAAGGGAAGGGGATAATGTGGTGTTATGTTTGTCTTGGCCCAACCTGCTTTGAAATATTTACTTTCTTGTGATGTGTAGCTTGAATTCAAGCTATCCAGTTTTTGCTGGGCAAGTTGGTAATGTCGGCTTTCATTTAGCGGTGTTTTATCTACCGGAGCGATCGTTGCAATCAAGCAAAAAATTATTCCTAGACCAAAAGTCATAATAAGCCGGCGCAAGAATTTCATTAATTGCTAAGTTGATTGATAAAAATCATAAATCTTACCTTCTTTTTATCCCCATCTTTTCCATGACCATTAACAAACTATCCGGGTAATCAGTAATGATTCCATCAACACCTTGTAGAATTACTTTTTCCATTGTTTTGGTACGATTAATCGTCCAGGGGATAACAGGAAAACCATTGTTTTTCAATTCGTTTACAGTGTTTCCTAAAAAAAGGGAATCTTCCGGCATGATCAGTCTCCAGGATGGGGAAAAAATATCAACGTAATTTTCTGCTTCCTGCAACATGGCGAGTGCTGTACCGCCACTATTTTCAAAATGAATTCCATTGAGCCATGGTGATGGGACGGAATCATTTATTGACTTAAAAGTGGCTTGTCCCAAAAGTGCAGCTGTTTTTATATATGGTGCTTGAATTTTGACAGATTCAAGAACTTGCCAATCAAAAGATTGTATATTTACTTTACCGGCAGCATCATTCTGGTTTATCACTTGCACTACGGCTTTAACGAATACATCAACAGGTGCAGTTACTAGGTATTCTGGGCTGATCTTTATCTCAATATTCAACCATATGTTCCTTTCCGGGTATTCAGCTAACACATCGAACACTTCTTGCAATGTCGGAATTTTTTCGCCTGGAATATTGATTCTAGGGGGCTGGGGAAATCGCAGTACATCTGGATTTAGTGAACCACAATCAAATGTTTTTATTTCTTTTAATGCAAGATTAGAGATTAATGGACCATAATTAAATGTATCTGTTGCAATGGAATCTCCATTAGCATCCAGACACAAATTTTGGTTTATATAGGGGTCGTGGTAGACAATAGGCACCAGGTCTTTCGTAAGACCCAGATCAAGTTCCAGTGTTGTTACACCCAGTTCAATTGCTTTGCGAAAGCCTACTAATGTATTTTCTGGGAAAAGACCTCTGGCGCCGCGATGTCCCTGGATGTCTAGTGTTGGCGGGTAAAATAACCCGCATGATAACAGGACGCTGACCAGCGAAACAAATAGGATCTGCCTTACTACCTTATGGAAGTATTTTAACATTGGTTATGATCTGAACTATCCCTGATTGGGCCCATCAGGAATAAATAATAATATTGAACATGGTTAATCTAGAATGAGCCGCCGATTGAAAAACGCAAAGGCGGATCAAAGTATTCGACGAAATTTGAGTAAGCCACATCAATAATAATTTTTCGGCTACCTACTCCGAGTTTTAATCCAGCACCAACTGTCCAATCTTCTGTATCGTAGAAAAATTTGTACCCACTCCTTACAGCCACCAAATCGGCGATCCAAATCTCAGTCCCCACATGGTACCGGTCACGGTAATCAGTAGCGAAAGCGCTCTCAGCTGATACCAACCACTGGAAGCGACTACCTTGTTCTCCAATAATGCTCATGGCAGTATTGATATTAAAATAAAGTGGGAGTTTAAATTTATCAGATAAGAACTTGGCTTCTGGTCCGAAATTTTTCATGATCATAGCCAGAGTTAAATCCCGAAAACCAGTTCGGTAATATGTGGAAAAATCAGCCGTAATAGCTTTTGCTTTATCGATGTCAATTGTTTCTTCAACATATTGGACCTTGAATCCAAAAGATAAATTATCGGTTAACCGAATTGCATAGGCTAGAGAAAGGGCAATATCGCCAGCCTGAATCATGCGGCCAGTCCCTTCCGGTTCCAACACAGTCGTTTCTTCAAAATCTTCTGTATCAAATTTTATAAAACCAAGGCCCAGGTTTCCTCTTCGTCCAAAGGGCATGGCAATCACTCCAGAAATGATGCTCGAGTTGACAATCCAATCGGTGTGGTTAAAACTGAAATCAAAACTTTCAATATTGATCAACCCCGCAGGATTATAAAATATTGCAGTAACATCATTTGCTACTGCAGTGAACGCATCGCCCATGCCTGCTGCACGGGCTGATGGACTAATCTTTAGGAATCCAAAACCTGATTTTCCCACACGTTTGAATTCATTTTGACCAATAACCGAGGTTGTAATAAATAGCAGGGTGATAATTATTCTGGTTAGTCTTACCATGTATTTATTTTACAACTGCTAAAGTACCTTTTTGTATAATTCCATTACTTGCTGGATCAAGAGATTCCACAACCCAGAAATAAATACCACTTACAACTCTACCTGAAAATGTTATTGTATTTTGTCTCCATGCAGTTTCTGCCGCTGTATTTTTTTGGTGTTCTGATTCATAAACCAGATCTCCGGATACGGAATAAATTCTAATCATACAGTGCTTTGGTAAATTGATGAATCGTATCTTATAAGGATCTGCTACATCTGGGTACATATGCAACGGGTCGCTAAAATCAAGGCGGTATGGGTTTGGAACAATCCGGATCTGTTCTGCCATTTCATCATAAATCTGTCCGGACGGCTGGAAGGGGGTTACAGCAATCATATTTTTCTGTTCAGGTGCTGCATAACCACTTTCTAATGATGGTACTGAACCATGATCATTCCCAAATATATCGATCCAGCTGTCATGCCCGGTGTCATACGTGCGTACATTATAATAATAATTATAACCGGCGAAGGATTCGCTATCAGTAAAAGTATATTTTCCAGTATTTTGGTCATAGTGATCCTCATCCTTAAGAGGAATGTCAGCAATCAGTTCCCAGGGGCCGTAATGCCAATCAAAGGATGGCGGCCAGGCTCGATAGACCCGGTACCCGTCTACATCCGTAGCTTCCGCACCGGAGTAATCAGGATCAGTCGCATTGTCAGCATCATCATCCCAGGTAATAATCATTTGTCCTAAAGTACTATTATTAAAGTTCACTCTAACATCAGGAGGAGGATCAGGTAGATCAAAGCCCATGTCATAGGCAAATTTCGCCTGCTTAAAATTTCGTATAATAGAATGTTCTCCATCTTTCAGTTGATCTTTAGAGCCTTGTGTTTTTGACCAGGTGAGTTCATCTAGATTGTGCCAATCAGCACCGGAACCAGCA
Organism: Fidelibacterota bacterium; assembly: GCA_004124535.1. The sequence continues at coordinate 39,454 of SCKQ01000012.1, forward strand.
GCAAAAGCGATCACAACCTTGCCTTTTTCTCCTGGATTTAATGTATAGGGACCGAACGCTAGCGAGTGTGTAACCAACATGGATGAGTCAGGATTATCAGTGTTGTTCTCTGCAGATGTGCCCAAAACCATAAGGTACATTTCTGCATCTGTTTGGCGCCTGTAAGTAGGTTCTTCGTAATCATCCTGATTTGAATCACCGTTTTTCCACCACCTAAAATTAAATGGTTGTTCTGCAGCTTCAGGACTAACATAATTTTCATCGGGATCATTTATAAATGGTGGTTGAACATCAAGTGGTCCAAAACCAATATACTGGTAGCCCATTAATTGACCTTCGACCTGTCCTTGGTACTCGTTATAATTTGTCAATTGTGCGAACGTGGATACAAACGGTTGTCCCGTGTCATCGTAGGATGTACCGATCCAGTCATCGTCTCTTTGATAGCAGAATACCAGATTGCTGTATTCCGCAGTACTTTCCGGATTATCGGCTGTATAATTTGTTGCTTTGGTGTAATAAAACCAGTCATCCTGTGCTGATTCACGATTCACGCGCCAATCACTCCAGCTCATACCATTGCCGCGGGCCCATTGATGAGCACCACTGGCAACACTAAAACTATTCATGAACGTAATGAAGGTTTCTGTTAAAACTTTCGAGCCGGTATTTTCAAAAATTATTTCCTCGATAATAAAATCATCAAAATCTTGATAGCTCCAGGCGTAGGCTTTTCGTGTTACAGTGAGACCTAGTTTATTTTCCCATTGACTAAGGATGATCTCCTCCGGAAATTCATCATTTATAATATAATCGCCGTGGCGGTAATTATGGATTTCAACCGGTTCATTCCCGCTGATATCATTGTGGTAAGGAGAATAATTTGAGCGCTCAAAATTTGGGCCGGTCGAATCACCAAGACTGGCCTCAATTGAACTAGAAACGGGATATCTTTTTGAAACAACATCATTGGTGACATCTCGTGGCCCTGAGTATGAAACTAACGTATCAGTGCCATCCCCAATACCAAGAAACCATAAACCAACACCGCGGGCATTTTGCGGATTACAGACCCGCGCAACATCTAATATATTAGGTGCTTCGGCTAATACAGCCGCAATATCCAGCCAGTATGCCATAAAATCCTGTGCCCGGCCGGCGTTGCCAGGATATTCTAGTGTGGTTTGATCATGGCTTTGATAGCGTGGCGTATTCCCGCCGCCCTGCAGGCCATTATTCCGGAATGTACCCCACAGTTTTCCTCGGGTTAGCAGCCGTGGTGCAAACCCGCTTACTGGATCCGCTTGGGCATATAGAATTGAACTGGCAGTGGGAATGCCCAAGATCAAAAGGAATGCCAAAATGAAGTTTTTTTCTTTTTTCTGATTTTGCAAATGGTTAACCAACCGCTAAAAAGAAGTTCTAATTCCAATCTGGATTTCACGGGGCGACCCGTGGTAACGGGAATTGGCATAAAAATCACCATAATCCTGGTATTGTTTATTATCTGGTCGCGGTGTTTCCATTCCCCAGCGGATGAATTCACCGGGCCCATAGATAGAACTGAAACCGCCGTCACCGCGCACATCACGCTGGTCAAATAAATTGGAAACCTGAATATAGAGCGTTCCCTTGGCAGTGTTTTCCTGGTAGATCACTTTTTCAAAAGATAAATCGGTACGAGTCGTCAGTGGTCCATTACGCCACTCTGAGGCCCCACCAATTGGTGAGTATTCAAATGGATTCCCCGTAGACATACGGTAGACAATGTTAGCAGTGATATTGCCAAACAAGCCCATTGGCCCAAATTTGTCTGGTGTGGCAATAAATATCTGGGCTTTGCCATAATTCCTGATATCTGCGTCTGGTTTAGGTTCTTCTTCTGTACCGCCCCAAAATTCGACCCAATGTAGGCCAGTGTTCCCAGCGTCATGGATCTCCATTCCCAGCGCCCTCAACGAATCAAGAAATATATTTGCTTTAGTTGCTATAGCTGTGCCAAAAAACCCTAATGGATTTCCTGACTCGGAACCGTCATCATTTTCACTATGGAACATCCAGAATTTCCCATCAGCAACGAATGCAGAATCTGGTATCCAAAACTGGCTGCCTACACCGGCTTCACCTTTCACTGCCCACTGTATATTGTAGGCGATATTAAAGCCAAAATAATTGTTAAAATTCTTTTTGAGTGATAATTCAAAACCCTGGATATCTTCATGAATACCATTACCAGCCATGTGAGTAAATTGGAAATCAAACAATTGTTTGGCAGGGTCCCACCAGTTTAATTGCACTGTTCCTGGACTGGATACCTGGTTGCTTGAACTCTTGTAAAAAGTGGATAAGGCCAAAATGTAATCGGAGTAAAAATTCCAATCAAAACCAAGCTCAAAACTGATGGTCTTTTCATAGGTGAGACGCGGATTGCCGAAAAAGCTCTCTTCTAGCGTATTATATAACTCTGTATCATCATTTAGGTTATTACTGTTTATGTCTGTGTCACGAGTTCCATCATTGACCCAGCGTTCGCCATACATGGTATAAAAACTGGCTAATTGGTAAATATGTCCGTAGAAAAAATGGATCATGGAACGATCGGTGATTGGGTGTGCTACACCAATTCGGGGACTCCATGCCGTAATTGATTTCGTTTTTTCAAGCAGGCCAAATGATTCTAATGAATCGTAGTTAAAGCGGGTAAAGGTATCAAAGAAATAGTCTGAGGCAGCCATAGCTGTTGTGAGCGGGTGCTTCACGGAAGGATCAAAATGATCCATGCGAATACCAGCATTGAGCACCAGTCCCTTATATTCCATTTTATCTTGAATGTACCAGGCAAACTGTTTTGGCCGTACAGGGTTTCCTGTGCGGTGGTGATACCCAATGTAGTGTAGTTGGCGGCTGTTTAGCACATCAGAATAATTTCGCGCCCAAACACTGTAATCTATATAATCAATACCAGTTTTTAAGAGATTATTTTTATTGAATTGACTGGTAAAATCAAACTTTACCTGGAAACGTGTTCGTTCCCCTTCGTTGAACGCATAGACATCTCGATGTAGATTGAACCAGCCATCCTCGTCCTTTCTGATCTCCATTGTTGAATCAGGGAAATCTTCAGGTGTCTGTGTATTGACACTATTTGAAACCCGTAATTCGTAATAAGTTCTTTCTGAAAGCATATGGCTGATGGCCATATAACTCATTTGATTAGTATTAATGATCTTTCCGGAAGAGGCGTTGTCCATTGGTAAGAAGATGTTTTTTCCGTCATCTCCCATTCCTTTAATTCCGCCAACTCCGGCCACAGAGTGATAATTCCAATTTTGTGAATATACTCCTCCGAACTTCAAAGATATTTTCGGATGTAGGTTAAGGGATAATTTCCAGGTACCTTCGAAATTATCTGCAGAGTGAGATAATGGACTAATGCTATTTACAGCATTATTATTGGTTCGACCGCCCAGGGAAAATGATACACCCTTCATCAAAGGGCCGGTTATATTCCCTTGGAGAGCGTAACCGGCATACTTTGTATAATCGATTTTTTGGTGTACTAATTGACCCGTTGTGCTATCAATTTCATTTACCCATTCCGGATTATCCCATTTCATTTTACCACGATGAATAGCAGCATCATAATAGTTGGGTCCCCAATGGTTGGCACCGCCCAGGTCGTTCGTGTATTCAAAATTACCGTGAAAGGAATCAGTACCTTCTTTTGTAACGATGTTAATAACGCCGGCTTGGGCATTACCATATTCTGCACTGAGGCCCCCAGTAATGATTGAGATGGTTTCGATATCGTATTTGCCTACGCCGATGAAATTGTTCAAAGTAAGCCCATCGTTGCTGGTCATTTTTACACCATCCACATAGTACACAACATCGGCAGCAATTGAATTCATATCGCCACCCCGGATCATGCCTTGACCATTCACATCCATTCCCGGTTGTAGAGATATAAGGTCGGCCACTGATTTTACCATTACCGAACGTTCAATATCATCCGCTGTTACAATATATTCACTGTAAGTGCGATCTACCTCGACCTTGGGTTTTTCAGCTGTTACCCTGACCTCTTCCATACCGATAGCTTCTTCATACAAAGCGAAGTTTACTTTCGTGGTGCGGTCGGAATTCACAGTAACATCTGTTTTGGTAATACCTTTGAAGCCAATCATCTGAGCGGTGAGACTGTATTTTCCAGGGGGAATATTCAAGATTATATAAAATCCATTTACATCTGCTGCCGCACCACGATTGGTGCCAGCCAGCATGATATTTGCCCCCGGTAGGGGCAGACCATTCTGGTCACTAACGCTACCCTGGATCTTACCAGTCACACCGGCATAGATCAGGGTTGCTCCTGCAAGCAGGAGGGCTGCTAGAGCATTTTTAGATATTTCGGTCAATCCTGTTCACGCTGCTACAATTGATGAACGTAAAAAAAGAGACCGCCGGATGTCCGACGGTCTCTTTAGAAGGTCTATTTAACGAGCAATAATTTCCTGGTCTGGGAAAAGTTACCAGATTCCAGACGATAGAAATACACACCCGTAGGCATGTTTGCCGCATTCCAGCTCACGGTATGACCGCCAGCTGAAACAACACCGTCAACCAGGTTAGCTACTGCTTCACCCATAATGTTGAAAACAGTCAATTTTGCGCCAGCCGTTTCTGGAATATTGAAACGAATATGGGTTGTGGGGTTGAAAGGGTTAGGGTAATTCTGACCCAGTTCATAACTGGATGCAATAGGAGCATCATCGGAAATACTCATTCCTGTGGGTGTTTCGTTATACCAGATTTCATCAATATGAACGGCTGATGAATCATCATCGGTTACTCCAACGATGATAAAAGTAGGAGCACCAGCACCTACAGCAACATTATCTGTTGTGTAAGTCCAGGTTGCCGTATCTGCTGGGGCTTCCCCATCGGCAAACGCCCACATGGATACTGTATCACCGTTTACGACTATTTTTTCCCAAAACCATGAATCATATACAATAGCGGGATGTGGAGAGCCAGCTGATTCATTTGTTTGAAAATAGAAATCACCAATAAGACCAACAGGTGATGATACAACCGTATATACATTCAGGTTGGATAAGAATTCAGGATCTGTTGCTACTGTAACATGTAATTGATCTCCATTTGTAGGGGTACCAGTTGTGGTAAATTTAACTTTCAAATACATGGTTACAGAATCGGGTGTTATTACTGCATTGGCATCAATAATTTGATCGATTTGTATCCAGCTGGTATTATTTTCGAACGGGTCAAGCGCCCCAACTAATGTTAAATATCCAGAATCAACTTCAGCAGTCCCCCAGCCCCACCAGGCCCAGGTCATATCGCTTGTAAAAGTAAGCGCTGCCGATGGCGTCGCTGGTGTGTCAAAGGTCTCGTGCCAGCCAGCATTTACACTGCTAATGCTTAAGGCTAGAACCAAACTAGCTATTATCGTTTTATTCATCTTTTTGTTCTCCTTTGGTTTATGTTTTACTAGTAATTATAATTAAATCCGATTCCAATTGTCAAGAATTGTAATGGCATAACTTCTTTTAATCCCCAATCTTCGAAGGAACGCAGGTAACCAATGGCAGCATTGTAAGTCAAGTCTAGAGCCAGACTTAAATTTTTCCCAAGAGATGATTCGAAACCAATCCCGATATTGGCACCCCATGCAACCCGGCGATCCGTGATAGGATCAAGTAGAAATTCTGTATCCAGTGGTTTTTTTGATTGCCCGGGGTAGATCAGTCCGCTCACCTGATGCGTATAATTGTACAATCCCAATCCGTATGATGCAAATGGTTGCAACATTTTACCTGCGAAAGAACGAGTGTTGTTTGGAAAATATTTACGTGTTTTTATGATAAAATCATTCCAATTCATATTGGCATCTGCGGCAGGACTTTTATAATTATCGTAATCAACTATCCATCTAAATTTCCTATCCGCGATGGATCCACCGCTGTAATTCTGATAATGAAACTCCATGACGACCTTGGTGATCTCGTCAGTACTAATAACATATTGTAATCCTATGACCGGCGCAGCACCATACCAATCATTAAGGCCGGAAACAGGTAGGCCGGTTCCGGTTAGAAATGCGATACTTTTTTGGGCGGAAAGTGATTGTACTAATGAAAAGGTGACGGCAACAAGAATGAATAATTGAAAAGATTTACTGGTTCTAGTGTACTTTGATATGGATTCCAACCTATTCCACCTTATGTTAACTGCAGTTTAATGTAAGGTGATATTGCCTAAGAATCAAGCTTGGCTAGTTTAATAATCGGTCTTGGTAAGGTTGCTTATTTCAACAGGATCATTTTTTGGGTTAATACTGTTTTATCTGCTTCAAGTTTGATGAAATAAACGCCTGAAGCAGCCCTTCGACCGGACCATTGTAGCGCATAAAATCCAGGTTGGTGTGATTGGGATGTTAGCGTTTCCACCAGGCGACCCTTGATATCAAAAATTTCCAACTGAACAAATGTTTCTTCAGGTACAGCATAGCGAATGGTAGTTGTATTATTAAAGGGGTTTGGATAGTTTTGCATTAATCGGAATTCAGTAGGGATTACCAAGGCGATCTTCTGTGTTCCAGCTGCGATCAGGGATTGGTCTGCAGCGAAGAATTTATATATTACCGTTGCTTCTGCCGGTTCATTAATTTCTGGTTTGATCGAAATCACCCGGGCATTATCATCGGGCTCAACCAGTCCAAATTCAAGGAGGATCTCACCATTCTCAACCGCTTCCCGTTTCAAGGTCAGATTATTATTACCAAAGGCAGTGTGGTTCAGATCAACCTTGCCTTGCAGCGGGTTGTATCGTAAATAAACTTGCCCCGCAATAGCCTCCATAGGGATATCAACCACCAGTTTATCCCAATTCATGGCTATTCCGATGGTTGGTGAGGTCAGCGGTTCTAATCCGAATCTATCCAGCGACCAGGACCACATGCGGATAAAAGTCATACCGTCATCCAAGTTGTATTCTTCATCCAGCAATGGCACCAGATGGGGGAAAGTACCACTTGTTGGGCCCAAGCCTAAGATCGCTGGTTGTGAATCTGCCATCCAGAAAGAGACAAACTGCGCCAAATCCAGAACATTGACTTTGCCATCGTATGGCTCGTAATCGCCCAGAGGTGGTGTATAAAAATCATAACTGAAATCCACCGCTTCCAATCCTGAATTATCCGTAAGATTAAAGATAGATAAGGTAATTGTGTCCAAACTTGCCATTGGAGGCTGCAAGGTGACCTTAAAACTGGTCGCGGTAGTATCAGTTGAATAGGTTAAATAACTATAATGCCTTGCTGATACAGAATAACCGAATGATTGAATCGGTTCTGAAAAGGTAATATTTATAGGTGATTCTACGGCGGAACCGATGGGTGAACCGTGGGGTATAGATACAGAATCTACCGTCGGGACTAATTGATCGTACAATTGCAGTGTATCGGTAACCTGGCTAGTATCCATACCGTTACCAGCGAGATCAAATACAGAATTATCGTTTGTAGCTCTTATGTATAGTCTTTCATTTCCGCTAGGTGTACCCTGAATTGTTAGATAGCAGCGCAAAATATCTTCACCGCCAATCACAGGAAATTGTCTGTAGTTCGTAATATAGTTAACTTCCGCACCTGTGGCATTGCCGCCGTTCTGGATAAACTCAACGGCAAAGTCATTTGGTTCTACCGGAGCAGTTATTTCACTAACGCCATATACGCCTTCTGTAAGTGAAAAAATAACATAAGAATTATCACTGGATATATCGGCTGTTGGCGCAATTATCCTTGGTGGTAATTGGTCTGGTAGCGTCACTCGTTCACTGATTGTAGTTTGCAACATCGCGTTATAAGCGGAATCGTAAATGGCGGTAATAGATGCTGGATGGAATTCTATTTCCTCACTTCCGCTGGGTAATGAATCCGTAGCGAAACCGATATATATTGTGGTCTCACCTCCATTAAGAGCGCCCTGGCTTGTGTTTGATACATTGATGATCTGGGCAGTAGATGCATTACCGTTGTTAGAATAAAACTCTAGATGGAAATCGGTACTAGCGACTCCTCCAGATAATATATTGTAAATCCCTTCACTGACACTGAGCGAAATAATTGTATCAGATGCTATATCCGCTGCGGTTATGGTAGGCGGTAGGCGGTCATTCAAGGTCAAGTTAACTGTGCAATCTGTTATGGCTAATCTGTTGCCAAGATTGTTGCAGACTGAATAGGTGTTAGTAGGTGTGATCTGAATAGTTTCCACCCCACTGGCCAGCGAGTTGTATAGCGAAATTACGGCCCTGATGGTTGTTTCCCCGCCCGATAGAGATAGATCGTTTGTATTCCTCAGTGAATCAATATACGCACCAGTAGCATTACCATTATTTTGGCTGAAGCTTAGGTTAAAATCTCCCGCATCAACTGCACTCAATGGATCGCTGGCGCTGAACACCCCTTCGCTAAAGATGAGTTCCACGTAACCATTATAATAATCTAGTGAATATTCATCTAACCATGGGTACGGAAACAAGGTAATAGTACTGGTACTATTATTTGGGGATGATAGGGGGTTACCGGAACCATCATATATTGCTTCGTTGTTAATCGACTCAATGGTTAATGTTTCAATACCGCTCGGTGTCCCAGCAATACTTAGGTAAACCCAAATACTATCTTCACCGCCTGATAGCGAACCAGATGGACCAGGTTTTTGTAGGTTGGAAATTGACACTCCCGATGCATTTCCGCCATTATCATCAAATTCCAGAATGAAATCGGAGATTTCCAAGGCACCGGTTCCATTTCCATTTGTAAATACTCCTTCAGAGAATGATAACTTCACAAAAGCATTACTAGTAATGATTGAACTGAATTCAGTATTTATTTCTGGTGGAGAAATATCTCGCACTGTATAATCTGCTGTATGTATATCCATTTGATTACCTGAAAGATCCTCCAGCCCATCCAAAATACTTACCCGCAGTTGACGTATCTCGCCCAAGTCACTACCCGGTGTTATAGTGATTACATTATTTTCAATGTTCGCGGAAAAGGATATGTTTTCCGCACTGCCATCAATATAGGCGACTGTAAGCTGAGAATCTATGTTCGTGCTGTTAACCGGCGAATTATCCAATAACTGTACATCTTCAGAAAGTGTAAGCATAAATACATCATATGGATAAATCAGGCTATTGTCTTCAGGGTTGAATGTTACTGAAGGCGCAAGCGCATCATTAAGTGTAAAGGTAGTGTCATTGGTGCTGCCAATAACTGCGTTTCCGGCGCTATCAAAAACCTGGTTTTCCTGTGGCCTTATCTCCATAGTCTCTACTCCACTTGGAGGATTATCATAATTCATATTTAACCTAATAGAAGTTTCACCACCTAATAGTGTGGATCCCGTTGAGTCCAATACACTAGCAATGGATGCGGTTGTTGCATTATCAATCGTGATTATATTTGCACTAAAGTCAGAAGGCGTAACGGGGTTATTGCCGTTGTCATCAGTATATAATCCTTCAGAAAAAGTTAAGATCACATAACTGTTTGATTCTTCGAGTGACGAATTATCAGGTACAAGAATTGGCGGCAATTTATCATTGAGTGTCACTAGTTCTGTGGAATCTACCAATTCATTGCCGCTACTATCATAAATGGCTGCAGTTTGATTTGAATAAAAATAAACAGTTTCTACACCACTCGGGAGTGGCGATATATCAAGATTCAAAGTATAGAGGTATACAGTGCTTGCAGCAGCTGGTGTTGTAACCGAATTAATTGTTAAAGTTTCAGCATTGCTACCCAGTGGTGAGGTATCAAAATCAAATGAAAAATTCCCTTCATTCACTTCGTCTGATAAATTGGTTTTATATAATCTTTCACTGGATGTAAAACTCACATTATTATTTTCCTCCAGATTTGTTTCCGTAATTGAGGGTGCGAGTTTATCTTTCAAATTGATTTCGCCTGAAGTTGAAGTTTCAGGCATCGCTACACCTATTTTACTATAAATTGATAAATTATCTTTCGGCTTAATTAATATATGTTCCGCACCACTGGGAGGAGGATCTATTATACTTAAGTAGATCCTTATAATATCTACTCCACCTGTTAAGGGTCCACCGTTATTACTTCTCAAACTGTCAATAGTTACATTTGTCGCAGTACCGCCATCGCCAGCATTTTGGTTAAAGATTAGTTCAAAATCATTAATGTTTAAAGAGTCAGTTGTAGCTTGATCTGAATAAACGGTATCATTAAATGTGATTGTTATATAGCTATTATCATCTTCTAGGATAGCATTAATAATTGTAACGGCCACTCCGTTCAGCGTGATTTCGCCGGTGTTTGTTGTGTCTGCCATTGGCGTTCCACCGCCATCATAAATCGAGGTGCTAGTAGAGGGTTTTATTTCAAAGGTCTCGACTCCAGATGCTGGGTTTGGGTCCAGGCTTAGCCGCACAGTAAGTTCACCGCCCTGTAGTGGGCCATCTAAGGTATCACTAATGGAATTAATAACGGGCAAATTTGCTACACCTCCATTTGCTTGGAAATTTGAAGGCTCAAAGTCTTCTATTAATAAAGAGTGATCACCCTGTTCCCAAGGTTCCTCAAAAGTATATGTGTTTTTATTGAAGGTTATATCCACATAACTATTGTCTTCAGCTAAATCAAAGCCAGTTATAAAAGGGGGCACATGATGAGTTACATTTATCCGGAAACGATTTGGCGGATCATTTTCTGCAGATGAATAAGAATCAACAACGATATAATATGTTACTGGTTCTATATAGCCAAACGATCCATACCTCGCATCAGGGCTTATTTCTACTGGTTTACTATTTCCGCTTAGATCTGGTGATTGATTACCAGTACTATCATCGAAGTTCCAGTAACCAATTAGATCTGCTGCTGATGTGTAGTCCCCCATATCAAGCGTTGGATAAGGTCCAAGGTACCATGGTGGTCCACCCCAGGTATAAAATCCTGCTATAGTGCTTGCTGATAATTCCACGTCCCAGACAGCCACTTTTTCAATAAATCCGTTTAAATATTGAGAATCACCATCTGCACCTACACCCAAATAGAATGGTTGGCCGGCTGGGTTGCCT
>SCKQ01000058.1 GCA_004124535.1 Fidelibacterota bacterium
CAGGAAAATATATGAAAGGTATATATCAATTTATTGAATTAGATGCAGGTCACTGGTTAATCCAAGATGATTATTATAATGTCTCGACTTCGATAGTTAATATTATAGAGAAACATGCCATCAAAAACAATGAAACCCTTTGAAATAACCCAACTCAAAGGGATAGCATATAAGCAAGAGCCCCACATCAGTGGTTTTTTTGTTTATAGACATTTACAACAAACGGTACTTAATATTGCTTATATGAAGAGAATTCAATTTGTATCAGTTGCCATGCTGCTTCTATTTTGGATTGGATGTGAAGAGGGTGAAAATGAAGATGCAAGCACATCTAATCCTATTATATCAGGTCGTAATATATATATTGCAGGTTCATCTTATAATGAATCAGGTGATTATACTGCTTGCTACTGGGTGGACGGAGTCAGGATTGAACTTCCAGACGGGGATTGGGCTACAGACATTGTGGTCAGTAACGGGAATGTTTATACTTCAGGAACCAGTGGTTCAAATGCCTGCTACTGGATTAACCAGGAACGGTTTGATCTCCCTGGAGAGTGGGGAGAAGGAGAGAGCATTGATGTGGATGGTGATGATGTTTATGTCGCTGGCTGGTGGGACAACGGTTCCTGCTACTGGAAAAATGGAGAACGGATCGACCTGACCACCAATGCAGAATCACAAGCATTTGCACTTGGAATTCGTAACAATGGAGATATCTATGTTGGCGGTTATTACATGAACAATAACCATTATTATATTCCCTGCTTTTGGAAAAATGGAAACAACAGAACGAACCTGCCCATCCCTAGCGGTGGAGATGGGGAAGTCTATGATATTGCTTTTATGGATGGCAATATGAGGTATTATGCAGGCTATGTACTTAAAACATCTAGCTTTGCAGGGTATACGCCAACGGCTGTTTATTGGCGCCATACTACCAGGACTGATTTGCCCCTGGGTGGTTCAACCTTTGACATCTATGGAGCGGGAGCATATGGTATTACTATAGATGGTGATGATGTTTATGTCGCCGGTTACACGGATTGGTTTGAAGATACCAACAATCCTTACACTACCGGTGGATCTTTTCCTCAATATTGGAAAAACAGCACAATCTATGACCTGGAAGGGGGTCCCATGACTAATTTTGGAACAGGTTTGGCTTATGATATTCGTGTAGTGGATGGCAATGTAGTAGTAGCTGGAGTAGCAACTCGGGATACGAGCTACTTCGACAGTCAAGAAAGTGCCTGCTACTGGCTCAATGGTGAGCTCCATTACCTTGTAAATCAGTACGATGTCCCTGAAGGAACAGAAGGCTGGGAGTGGAGTGCTGCAAGGGGTATTTTCATTGAATAATATTTTATTATCAGCTTGTTTTTCTTGTATTCCTATTAGCCAGCCAAATCCCGCCCAGCAGCGGGGTTTTTTGTTTATAGACATTTAGGACTGGCGGGGTGTAAAATCTCTTTTCATTTAACCAAGCCTAACATGAACGAATCCATAACTATTATACCTTTTTCCAGTTTATTGCTGGTCTTCATACCAGCTGGGGTGGTGATCGGCATCCTGCACGCATGGTCACTGAACTGGCAGAATACGATCTATGCTATTATCCGGATGCTGTTCCAATTGCTGCTGATTGGATATTTCCTATTGTACCTTTTCGAATCCAATAATGCATATATCACAATTATCGTTTTATCCGTTATGGTCTTTGCCAGCAGCTGGATTGCCCTGCGCACAGTCCAGGAAAACAGAATGAAATTTTACCGCTATGCACTGGTTTCCATTCTGATTGGTGGAGGTATTACATTGTTATTGGTCACACAGGCAGTGCTGAAGTTGAGCCCCTGGTATCTGCCGCGGTATATGATCCCTTTGGCTGGGATGATTTTTGCCAGTTCCATGAACGGTGTCAGCCTGGCTGCCGAGCGGTTGCAAGCAGAAATGAACAGGAGCGTGGAATACACGAAGGCACGGGGGATTGCAATGCGGGCTGCACTGATCCCCATCACTAATTCACTATTTGCAGTTGGGCTGGTTTCCTTACCAGGCATGATGACCGGTCAGATCCTGTCGGGCATATCACCGATTATTGCAATCCGTTACCAGATTATGGTCATGTGTATGATCTTTAGTGCTGTTGGACTCTCCTCGGCTTTATTTCTGATCTACATCAAACCTCATTTAAGTAACTGGATAAAAGGAAATAACGATTAACGATCCCCGACTAGCGGAGTTTTTTGTTTCCATATATTTTAAAATAATTTCAAATTGATTATAGATTCTGGTAAAGAAAATTAACTGCAAGAACACATCATAAATAAGACGTCAACAACATATTGTACCCGCAGAAAGTTTCTTATAAATACCATAATGGGGCTTGGAACCATCACGCTGGGTTCATTCACCATAAGCTTTATAAGCGGTTGTTCTGATAATGGACCAACAGGTCCAGCAATTAATAATGACATTCAGGATGTTAGCATTACAGTCGATATTTCTCTGTCTGAAAACCAATCCCTTGCTCATGTTGGGGGAACGCTGGCCTTAGGGTCCAATGCTTTAGATATTGTAGGTATTCTCCTTTACAGGAGTAGTGAAACAAGTGTTTTAGCGTACAGCCGCAGATGCACTCATAATGGCTGTACAATTGGCGCTTTTCAGAGTGGCACATCTACATGTCCCTGCCACGGCAGCAAATTCAATACATCAGGTAGTGTTGTAAACGGACCAGCTGCTACTGCCCTGAAGCAGTATCATGCAACTTTGCAAGGAACAATCATCACTATTACACCATGAACTACCTATACTTTAGGATTTAAAAAAGCATCAAGCCCTGTCCAGCGGGGTTTTTGTTCAGGAAAAGTCAGGATATAAAAAGCGCAGTTATTGTGGTATAGGTTTTATAGATTCAGGTTACCAGTGAAATTTATGTATGCAATCATCTTTTCTACACTGCTGGAAATGGCAGCAGCTGCAGACCCCAATACTCCCCACCCGCATCAGGGGATCATAACCAAATTTATCGATCCCGGCAGAGCTGAGCTTACCCCGGCAGAACAAGCAGCGCTTTTATCAGGCCAGGCAGTCTATAAGCAGACCAGGCACGATAATGTCGATCGTGGAACGGCTATCTTTGATGTGGCCGCCAGCCAGGAGACCGTATGGCAGGTGATTACCAGCTTCCAACAGTACCCAAAGTGGATCCAGGAGATCAGCGGTACTGAAGTCTACATGTCGGCAGGCAGGAACATTTATGTTGATTTTACTATTTCCGTTTATATGGTGAATGTTCAATATTATATCAAGCATGATTACCAGCCGGAGAAAGGCTGTATGACCTGGACGCTGGACTACAGCCGAAAAAGCGATCTTGATGATTCTGCAGGATACTGGCTGGTCTACACATCTCCTACAGATACTGGAAAAACAAGGGTAGAATATTCAATTGCCCTGCGCATCGGGCCCTTGATCCCTGATTTCATAGAAACGATCTTGACCGATAAAGGGATTGAAAATGCAACCATGTGGGTAAAAAAGGGTGCCGAAAAGCATAGTGATAATTAAGACATTTTAAGTATTTTGCTTTTCCGATGTCGTTTTTTGTTTAAAACGGGTCTTTATCTAACAAATCAAACCTGAACCGCCCCGCCTCGGATCACCCACAGCTTCCTCTGGCGTAACAGCATTCACACCACCAAAAAATAAATTCTGTTCACCCCACTGGTGAATGGTCATGCCATCAGGTAGTTCGTGTTCATCATGTATGGGGATTTCAGGTTCACAATGAAGGATGTTGCCTTCCAGATGGATCCTGGATGACTGGATGGCTCTTTCAAGATCCATGTTCTTCATTAAATTGAGAATGACCTGGATCATGGCCGAACGGATGCGGTTGCTGCCGCCGCTGCCAATGACCAGTTCAGGTCCATCATTGCCCATGATAACGGTAGGGGAAATCATGGTTGGCAAGCGCTGCTGCCGCAGGAAATTGTGAAAGCCGGAGGGGTTTAAATCTTCCTCCCCAAGCATATTGTTCAGCATTACACCCAGTTCCGGAATTAAATATCCGCAGCCTTCGCCGTTGGTAGTGGTAACGCTGGCTGCATTTCCAGCTTTGTCAATGATACTAACCTGGGTGGTGGCCCCGCGGGATGGCGGATCGTTTCCAGTTTCAGCAGCCGTTTGCAGAGAACGGTATTGTTCAAGGTACCGCTCGAAGGTGTTTTCAGCTAGTATCTGTGAGATCTGGTAATTGTCATTGGGATCGTTGGATGAATCCTTCCTGGCAGCAGTCGTCACCTGCATGGCGCGTACCAGGTTCATAATATCTGTGCTTGAGGCAGTGTTTGCACGTTCCAGCAGCTGCAGCGTAAACGTGATCAGCGTGCCGCCTACCGATGGCGTGGGATTGGTATAAATGGTCTTACCATTGAAGCGACTTTTTAAGGGAACTCTTTCTACTACCTTATAATTGGCAAGGCAGTCTGCTGTAAGTAAACCACTCTGACCAACGGTATTGAGTATGTATGCGGATCCCCGGCCTTTATAAAAGAAGTCCGCACCTTGTGTAATGAGTTCTTCCATAAAATCTGCAAAGGCCGGATTATTAAATTGGTCACCCGCCTTCAAAAATTTTCCATCTGGTGCAAATAATGTTTTTCCGCTTTCGGAATGGGTTAGGATCGGTTCAAGTATTTCGTTTACGTAACCTTGCGCTTCATTAAAGACAATGCCTTGCCTTGCGGCTTCGATCGCCGGTGCTAATACAACATTCAAGGGCAGTTGGCCCAGCCGTTCATGCACCTTCAAAAGTCCGGCTGTATTTCCAGGTACCGCAGCAGAACCTTGGCCAACGTGGAATTCCTGCTGACTGGGGCCAAAATCAACCCAGACGCTGAAGAAATCCAGTTCTTTCCCTGGCTGGGGCGGGGGAGTATCTACGAAAAAATCAAATAACACAGGATCACTATTCACTGGACAGGCCAGCAGTGCGCCGCCGCCGCCGGGTCCTGTGAGGTTGCATTCTGACACCATGGACGTAAAGACGGCTCCCACAGCAGCGTCAAAAGCATTGCCGGCGTTTTCCAGGATGTCCCTGGCGGATTGGACGGTTGTTTTTTCCCCGCCGGCTATGGCTCCGTATTTCATTGTTTATAACAATTATTGCAAGGTCAATAATAATAGAAATAATCAAGCCTTAACAGAAATAATAATATTCAACCCTGAACCCCACAGTATTTTTAAAACATGATATTTATAAATTATTTTTTGTCCGGTTCGTAATCCAGGATATCGCCGGGTTTACAGTTCAGCACTTCGCAGATTTTTTCTAACGTGCCGTAGCGGATGCCTTTCACATTCCCCTGTTTCAGCCGGGAGAGGTTGGGCAGGGTGATGCCGATTTTTTCCGCAAGCTGGGAGACGGTCATCTTCCCTTTCGCCAGCATGACGTCAAGGTTAGTAATAATGGGTATGGTTTTAAACGATGGACTCTTTTTCTTCTTCCAGTTCTGATGGCCGTGACGGATAATCTGGTACCCGAAGCATTTCGGGGTTTATTCGTGTAATTTGTGGACTGATGATGGAAATTTCCGTTTTTTATCTGAACTGTAAGACCGATTTTTCGGTTAGTTAATCAAGTTAAATGTCATCCTGCCAGCAAGATGCCCTCTCTTGGTTTGCTACTGTTTCGTTGTCCAGCCCCAATAATTATATCTATGATTTCACTGATAGATCCGTTTGTTGGTATAGAAA
This sequence comes from Fidelibacterota bacterium, assembly GCA_004124535.1. The sequence goes on from SCKQ01000058.1 coordinate 5,767, forward strand.
TCGAAGATTTTATGCACCTAACACTTTTTGTGCTCATTGATTACAATATGCCTGAACAAATTTCAAAAGAATTTGATTACATTACCATTGCAAAACAAAAGTACTTGATATGCTAAGTTTTATGAATATAAATTTTACGCAATCGATGGCGGAACTATCACAAATGATTGTGGTAATCCTGTAAAAAATCCACATGTTAATATTAACGGATAAAATTCATTTCAAGGTTGGAATCATAGTTTGACGGCAACTCTTCAAACAATTGCCGATAAAGTTAATGTATCGCGCTCGACGGTCTCACGGGTATTAAACAATAAATGGAAGAAGTATGGAATAAGCCAGGTTACTGCCGATAAAATCACTTCCCTGGCAAAGGATTTACATTATATAAAGAATGAAGCGGCTCGCTCCCTGAGAGCAAAAAAAACATTTACCATTGGGGTTGTAATTAGAGATATAACCAATCCATTTTATTCTCAACTTGTAAAGTTTGTCGAAAGTGCCCTTTACACTAAAGGATATACTATAATAATTTGTAATACCGGATATGATTTAGATAAGGAAAACGGCCATATCAACGTACTGCTCAGTCGTCGGGTTGACGGTATTATCTTATCACCAATTCAGAATTCCATAGAAAATATATCAATAATTAAAGATCGAAATGTACCGCTCGCTCTTTTTGATTGTAAGATCGATAAATTTGATGCCGACTATATTCTGGTTGATAACGAAGCAGGCACTATGGAAGCGGTAAACCACTTGATAGCTCAGGGTCATAAAAAAATTGGTTATATCGGCGGCGATTCTTATGATTCAAATAACCGACTTCGATATGCGGGTTATAGAAAAGCCCTTTCAAAAGCATCTCTTTCTATGACAGAACATTATGTAAAACATGGCAATTACACATTCAAACACGGTTATGAAGCAACAACAGAATTACTCCGTTCGAGTGACGCCCCGACAGCGTTTTTTGCTGCAAATAACCGCATCGTGTTGGGCGCTTGTAAAGGGATAATGGATTGTGGATTACAAATCCCAGATGATGTTTCAATTATAGGTTTTGATGATTTTGAAACAGCCACCATGTTGCCTAGTCCACTAACTGTTATCCGTCAACCCCTGAGGGAACTGGCCTTCAATGCGGTTGATATATTATTATCAAGAATGGATAAGACGAATAATATTCCCTATGTAACCAGCATGCTTAAAACGGAATTTGTGCTTCGTAGCTCTACCAGAAATGTAAATTAGAAGAATAGAATGATAAACATTAATTATCTTTTTAAAAGTAATTTTTTTTTGTTTCTTCGGCATTTGATCCTGATACCGGCATTATTTTTGTCGTTTACTTGGGGTGGAACAACCGGCAAGATTAGCGGCCGAATTATCGACCAGACAACCGGTGAATCGCTCATTGGGTGCAACATTATTGTGATCGAGGAAGGGTTAGGAGCCGCAACCGATTTAAACGGATATTATAATATCTTAAATATACCTCCCGGAACATATACTGTTAAGTGCATGATGATTGGCTATACCAATGTCAACTATACGAACGTTACTGTCAATGCCGATTTCACTACCACCATGGATTTTCAACTCTCTATTGCCGTTATTGCCGGTGAGGAAATCACCGTTATAGCGGAAAAACCTATTATTACAAAGGATCTCACTTCTTCAAGGGCAACTATCAGCAGTGAGACCATTTCCGAAATGCCAGTAGAAGAAATTGGGGACGTTCTGGAACTGCAAGCCGGAATCGTGAGAGGGAGTGATAATAAAATTCATATTCGCGGTGGTAGAGCCAGTGAAGTGGTATACCTTATTGACGGTATTTCTGTGAGCGATCCCTTTTCGGGTGAAATATCAGTGGAAGTGGAAAACAACGTTGTGCAGGAACTGACGGTAGTCAGTGGAACATTTAATGCAGAGTACGGTAGGGCTATGTCTGGTATTGTTGAAATTGTAACCAAGGATGGGGGTAAGGAATTCTCGGGAAATATTTCAACTTATTCAGGGGATTATTTGAGTTTTGATGAGGATGTCTTTTGGAATATTGATGATATTAGTCCCGATGGTTTAACAAATATTCAAGTAAGCCTGAATGGGCCGATTCCAGGATTTGGGAAAAAGTTAACATTTTTTGCTTCAGGTAGATATTACAGTGATAAAGGATGGTTGTATGGCAGAAGGTGGGTAACTCCGGGCTTTCTTAATCAATCTAACCCTGATAGTGTATTTTGGGCGGTTGAACCTGGGGACAGCGCTTTTGTTTCCATGAATTTCTTTTGGAAAACGACTGCACAGGGTAAACTGACTTTTCGACCGTTTCCAAAGATCAAACTCTCTTATGGCGTTTTTTGGAATAAGTCAAAATACCGGGTATATGACCAGATATTCAGATACAATCCGGATGGTGATTACAAGCACTATAAGAATGCACTTACTCAAATTTTTACCCTGAATCATACACTATCTAATACTACTTTTTATACATTAAAATTTTCCAAAATATCCACCCATTATGAGCGACATGTCTTTGATGACCCCCTCAATCCCGGATATGTGGATATTGAGGCATATAAAGGCAGATTATACGATGGCGGCACCAAACTTTGGCATGTAAGTCGTGGGACCACTAGTTCCGGAGGCAGGTTTGATCTACTGAGCCAAGTGACAAATAATCACCAAATAAAAACCGGATTTGATATTACAAAATACACGATGACTTATAAAGATTTTAGAGTGTTATTGAATCGGAGCACTAATTATGAGCCTGCTATCGGAGAGGATGTTCCAGGAAATATAAATTTCAACAATTATAAACACCGTCCTTTGGAAATGGCAGTATATATTCAGGATAAAATGGAATTTGAGGATATGATTGTTAATGTTGGTATTCGATTTGACTACTTTGACCCTGACGGCAAAGTTCCAACTGACACAAGAGATCCGGATAATGCCAAGTATTTTTGGGTGCAAATGGGTGCTGCTGATCCGCTGCGTATTCGCGAGGCAGATTATAACAGCTCTACAATGGTTATATTAAGCACGGTTGATATACAGGACATACCGTGGGAATACAAATATAAAGATGCTGAACCGACGCAAAAAATAAGTCCCAGAATTGGAATTGCGTACCCCATTACGGAAAAAGGCGTCATCCATTTTTCGTATGGTCACTTTTTTCAGACACCCCCTTTTCAGTATCTTTACTTTAATTCTGAGTTTGAAGTGCGACCCGGACCGCTAAATAAGAATGAAGGGAAGGGAGTGTTTGATAGAGTATATAGTATTGATCCTGAAACGGAAGGTAACAAAATGGGGAATGCCGAGTTGAAGCCCCAGCAAACAATTATTTACGAATTGGGTCTGCAGCAACAAATTGGTAATAGCATTGGCATTGATATTACTGGTTTTTATAAAGATATGAGAAATCTATTAGGTACTGAAATTGTTGAGATGTATGATACGCGACTCTATGCCAGATATATTAACCGGGATTATGGTAACATTCGCGGGGTGACTTTCGCTGTACACCAACAGCGGTCTAACAATATTTCCATGTCATTGGATTACACATTTCAAATTGCCGAAGGAAACGCATCAGACCCGAATGATGCCTTTTTAGATGCAATTGGCGGTCGTGAAAGTGAAATCAGGGTTGTTCCTTTAGATTGGGATCAGACACATACGTTAAATGTAAATCTATTTATTATGACACCTGGAAACTGGGGATTAAGTATTTTGGGTAAATTGGGGAGTGGTTTGCCTTATACGTTCGAACCACCGCAAACAGGCGCCCAATTTACCCGTTTTGAGAATAATGAAAGAAAGCCGGCCAATATCACGGTTGACCTCAAAGCTCATAAAAAAATCAATATTGGAGGAATCAAGGGTTCACTGTTTTTGAAAGTTTATAATCTTTTTGACCGTCGGAATGAAATTGCTGTGTACAACGATACTGGACGTGCGGGGTATACAATTCGTACGCAATTCTGGGGTGAGTGGGTGGACATCGGATCCCAACAACAATGGGTGAATCGACCGCATATGTTTTCTCAGCCACGACGATTTATATTGGGTATCAGCTTAGGCTTCTAATTACTATGATTGGTATTATTTCAAAAATGGGGCAACCCAGCAATAAAGCTTCAAACGTATCCCGGTCAACTTACCCCCCACAAGAGCGTAGTGCTGGCAGGGAGTTTGGTCATACAAAGAATTTCATTATGGCATTGATGCTGCTTTTGGCTGGCACGGTGGTTTATGGGGACGGTCCTTATGGTGATGTGGCGTTCCGTAGAATGGGAACCCACAATGGGAATCTGATTGCAACAATTTTCTTCAACCAAGGGGATATCAGCGGCTGGCATGGCTGGGGTTATCCGCCTCCACGTATTGAGTGGCCGAAGGGGTCGGGTCATGAATACGGTGATGAAAACAGTTTGCTGGTGATAGCAGAAGTAGTGAATGAATCTGGAGAAACCATTCATATTCTAAGCGAAAGGAGTCTGGACTGGGATGCCACGGATACCAACCCAATTCTGGGAGGTCAGATGGGATGGGAACCATTACCGGGATTGTTCAATCCGGCCCAGGGCTCCCCGGCCATGAGTGACCTTTTAGAAAGCTGGCCCTCCCACTGGCCCGATAGGATAAATCAGGATGACCCAGGGTGGCCCGGATCGTGGAATGGCTACTTCGGTCGCGATGTTTTCCAAGCAGACCAAGAAAGTTATTATGTCATGGATGATAACTACAATGTTGAGTTTGATTATTTCCCGGATAACACTGACCCAGACCGCCACGGTTTAGGGCTACAGGTTTCTGTCAGAGGCCTCCAGTGGTCTGATCCCCTCGCTCAAGACTGTATCTTCTGGCTCTATGACATCACAAACGTCTCAACAACTACTTATGATAAAATTGTCTTCGGAGAGGTGTTCGACGCAAGGGTTGGGGGAACGGGGGAAGAGAATGATGATTTGGCTGAATTTATTTCCTATGGGAATATGGATATTACTTACTCCTGGGATAGTGATAATTTGGGGTCCGGCGGATGGTCGCCCGTTGGTTATATTGGATTTGCCTTTCTTGAAAGCCCGGGGATAGATCAAGATGGGATTGACAATGATGACGATGGTTTGATTGATGAAAGTCGGGATAACGACGCCGGTATTTGGTTGGATGTTTTTCCTTACGGTATTGATGATGTGGACAATTTTAAACTATTTTACAAACGGGAACCAGTCCCCCACTGGTCTGGGGATGAGGATGGCGATTGGCTTGGCTTTGGTGACTTGAATGGGAATGGAGAGTGGGAACCTTCTTTCGAAGTGCTCAATGACGATTTAGGAATGGACGGTATCGGGCCCAACCATCCCAAGTATCCAGGCTGGGATACCGGCGAAGGTGACGGTATCCCTACGCAAGGAGAACCCAATTTCGGGAAAACAGATGTGGATGAGTCCGACCAGATTGGTTTAACCGGCATGGAATCCCATGTTGAGAATTCGGTCGTCTTTGCCAATGATGAGCTCATGTGGACTTTATTACAACCGAATCGTTGGGTGCTTCCTGATCCTGGTTTACTCACAAATTACGAATTCTTCTATTCTTCCGGTTTCTTTCTGCTTGAGCCGGGTAAAACTGAACGATTTTCCTTAGCACTCTTATTAGGCGAAGATAAAGATGATATTCTTCGGAACAAGAAAACAGTGCAAAATATTTACGATGCCAACTACCGCTTTAAATCTCCACCACTTAAACCAAAACTACTCGCCGCTGTTGGCGACAAGAAGGTAACCCTCTATTGGGATCGACTTGCTGAACGATCAAGGGATCCTGTCTATGGATTTGACTTCGAAGGGTATATGATCTACAAAAGTACTTGGTATGACTTTTCCGATTCGGATCCGGTGACAGATAGTTACGGGAATGTTGTCTTTTTTGAACCGGTAGCACAGTTTGATTTGGTGGACGGGTTGGTGGGTCCCCATTCGGTGGGGATCGGCTCCGAACCGGGAATAGATGAACCCACCGGGGCAAATCTGAACATGGGTACAGATAACGGTCTGGAACATTTCTGGGTGGATACGGACGTCCTGAATGGACAGACTTATTATTATGCCATTGTCTCCTACGATAAAGGATACGACACGGACTTCTTTGCAAGAGGGTTGACGAACGATTCTACTCTTTTGGTGGCTTCCCCGAGTATTTGCGCCATCGATTTTGAACTGGATAGGTTAGGCAATGTTGTGGGATCAGGAGTAAATACGGCGATTGCGACGCCATCTGCACCGGTATCAGGATACGTCCCTCCTGATCTATCCGAACTGGAACATATCTCCGGGCCCGCAACAGGAACCATCATCTACGACCTGCTTGACCCACTTAAGATAAAAGACAACACTACTTACCATTTCCTATTTGATGATACCTCTGCCAATGAGATTATCTATACCGTCCGGGATATTACCGATTCTCGCATCGTCCTTTTTAACCAAACTGGAGTATACGGAGACAACAGCTTGGAGTTCGACGGTCTTATGCTCACCATCTATA
>SCKQ01000059.1 GCA_004124535.1 Fidelibacterota bacterium
GCTGTAGGATCTTCATACATTTCATTACCCTGATCATTAGCACCAGAACTAAATGCATGGTACACACCTTCATCCGGATCAGAGGAGGTTGCCCAGGCTGAACAATTGTCTAGAGCCGTTTGGGCTGTATTCCAATCACTTTGATGGACAGCTACCCTGGCACGTAAACCGCGATTGAATAAAGCAAACGTTGCAGGTGTATCAAAACCATCAAACCCGCTGGATAGCGAGAATGAAAAAGCACTTCCTGCTGAATTAAGATCACTATAGCCGGTATCTAAGAGACGCTCAATCTCGGCCAGCACTTCTGCTTTGGTGGCCACAGCGGCAGTAATATCACCATCATAGTTTAAGCGGGCGCCGCTTTCATCCCACAAGTAAACCAAGCGCATCAAGCTATAGGCGTGCAGTGTTTGAGCGACCCCTGTTGCACCTGCATCTGCATTTGCACTACCCATAATGGTCTCACAATTTGCAATAACCTTATAAGCGGTTTGCCATGGGCGATAACAGAGGAAGCCGCCCGGATCAATAGGACCATGTAACAATTCACCTGTATACCTTGGGTCAGCAGGTTCAAGGTAGTAGGCTTCACGGCCCACAACCAATAGATCCCTGAGGTAGACACCAAGATCCTGACGCATAACAGCTTCGGCTCCCGTTACCAGTGTTTGAATTGTCGCTGTCTCATCTGTGGGGTTATTTGGATCCGGAAAATCCAGATCTTCACATCCAGCCCAAAAAAGAACTGCTATCATGGGGAGGATCTTCAATGTTTTATTTGTTCTAATCGTTTTCATAATTATTTCCTCCTGGATTATAATCCGAGTGAAAGTGTGAAATACATACTCTTAGAAAGCGGGAAAGGATTCGTATCAACTGAACCGCCAACTGCTTCATTACCAAACTGACTCACTTCAGGGCTCAACCCCGTATAATCAGTGTCTAACCATAGGTTGCGGCCGGAAAAACCTACCTGAAGATAATTCAGTCCAAGTCGATCAGATACGCTACTGGGCAAAGTGTAGTTCAAGCTGATATCCCGTAAAGCAGTATAGGTAGTCGATTCGATATAGGGCTGTGTTACCGTACCCAAACCACCAAGTCGGTCGCCGCCATTCTCTTCATAATCGGCTGTCGTACCGCCAAGGTCATAGATCAGGTTGGCCAGGTTAATGGCATGACCTCCTTCTTTCTTGTCAATGAGAAATGATAGTTCAATTGGGCCAAATTGAAAAGAATTACGGAAGGAAATCCTGTAATCGGGATTTTCATCACCCAATTTTTTATGTTGATGTATACTATTAACTAAAAATGGATCATTATCTTCGCTTCCATCCTCGGCTTGTATTTCATCTGCATCTGCATCTGTCCAACTATTAGTTGTTTTGGTACCATTTACATGATCTGTGTACCACATTTCAGACCCCACAAGAGCAGTGGGGGACCAACCTTCTTCAATTCTGTATGTACCAAGGAAAGTGGCAAAACCACCAAAATTGTAAGGATCCACCGTCAACTTTGTAACCTTAGATTCTGATGTATAATAATTCATTCGGAAATTCCAGTCCAAGCCTCCCAGGCTGACAAGTTGTGTTGGGTTCAGCCCCAGCGTAAGCTCAGTCCCTTTCGTTTCCATTTCTCCACCGTTTTCCCAGCCATAGAGCGAGCCAGATGAAGCAGGCAGGTCTACCAGAAGACTAAGGTCTGTGATGTTCTGTGTATACATGGTTGCCTCCACAGTCGCCAAGCCTCCCATTACAGAGAAGTCTGCACCAAATTCTGTTTCTGCGGTGCGTTCCGGTTTAATGCCGGAATTGCCTCTTGTTGACGCAGGAATAAGTCCGTTGATACCACCTATATTAGAAGATGACAAGGTGGTAAACTTTGCTCTTGGTTGGGGCATGTTTCCTGTTTCGCCATTAGCAAAACGAAGCTTTAAGTTGTCGAATATTCCTGCAAATTCACCAAATTGATACGAAGCAGCCAATTTGGGATACCATTGGTATTCTTCAGTATTACCCATGGTGCTGGACACATCACCGCGCATACCGAAAGCCAGATAGATATTGTCACCAACAGTGATTTCTTCCTGGAAGAATCGTCCACGATCCTGGCGTTTAGATCTGTCATGATACACAGATTGAGAGCTGGCTTTATCCACGTTGGTCTGGGTCGGAATCATGCCTGTAGCATGAACAAAAACTGAATTCCAGTCATATGTCTCATATTGCAGACCTGCGGTGGTATTGAAATTCATGCCAGACATCTTCAGTTTATGAACGAGGTTCAATGACAAGTTTGTGTTCAAGTTATCTGTCGTGGTCATCACAGCTTGACCCGGTTCATCATTGGATTCTTCGATCTGCAGGAATGGTGGTATAAATACTTCATTTTCCTGGTTGTAAAAATCCGCACCGCCAACACCTAAAAAGCTAAGACTTTGGTTTGCCTGTTTAAAAAGGTTGTAATCGAACGTCAGCGAACCCAGTGCTCTATGCGTTAATTCATTGTTCACAAAATATTCAGCAGTTTCCAACGGGTTGGACGGGTTTGTTGGATTGTCTGGAAACTCACCATCACCATCTGTGTCCCTTATATCAATGAAACTGGGTGTAAAACCAATGGAAAACCCATAGGTCATATTGGTATTATCATTTCCAGTAACGCCACGATCTGCTTCAGAACGAATAAGATTCGTAGCTATAGAAAGCTTTGCTTTTTCACTGAAGCGGTGACTAACGTTGATTCGGCCCGACATTTTCTTATAACCGGTATTTACAATAATACCGCCCTCATCCATATATTGACCACCAATATAGAACTGGGTTCTTTCATTACCGCCTATGGCACTTAATGTGTGCTCTGTTAACTTCCCCTCTTCGCCATAAAGGATTTCTTCGTAGTCAAAATCGTTTCCAGCCCAAGTGCCGCTTGAATTATTTCCTAATGATGCAATGTCTGCTCCATATTGATCTTCAGCTTCTTGATAGTCTTCAAAAACACGGTGGCCCATCTTTTTTAGAAGAGACGATTGACCAGTACGAGTTGAAAAATTGAATTTTGTTTTACCTCCGCGACCCCGCTTGGTATTGATAATAATCACACCATTGGAGGCTTTAGCCCCATAGATGGCTGCGGCACTGGCACCTTTCAATACTTCAATGCTTTCAATATCATTGGGGTTGATGTCACCAATACGATTGGTGGGTTGGCCCTGGGGCCTTTCACTACCCGCACCAGTGGATTTTGTGATTACATCTACACCTGATTGGTTGGCATCGTTGTTAATAATTACTCCATCAATCACGTATAATGGTTGTGTGCTTCCTGTGAGCGTTGATGTACCGCGGAGATTGACATTAACACCACCACCGGGAGCTCCAGTATTGCGGCGAACGTTTACACCGGCAAACTGTCCGCTCAATGCTTGATCGAGTGTTTGGATCGGTGCATTGACTAAATCAGCGCCCGAAACGACAGCAACAGCATTGGCGGCATTTCGGCGTTTTACCGTGGTTGCCAGACCAGTAACAATAACTTCGTCTTGTCTTAAAACGTCTGTTTCAAGAGCAATGTCAAGTACGCCTTCGCCGACAACGATTTCCTGTGTTTTATAGCCAATATAAGCCACCACAAGAACGTCACCCGGTGAAGCATCTAATGAATATGTTCCTCTATCATCTGTAGTGGTACCCACAAAAGTACCTTTTACAAACACAGACGTACCTACAAGGGGTTCACCTGTTTTGGCATCAGAAACCGTCCCTGAAACAGCTGCAAACGCCGAAGCGACAAATAACGATGCGATTAATATTGTTTTAAGGATACGCATTTTGTCTCCTTGGTTAGTTGGTTCTTCAATATTTTATTTTTTGTAAAGCACAAAAAAATTCCGATGTTTTAAGCAAAAGAAAGGATAATTTATTTCTATCTATATCTCTTAAAAAATCGGGGGTGAAATTACCTACATTATTAGAACAAACAAGAAATAAAAAATTAATTTAAATTTAGCGTATATAAACTGTTTTGGAATTGACAAATTCAAGGATGCCGTTCGACGATAATTCCCGTCCATAACCGGACGCTTTGATCCCACCAAAAGGCAATCGGGGGTCAGAGCGTACAAAATCATTCACGAAACAGCTGCCGGCTTCCAACTGTTCTGATGCTATTTTTTCACCTTTTTTAATATCACTTGTAAAAACAGCTGCACCGAGACCAAAAGGTGTTTGATTGGCTAATTTTATGGCTTCTGCTTCATTTTCTGCAGCAATGACGGCCGCCACCGGTCCAAAGAGTTCTTCGTCAAATGCGGGCATTCCCGGACGGACATTGCCTAAAACAGTTGCAGGATAATAAGCGCCAGGATTATCAGGGACTTTTCCGCCCAATAGTATGGCTGCACCTTTTTCTACGCTCCTCAATACTTGATTATGAATTTCGTCACGGGCTGTTTCATTCACCATGGGGCCCAAATCAACATCCTCTTCAAAGGGATCACCCCATTTTTTAACCCTCATTTCATCAATCAGTCTTTCCTGAAAATCTGCCAAAACGTCTGTAACTACAATAAATCGCTTTGCGGCAATACAGCTCTGCCCCGTATTTAACAGGCGTCCGATGACACAAGCTTCCACAGCTTGATCCAGATCAGCATCTTTTAATATAACATAGGGATCGCTGCCGCCCAATTCCAGGACTGTCTTTTTTAATGCCGCACCAGATTGAGAGGCAACTGCTCTTCCTGCAGGTGTGCTGCCTGTGAGGGTTACCGCTTTCACGTGTGGATTATTAATAACATTCTCAACATGTTTTGAACCAATCACTAAGGTGCGAAACACATTTTCAGGAAAGCCGCTTTCGACGAAGATATTTTCAATTGCTAGAGCACAGCCCTGTACATTTGATGCATGTTTTAAAACGCCTACATTCCCCGCCATGAGGGCTGGAGCTGCAAAGCGAAACACTTGCCAGAAAGGAAAATTCCAGGGCATGACAGCCAGGACAATGCCTATGGGCTGATGAGATACATAGCTTTTTGAGGCATCTGTCTCGATGATCCTGTCCGCTAAAATTTCTTCCGTATTATCAGCATAGTATTCACATCCCTTGGCACATTTAACCACTTCTGCTAAAGATTGGCTGTAGGGTTTACCCATTTCCAAGCTCATGAGCCGTCCAAATGCTTCTTTATTTGACTGCAATATCGCAGCGGCATTCTTCAATAATTCTCCTCGAATAGAAAAAGATGTTTTGCGCCATGAGTTAAAAGCGTCATTTACAGAGGTTAGAATACCATCAACTTCATCTGTCGACATTTCTTTATAGGCAGCGATTTCTTCGCCATTGGCAGGATTGATTGATTTTAAAGACATGGTATAAATACTGTAATTTTGAATATTATCTTTTCGAAAGTTTAAAACAAAACACCCTAAATTACTTGACTGATTTTACGTCTATCAATAATACCATCCATGTTTAAACACTTACCTCCAGCAGATAATTTCTCTGCCCGGCACATAGGACCAAATGATGAGGAAATAACCTTCATGCTGGATACCCTTGGGCTTACATCCCTAGATGAACTTGTCCAAAAGACGATTCCAGCGGAAATATTGGATGATGCACCCCTCAATATCGGCGCTGCAGTTGATGAACTGAATACGATTAAAACATTGCGGGCCATCGCCGGAAAAAACACTGTAACTCGTTCTTATATAGGACAAGGATATACCGGGACAATTACACCACCTGTTATTCAGCGGAATGTTCTGGAAAATCCGGGCTGGTATACACAATATACTCCTTACCAGGCTGAAATCAGCCAAGGCAGACTGGAAGCGCTTTTGAATTTCCAGACCATGGTTTGTGATATGACCGGAATGGATATTGCCAATGCTTCCCTTTTGGATGAATCCACTGCTGCTGCTGAAGCCATGGCCATGTTCGCCCGTTTGAGTCCCAAACGAAATTGTTTTTTTGTGTCGAAAGATTGCCATCCGCAAACCATTGCTGTGCTGCAAACACGGGCGGAACCCATAGGCTTAACTCTGATTGTTGCTGATGAGCATGATTTTGAGTTTAATGATGATACATTGGGTATCCTTATTCAATATCCTGCTACCGATGGTCGAATTTCAGATTATTCTAAAATATGTGACCAAGCCCATAAAGCGGGAGTCCTTGTCGCCGTAGCCGCAGATTTGTTGAGCCTGGCACTGCTTAAACCACCGGGTGAATGGGGAGCTGATGTTGTTGTAGGCAGTTCCCAGCGTTTTGGTGTACCCATGAGTTATGGTGGTCCTCACGCTGCTTTTTTTGCAACGCATCATAAATATGAACGCAAAATCCCCGGCAGGATCATCGGTGTATCTCAAGATGTCCATGGCAGTCCGGCCCTGCGTATGGCACTGCAGACCCGTGAACAGCATATTCGCAGGGACCGCGCCACATCTAATATATGTACAGCCCAGGTTCTATTGGCCATCATGTCCAGCATGTACGCTGTTTATCATGGTCCTCAAGGCATTCGGCGCATTGCTGAACGCGTAAATTATTTAACCGCCATGCTGGCTGCTTCCCTTGAAAATGCTGGTTATGAATTTATCCATGATCATTTTTTTGATACTGTTCGTTTTAAATCTGATTCAAACTGCGTGAAGAAAGCTACAGAAGCTGGCATGCTCCTCCGCGATTATGGTGATGGCACATTAGGGATAACAATAGATGAAACATCAAATAAAGAGAATATTATAGATATTCTCAATGTGTTCGCTGCAGAACCCGTTGATCCTAGTGGTACACCAATTCAACATGATCTCAGCAGAACATCCACTTATTTAGACCATCCCGTATTTAATACTCATCACTCTGAAACGGAAATGCTGCGTTATATATATAAGCTTCAGCAGAAAGACCTGTCCATGGCCACTAGTATGATTCCCCTTGGTTCGTGTACCATGAAATTAAACGCAACATCAGAAATGATGGGTATCACCTGGCCGGAGTTTGCTGACCTCCATCCTTTTGCCCCGGTACACCACGCCAAGGGATATAAAGATATTATATCAGAATTAGGTGGTTGGCTCTGTGACATGACTGGTTTTAAGGGCTATTCATTTCAACCCAATTCCGGTGCCCAAGGCGAATTTACCGGGCTAAAAGTCATTGCCGCTTACCATCGAGCCAATGGAAATGAGCATCGTAATGTGTGCCTGATCCCCGCCTCAGCCCACGGTACAAATCCCGCAAGTGCAGTTATGAATGGTATGCAAGTAGTTGTCGTAAAATGTGACGAAGGCGGCAACATCGATATGGCTGACCTCAAAGCAAAAGCTGAAGTTCATAGCAATGATCTGGCAGCATTTATGGTTACGTATCCTTCCACCCACGGAGTGTTTGAAGCCCATATCAAGGAAGTGTGTGAAGTCATCCATGATCATGGCGGCCAGGTCTATTTGGACGGCGCCAATTTGAATGCCATGGTGGGCTTATGTAAACCGGCAGATTTTGGCGCCGATGTGTGCCACATTAATTTGCACAAAACATTTTGTATTCCTCATGGTGGTGGTGGCCCCGGCATGGGTCCCATTTTTACAAAAGATCATTTAACTCTTTTCCTGCCCGGTCATCCGATTGTCAGTACCAGTGGTAAAGAAGGTGTCAAAGCTGTTTCAGCGGCTCCCTTTGGCAGCGCCAGCATTCTATCCATATCATGGGCGTATATAAAAATGTTGGGCAACAAAGGACTAAAAAAAGCAACCCAAGTGGCCATTCTCAACGCAAACTACATGGCCAAACAACTGAGTGTACATTTCGATATTTTATATACAGGCCAAAATGGAATGGTGGGTCATGAATTTATAGTAGATATGCGTCCCTTTAGAAAATCCAGTGGAATAACCGATGAAGATGTCGCTAAACGATTGATGGATTATGGTTTCCATGCGCCCACGATGTCATTCCCCGTTCCAGGGACACTGATGATCGAACCTACAGAAAGTGAAACCAAATTTGAACTGGATCACTTTTGTGAAGCGTTAATTTCTATAAAAGATGAAATCCTTGCTGTTGAAAATGGCGATGCGGATAAAACAGAGAACGTATTAAAAAATGCTCCGCACACGGCTCAACATGTTACTTCTGATGATTGGAACCATCCCTATGGGAGAGAACAGGCAGCCTATCCGGCAGAATGGACACGAGACTCAAAGTTTTGGCCTGCAGTCGGCAGAGTGGATAATGCGTATGGAGATAGAAATCTGGTGTGTTCGTGTCCACCTATAGAGGATTACGAGGACTAATCTTTATATATCTTAACGGTCAACTCACCGTTATTTAAATAAAACCCCCTATACATACCCTCCGTATTAAAGGGCACGGCGATATTCCCTTTGCTATCCATAACAATGACGCCGCCTGTCCCGCCGCGTTCAGTTAATTTATCAATGGCTGCCTGGGCTGCGGTTTGTACAGATTTCTTTTCATAGTTCATTTGGGCGGCGATATCATAAGCCACACTCCCGCGAATAAAATATTCACCCTGTCCCGTTCCTGATACAGCGCATGTTTCGTTACTGGCATACGTACCGGCGCCAATAATAGGTGAATCCCCCACCCTGCCCCAGCGCTTATTGGTCAGTCCTCCGGTGGATGTGCCTGCGGCAAGGTTGCCCTTCTTATCCAAAGCTACACACCCAACCGTACCGTGTTTTTCCATTTCCTGTTCTTTCGCTTTTATCAACGATTTGAATCTGTGTTCGGTATGGAAATAACTGTTGTCTACAATGTCCAATCCCTGTTCTTTGGCAAAAGCATCTGCCCCTTCGCCAGCTAAAAGTACATGCCATGTTTCTTCCATAACCTTTCTGGCAGCGGAGATGGGATTCTTAACTGTCTTTACTCCGGCCACAGCTCCCGCTTGCAGCGTAGCGCCATCCATAATGGACGCATCCAATTCATTGGTGCCGGCGCCTGTGAATACCGCACCTTTCCCGGCATTGAATAGCGGTGAATCTTCCATAACCTTAATAGTGGCTTCCACAGCATCTATGCTTGATCCACCAATCTCTAAAATGGCATAGCCCGTTTTTAATGCCGCCGTGAGTTTTGATATGTATTCAGCTTCTTTTTCAGTGCTCATATTTTCCCGAGTAATCGTGCCGGCACCACCATGGATCACCAAACCAAATGGCTGTTCTGCTTTTTCAGCACATGAAAAAAGAAAAAATATAATTGATATTGATATCAGTCTTTTCATGTCAGCAACTCATTCATTTCATTCATAATTGAATCTAATTTTTCTTTATCTTCAAAAATGTTGAATCTATCTGTTTTAACTTGCAGCACCGGAATATCCTTTATGTTGCTGATCCATTTATTATAGGCAACATTCAAGGTGTGTAAATATTCGGGGTCGATGGATTTTTCATAATCTCTGGAGCGGTTATTGATTCTTGTCAATAATGTATCTGTGGATGCTTTAAGATAAATGATCAAGTCCGGCTTGCGCAGATAGGAAGTCATTATACCAAATAAATCGAGGTAGTTGTGCCAGTCCCGCTTATCCATGAATTTCATTTCATAAAGGTTGCGGGCAAATATCTCCACATCTTCATAAATCGTTCGGTCCTGGATCACGCCGCCATTAGACATACTCATTTCGTGGTGGGTCTTAAACCGCTTATGTAAAAAATAAACTTGCAGATTGAAACTCCAGCGAGACATATCTCTATAAAAATCTATGAGATAAGGATTATCAGCCACCGATTCATAATAGGGGATCCAGCCAAGTTTTTCAGCAATTATTTCTGTAAAAGTAGTTTTACCTACACCGATATTGCCCGCCAAGCCAACAAAGGGATTTTCTTTCAAGCTAAAATCCCATTCACAATCATGTCATTATTTTCATTCAGTAAAATATTATTAATTGTATTGATGAGATCAATTTCGCCATTCACCTGAACCTGTATGTAATTATCCGTATGACCCATAATCTTACCGTTTTTCACTGATTCAAAGAGAACGGGTCTTTCCTGTCCGATGAATTGCTCATGAAAGAAGCGCCGTTTTTTATCGGAAAGAATATGCAGCATCTTACTGCGGTGAGCGCGGTCTTCCTTCGAAACAACTGCCCCGATTTCTAGCGCATCAGTATTGGGTCGCTCAGAATAGGTGAATACATGAAGATAAGAGATATCCAGTTCATTCAGGAAATTGTAAGTGTCAAGAAAATCGTCATCCGTTTCTCCCGGGAAGCCAACAATCACATCTACACCGATACAGGCATCGGGGATACAGTGTTTTATTTTGGCAACACAATTTTCGTACAAAGTCCGTTTGTATCTTCGGCGCATGGCGCCTAAAATTTTATCCGATCCTGATTGCAGCGGCACATGAAAATGGGGCATGAATTTTTGTGATGCTGCACAGAATTCGATTATCTCATCCGTAAGCAAATTCGGTTCAATGGATGAAATGCGGATGCGACTGATCCCCTCCAATTGATCTAATTCCTGGATGAGATCAAAAAAAGTTTCTGTCGTTCCCTTTCCGAAATCGCCGATGTTGACCCCAGTAAGCACGATTTCCCGTGCATCAGTTTGAGCGACTTCCCGGGCAACTTTCATGGTATTGACAATGGTATCGCTGCGGCTCTCGCCCCGAGCGAATGGAATTGTACAGAAGGAGCAGGTATAATCGCAACCGTCCTGCACCTTAAGAAATGACCGTGTCCGCTCTCCGGATGAATAGGACGATGTAAAGGTGTGCACATGATTGATATCCGATTTAATAACTCTTGTACCGTTATTCAGATCAAGGGTGTCCAGGTGATTCAAAAGATTAAATTTTTCTTCCGCACCAAGCACCAGATCCACGCCATCAATTCCAGCGATGGTTTCGGGCTTCAACTGGGCATAACAACCAATAACGGCAATTGAAGAATTAGGGTTTCTCCGCTTGGCCTGGCGAATGAGTTTCCGGGCTTTCTTGTCAGCGTTTTCGGTTACAGAGCAGGTGTTCAGTACATAAATATCCGCTTCATCCCGATAATCTACTTTTTCAAATCCATGACGAATAAAATCACGGGAAATGGTGGCCGTTTCCGAGAAATTTAATTTGCATCCCAAGGTATGGAATGCTACGCGTTTGGTGGGTGTACTCATAAAATCTAGGAGCTGAATTTAACGAATATACTCTTTCCACCAATTGATCTGATTGATGACACATTTGTGTTATTAACTATCAGGAAAATTATCTATTCCTGATAATCTTTTAATTCCCTTGCCGACGGATCAATAACATCAGTCCACTTCGGTAACCAGAAATGCGGTATTAAATTATCGTGTTGTCCAAAAAACTGCTGGTATATTTTGCGGTAGTAATAACTTTCCTTAAGAGCTGGTGGGCAATGGCTAATTTTTGTTGATTCACGTTCAAATTCTTCATCGGATATAATTCGGTCAACATAATTTTGGATGATTGTGTGCCAAGATTTTTTTACACTACTAACACCATCGGAAAAGGCGCATTTTCGCCGCCATATTATATCATCTGGAAGCAAGTTCTGTCCATCAAACGCTTTTCTTAATAAGTGTTTCTCTAGCTGTTCTTCCCCTTCAAACATTTTAAGTTCTGGAGGAATAGATAAATAATATTTTACAAATGCCTTGTCCAGAAAGGGTGTTCGGGCTTCCAATCCATTTGAACTGATACTTCGGTCCGAACGAAGCACATCAAAATAATGAATTTCTTTCACCAGTCTTTCACTCTCTTTTTGAAGTGCTTCCAGTGTGGGTGCATTTTTTAAATACACATATCCACAGCAGACTTCATCAGCGCCGTCACCATTAAAGATCACTTTACAGTTTGAATTTTCATTAACAAATTTCGAGACAAGATAATTGCCTACGCTAGCCCTGACCGTGGTGGTATCATAAGATTCAATATTATAAATCACAGTTTCAATCGCATCCAGAAATTCCTGTTCCGATACTTCAACCTGGTGATGAGCAGTACCCAAAAAATCAGCGACACGTTGCGC
>SCKQ01000085.1 GCA_004124535.1 Fidelibacterota bacterium
GGAGCAATTGCCTGGTCAATCCCGAACGGTTATGGAACAGGATTATTACGATTATATGGGTATTGCTGCAAAGAAAGCAACAGGCTTGGGTTATGAAGTAGATCTGGCAGGTGTTGGGCACAGGTTCGGTGACCGCAATGAAGTCTACTTTAACCTGGAAGGCAGAAAGCTTGATCCTAATGATTATGGACGAGATAAAGATGGATGGGACAGAGATGGCGATGATAAAGAAGACTGGAAATGTTTCGATCTAGTTTTTCCTGTTACCTTTGATATGCCCGATGGCTCAACAATCACCGTTACAAGTAATGATGAGGATGGCTGGGCAGAGATCAAGGCCTGGTATGAAACGAATCCAGATTCAGAAGAAAAGCCTGCTCTGCAGTACCCAGTAAATATTGTTTACGAAGATGATGATGAAGAAAATGAAACAACTGTAACCATCAATAATGATGATGAGATGCGCGGTGCTTATAGACGTTGCGGTGACAGAGATGATGATAAGGACAGAGCATGCTTTGCGCTCGTGTATCCTGTCACATTCATCATGCCCGACGGTTCAACCATTACTGTGGCAGATAGAGAAGACTGGGCAGAACTTAAGGCCTGGTATGAAACAAACCCGGATGCAGAAGAGCGTCCTACTCTGCAGTACCCAGTAGATATCACCTATCGAGATGGTACCACACAAACCATCAATAATGATGAAGAAATGAGAATAGCTAAGGAAGATTGCCGTGATGAAGATGAAGATAGGCCTTAATTGAAAGAATTTTAAATAAGATTAAAAACCCATAAAGCCCCGCAGCAGCGGGGTTTTTTGTTTGTGGGAATTAGTCGCCGTTTATAGTCAGTACGATTCTGCGGCTACCGCCGTGGTTCCGGTGCTCGCACAAGTAAATCCCCTGCCACGTCCCCAAATTCAATTTTCCATCCGTGATGGGTATACTCACTGAAGAGCCCAATATGGCTGATTTCAAATGGGACGGCATATCATCCGGACCTTCAATGGTATGCCTGTAGTAAGGAGCATTTTCCGGGACAATCTCGTTAAAATGGGACTCAAAATCTGCCCGCACCGAGGGGTCAGCATCTTCGTTGATAGTTAAGGAAGCAGACGTATGTTTGATATACACGTGGAGCAATCCCGCAGAAATATCCTTGATCTCCGGTATCGCCTGCACAATCTGATCAGTAATGATATGAAATCCCCGTGAATGACTGGGGAGGGATATCTCTTTTTGCTTCCACATATTTATAACTGTTTTTCCATCCAAGTTCTTGATTCTTCCTTTGGAATTTTCGCTATTTCTTTTGTGATTACAAATCCTCTTTTTTTTGAAAAGAATAACATGGCTTCATGCTTTTTCCGTGTTTTTAAACGAATAGATGCGTAGCTATTTTTTTTTGCCCAGTTTTCTTGGTAATCAGCCAACATTTCAGCAATGCTTTGGTTTCTGTTTTCCGGAAGCACGCCTCCCATCCAGCTGTAAAAGGAACCGTCGTTAAAACGGTCATATCCAATTTTGAAGCCGACGATTTCATTTTCAATATGGGCGGTTAAGACTAAATGATCACTCAGCAATCGTTTTTTGTATTCATCAATATTATAAGGATTATCAAATTCAGGAATTTGATGCGCAAGGTCAACTGCATCCTCCAATCGACCTATTTTGATCTTAATGGAGTTCATTTACTGATAGTAGTTGAATACAGAAGTACACCTTGTTCATTGATGAAATATAAATGCAGTACTGTTTTGTTAATACTTCCTAACACAAAACCAAGTGCTGATTTTTGAAAAAGGGTATAGGGTGTTTCTTTTACCATTCTTGTTGAAGAGCCGCTACCAGAAACAACATAGTGGATGTTTTCATCTTTGAGGTGCTGGAGGTCATGATCGTGACCTGCAAAATACACATCAGTGTTGTGACGATCCAAAATACGTTTAAGATATTGAACCAGATTAGCGTTTTCACCATGTTTTCCACCGGTTCGAATTGGATGATGACCTACGACAATCTTCCAGTCTGCTGTTGAATGTTTCAAGGTGCTATCCAACCAGGCATAATGCTCTTGGAATCCGTTAGATTCTTTTTTGAGTGTTTGTGTATCGGTTATAACGAGCAATATTTCAGCAGAATCTTGTGTTACGATGGATTGAGTATAATAAGCAGCTTGCATCTTCCAGCGGTCACTGTGGTTTGTGTATTCTATCTGTGCTTCAATATTGCCGTAATAGTCGTGGTTACCCAGCGATGTATACCAAGGTACGTGCAAAGATTTTTTGCTGTAAACATTTTCAAAAGATTCTTGCCAATGCTTATCATGAATACTTTTAACACCCTTTCGATAAAAATTATCTCCCGTTGTTAGAACAAAGTCTATAGGATAGACTTGTGCCGTAAAAGCCATTGCATTAGCAACAGCTTGCTGTTTGGCATTGCCCCGGCGACCCCAATCACCTAGAACAATAAATTTTGTGCCATCAGCTACTTCAAAGGAATTAGGTTGAATGAAAACAGCCGGCCCTTGGCTGTAGGAACTGAAAAAAAGTATAAAAAGTAAAAATATGGCTTTAATCATCTACCAGGGAAGATTTTCTAAATCTGCATTACCACCGGAAAGTATCATTCCAACTTTTTTACCTTTCATTGTATATGGATCTTCAAAAAGTGCACCCAATACAACAGCAGAAGACGGCTCAATAACGATATTTAGTTCGACCCACACTAGTTTCATTGCTTTGACGATATTCTCTTCACTTACAGTAATGATCTCTTGGACATGCTCTTTAATGATG